>CAIKZY010000134.1 GCA_903832025.1 uncultured Actinomycetes bacterium
GCGCGAGCCGAAGCAACGGCTGCGCGCTTCGCGGAGGCAATCGCAAAATTGGAGCAGCAGCGAGCAGCAGCAGCAGCCAAGGGTGATTCGGGCGCCGCGGATAAGCTTGCGGAGCAAATTGCCTCAACCACTGCGCTCATGGACGCCGCTGTGAATGCGGCCGTAGAATTCTCCGGTCGATAATTGCGTCACGTTCGGCCAACGATGGTCATATTCAACCTGGCCGCTAAACGCGGTAGACGTCGTACACGCCTTCGACCGTGCGAACAGCCCTCAATACCGAACCCAGATGCTTTGGATCGGCCATCTCGAACGTGAATCGAGAATAGGCGATCCGATCCCTGGAGGTCGTCACGGAGGCACTGAGGATGTTGACGTGAGTGTCCGACAGCGCGCGGGTGACATCAGCGAGCAGTCTCGAGCGATCCAGCGCTTCCACTTGGATGTTCACCAAAAAGACACTATTTGCTGTCGGCGCCCATTGCACTGGCACGATGCGATCCGGGGTCGCCTGAAGTCCAGGCACATTCACGCAGTTCTGACGGTGCACCGACACACCGGTGCCGCGGGTTACGAAACCCACGATGTCATCGCCTGGAACCGGTGTACAGCAACGCGCTAGCTTCGCGAGAACGTCATCCGCGCCGTTCACCACTACGCCAACATCGCCTGCCGTCCGTGCTCGCTTCCCCAGTAACGTGGGGCTGAATGCCTCAGCTGCATCGTCGGCGGCTCCATCTACTCCACCTGCCGAATCAACCAATCGCGAGACAATCGTGCTAGCCGAGATGCGCGACTCTCCGACCGCCGCATAGAGCGCAGTGATATCGGCCAAGTGGAAATCCGCAGCCATTGCGGTAAGCGCCTGATTGGTCATCAGTCGCTGCAGCGGCAGGCCCTGCTTTCGCATGGCCCGAACAATCGCCTCCTTGCCATGCTCGATTGCTTCATCGCGTCGCTCGCGGGAAAACCAGGCCTTAATCTTGCTCTTGGCTCGCGGGGAAACAACAAATCCAAGCCAGTCTCGTGAAGGTCCAGCCCCTTCCGTCTTGGAGGTGAAAATCTCCACCACGTCACCGTTGTCGAGCGTGGACTCCAGGGGAACGAGTTTGCCGTTGACACGCGCTCCAACACATCTGTGACCGACTTCGGTGTGGACGGTGTAGGCAAAATCAACAGGAGTGGCACTACTCGGAAGAGCGACCACATCGCCCTTGGGGGTAAAGACATACACCTCGGAGCCCCCGAGGTCATACCGCAGGGCATCCATGAACTCGTCAGGATCTTCGGTTTCTCGCTGCCACTCCATGAGTTGGCGAAGCCAACCAAAGTCATCCGGACCCGACTTACCTCCGACGTCGTGTTGCTTATATCGCCAATGAGCCGCGACTCCGAACTCGGCCGCTCGGTGCATCTCTTGCGTACGAATCTGGAATTCAACCGGCTTACCGTCAGGCCCAATCACGGTGGTGTGAAGCGACTGATACATATTGAACTTCGGCATGGCGATGAAGTCCTTGAATCGCCCCGGTACCGGTGACCACTTGGCGTGCAAGATGCCCAGGACCGCGTAGCAATCACGTACGGATTCAACCAGGATGCGAACACCGACCAGATCGTAGATATCAGCAAAGTCTCGGCCCCGAACCACCATCTTCTGATAGACGGAGTAATAGTGCTTCGGTCGTCCGGTGACAGTGGTCTTGATCTTGGCGTTGCGCAGGTCACCCTCGACATCGTCCAAAATCGTGCGCAAAAACAGATCCCGTGATGGAGCGCGCTGTCCCACGAGTCGCACAATCTCGTCGTACATCTTGGGGTACAAGGTGGCAAACGCCAGATCTTCCAGTTCCCACTTCATGGTGTTCATCCCCAGGCGGTGAGCAAGGGGTGCATAAATTTCCAGGGTTTCGCGCGCCTTTTTCTGCTGTTTGTCCTCCGGCATCCAGCGAAGGGTCCGCATGTTGTGCAGGCGATCGGCAAGCTTGATCACAAGCACCCGGATATCCCGTGCCATGGCCACGACCATCTTGCGTACTGTCTCTGAGGCAGATGCCTCTCCGTACTTGACGCGATCGAGCTTGGTGACTCCGTCCACGAGGCTGGCAATCTCCTCGCCGAAGTCCTCCCGAAGGGCATCAAGGGAATACCCAGTGTCCTCAACTGTGTCGTGGAGGAGAGCGGCTGCAAGCGTGGGGGCGGTCATGCCCAATTCGGCCAGGATGGTCGCTACGGCGAGCGGGTGGGTGATGTACGGCTCTCCCGAGCGCCGAACCTGGTCTCGATGGAGGTACGCAGCAACCTGATACGCGCGCTCAAGCATGCGTTCGTCGGACTTGGGGTGGAACCGGCGGAGCGTTCGAAAGAGAGGATCAAGTTCAGGCTGTGAAGCTCGCGTGCCGGCAAATCGAGCCAGACGGGATCGAAATCCACCTGCCTCGCCGCTGGACGTAGCAGCGCTACCGCTGCTGCTCACCAGCTCTTCGGTCAACGTCGCTCCTGTTCGTTGCCCAAGTGTACGACGAGATTCGGCCAAAACTTCTTCGGCCGCCAGCTACGACGAGCTTGGGCGCCGTGAGCGCGGCTGCCGGCGAGGCGGCCGGCGAACCGAGCCGTCTGAGCCTGCGTTGGCTGATACAGCACTCGAAGCCGCCGAACTTGCAACTGTCGGCTTCGAGGCTTGATTTCGCCGGTTCCCGACACGCGCCCGGAGCGATTGCATCTCAGGCTGGCGTTCCTTCAGCGTCACCAAGAACGGTGTCGCGATGAAAATCGAGGAATATGTGCCAGCAGCCATGCCCACGGCCAGGGCCACGGCAAGGTCGAGCAGGGTTCCAGCGCCGAGCAGACCAGCACCAACCACGATGATTGCAACAACGGGTAGCAGAGCGACAATTGAAGTGTTGATCGATCGCATGAGGGTCTGGTTAACCGCCAAGTTAGCCGCCTCGCTGTACGTGACCATCGATTGACCGGTGATACCCCGCGTGTTCTCCTTCACCTTGTCGAACACCACGACGGTGTCATACAGGGAATAGCCCAAAATCGTCAGCAGACCGATGACTGTTGCAGGGGTAACCTCTAACCCGGTCAGGGCATATATCCCAACCGTGATCACCAGGTCATGTGCCAGCGCGATGAGGGCCGCCACCGCCATGCGCCATTCAAAGTAGATCGACAAGAAGATCGAGACCAGGATCAAGAAGATGATCAGTCCCTGCAACGCCTTCTGGGAGATCTGCGCTCCCCAAGTCGGCCCGACAACCTCGCTCTTGATCTCGGATGCGCTGATTCCACACGTCTTGGCCAGCGCCTGACTTATGGCTTCCGACTGATTGGGGTTGACCGTCTCTGTTTGAACCGCAATGGTTCCCGACGCAGTCTTGGTCACGATCGCCTGTGCACCGGTGGCCGACTCCGCAGTAGCCCGCGCCTGCTCAATTGAACAGGTTGCGTTAGGCAGCACGAACTGGGCACCGCCCTTAAATTCGATCCCCAGGTTCAGGCCACGAATGCCCAAGGCTGCGATGGCCACAATCAAGATCGCCCCAGAGATGAGATACCAGGTCTTGCGTCGGCCAATGAAGTCCACGCTGAGCTGGCCGTTGTACAGGCGCTGTCCCAAGCCGCTCATGCCATCTCCCCTTCATCGTCACCGGTTTGAGGGGATTCCTCCACCGTTGATCGCCGCTTTGATTTCGCCGTCAGCTCACGAGCAGCACTCGTTCCAGCCATGCGGCGGGCATCAACTCCTGTCAGTCGCGAGCCACGTTGCATCCAGCCGGTTCGACTGATCCAGACGACGATCGGATGCGTGAACCAGAACGCGACGATGATGTCAATGATCGTGGTCAAACCCAGCACGAAGGCGAATCCACGCACGGACCCAACGGAGATGAAATACAGCACAGCAGCTGCCAGGATCGACACGAAGTCGGCGGCCAGCAGAGTCCGGCGCGCGCGCACCCATCCTGAGTCTGCAGCGGCGCGCAGACTTCGGCCATCACGTAGTTCATCGCGGAGACGCTCGAAGTAGACGATGAAGGTGTCTGCGGTAATACCGATCGCCACGATGGCACCCGCTACTCCCGCAAGACTCAATGAAAGACCAATGGTCTTGCTTAACACGATGAACGACAGGTAGGTAACCGCACCGGCGATAACCAGGGATGCAATTGCCACCAGGCCAAGCGCTCGGTAGTAGAACAGCAGGTACAGCATGACCAGGGCCAACCCGAGCAGACCCGCAATAATGCCAGCCCGCAATTGATCGTTGCCAACCGTTGGCGAGACGCTGGACACATCTACAGGTGTCAATGTCACCGGCAGTGCCCCGTACTTCAGTACATTTGCCAGGTCATTCGCCTGCTGGGAATTGAAGTTGCCCTCGATCTGCGCACTGCCCCCGAGAATGGCTGAATTGAATCGCGGAGCGGAAACGACTGTGCCGTCCAGCACAATCGCGAAGGCGTTGCATGGGCTAGCACCTGACGTACCGCAGTCCGGCAGTGCACTGAGTCTTTGCGATGCATCTGCCAGGGCCTTGGCGCCGGCCGAGTCAAAGTCGAGATTGACGACCCAGCCGATGCCATTTTGGTTCATGACCGCACTCGCGCCGGTCACGTTCGTACCCCGAATGAAGGCAGGTTCAAGGTTGTACTTCGCGGAGCCGTCCTGGGCGCAGGTTCCCAACCACATGGTCGGGTTGTCTGGCGTTCCACCCTTGTACACAATTGGATTTGTGCAGTCCAACTGAGCAAGCTTGGTTTGATAAGCCGTCGAATTCGTCGATGACTGCACGATCGATGTTCCCCCTCGGTTCGAACCGACAGGCGGACCAGTGACGGAGACGCTCGGGGACACTGAGGGAATCGGGCTGGCTGTCGCCAGCGCGCTTCCGGACTTGGGTGAAGGGCTCACGGTTGGCGATGCTGCTGCCGTGGAAATCTGACTGGAGGCGGACGGACTTGAAGCCTTCGCTGAAGTGATCGTCGGACTTGCCGATGCTCTCACCGATGCCGCCTGGGCTGAGGCCACAGCGGCTGCTGCCGCAGTGGCAGAAAGCGGATTCGGTGCCCCGAGTTGCCACACCGGACGGAAATCAAGCAATGCCGTGCGCTGCACCAACTGGAGCAGTCGATCTTGGCCTACCCCGGGAACCGAGACCACGATGGTGGCTCCGCTCCCAGAACCCTGAATTGCGACCTCTGATTCGGCTACTCCCAAACCATCCACTCGCTGGCGCAAAATCGCCACAGTTTGCTGCAACTCATCATCGGTGATCGTCGCTCCGGGAGTCACCGGCTTGGGCTGGAGCGTGATCTGCGTGCCACCGCGCAGGTCCAATCCCAAGTGCACTGAGTGATCCGTTCCGGGCCAGAACGCTACAACCGCCAATGCGATCACCAATGCCAGCAAGGCCAGCAGCAATCGACCCGGACGAGTGGACTTGATGGGAGCCAAGACGTCTGCCTTACGCGTTAGGGGTGTCGTTGCCCGGCTCGGTGCCTGTGTCACCGGACTCGATCAGGTCGTCACCTGGCTTGGTAACGACAGTTGAAATGGCGGCCGGAAGCATCCTGATCACTACGCCCGGAGCAATCTCAACATCAATCTTCTCGCCATCGTTGGCACGAATCGTGCCGAAGATCCCTGCGGTGGTCATGATGTCGGTGCCCGGGCCAGCGCTCTTCACCTGTGCGAGCTGGTCCTTTCGCTTTTGCTGCTGGGGACGCATGAAGAAGAAATAGAAGGCGCCCATGATCAAGATCAGGGGGAGGAAACTCAGCACGGGAATTCTCTTCTCTGTAGACAGGGCCCACGTAGCCTATCTTCTCCCTGATAGCCCTGGCTAAGGACTATGCCCGCTGATGCGAGCCCGGATCAGCCAGGCCCAGATGCGACCAAGCGTTTGCGGTTGCCACACGCCCCCGTGAGGTACGCATGATCAGCCCAAGGCGCACCAGGAAAGGCTCAGCGACAGTCTCAATCGACTCTGGTTCCTCACCCACGGCCACCGCCAACGTTGACAAACCGACCGGTCCTCCAGCGAATTTCACGACCAACGCCTTCAAAACCGCCCGATCTATCCGATCCAGACCAAGGGTGTCGACTTCGTACAGGTCTAAGGCCTGCTTGGCTACCTCCTGGTCAATGAATCCATTCCCGTGGACCTGGGCCCAATCACGCACACGCCGCAGTAGGCGGTTCGCGATACGGGGCGTTCCTCGACATCGACCGGCGATCTCAGCCGCACCTCGCCGATCCATGGCGCAGCCCAGTAACAGCGCGCTTCGCTCAACAATGGTGATCAGGTCGTCGCCATCATAGAAATCCAGATGCGCCGTGAAGCCAAAACGATCCCGCAGCGGGCTTGGGAGCAATCCAGCCCTCGTGGTTGCACCAACCAGGGTGAACGGCGCAATGTCCAAGGGAATGGCCGTAGCCCCCGGCCCCTTGCCGACCACAACATCAACCCGGAAATCCTCCATCGCCAGGTACAGCATCTCCTCTGCCGCACGCGCAGTGCGATGAATCTCATCGAGGAAGAGCACCTCCCCTGGCTGCAGGCTCGATAAGACTGCAGCAACGTCACCTGCATGCTGAAGCGCTGGCCCGCTGGTGATTCGTAGCGGGGCCTGCATCTCACTGGCGATGATGTTGGCCAATGTGGTCTTCCCAAGGCCCGGCGGCCCGGACAACAGCACGTGGTCGGCTGGTCGGCTACGTGCCGCCGCAGCAGTCAGCACGAGTCCAAGCTGCGCCTTTACTCGATCCTGACCGATGAACTCATCAAGGGTTGTGGGCCGCAAGGCGCCCTCGATGATCGCATCGTCCGGCTCCTGCTGTCCGCTGACCAGCGACTCGATCATGCCCGATCCAACGTCTGCAGGGCGGCCTTCAGCAACGCACCGACATCCGGTTCCGGCCCAGCTTGTTCCGAGATGGCCTCACAGGCTTGCTCCGCCTCACGCTGGGACCAGCCCAATGACATGAGTCCGGCTGTAACCGCTTGACGCCAATTACCCATCTCCAGGCTGGCAGATTCGGCCTCCCCCGACACCGCCACAACCTTGTCTTTCAATTCCAGCACGAGCCGTTGAGCGCCCTTACGTCCCAGGCCTGGGGCCTTGATCAAGGTGGTCAGGTTCTCCGTGGCGATTGCGCTGGTCAGGTGTTCAACACTCATTGCTGACAGCAGAGCCAAGGCAATGCGCGGGCCAATGCCGGTTACCGTCTGAACCAGTTCAAACATCGCCTTTTGCGAAATTTCGTCGAATCCGTACAGCGTCCAGGCATCCTCTCGAACCACTAGTGCAGTCCACCAATGAACTCGGTCCCCCACTGACGTGCGAATAAGCAGTGGCAAGGCGCAGGTCACCTGAACCGCCAGTGGTCCGATGTCGACCACAGCGTGATCAGCGCCGAGCGACACAACGGTGCCCCGGATCATGGCGATCACGGTCGAGCTCCCGCGGCAGCCAAACGTGCCAGAGCCGGGCCTCGCCACAGCTGGCAGATGGCGATCGCCGCAGCATCCGCCGCATCCGCTGTCTTGGGTGCCTGTGGGAGTTTCAGGATGCGAGTGACCATGGCTATGACCTGGGCCTTTCCGGCACGCCCATTGCCGGTCACCGAGGCCTTGACCTCAGATGGGGTGTGCATCGCCACTTCCAACCCGCCTCGAGCAGCCACCAGCAGTCCCATCGCCGACGATTGCGCTGTTCCCATTGCGGTCGTCACATTGTGCTGACTAAAGACACGCTCAATGGCCACGACGTCCGGCGAGAACCGCTCGACGATTGCTTCGATTGCCCGCTCCACAGCCAACAGTCGAAGTTGCAGTGGCTGAGCGGGATCGGTGCGCACAACATCGATGTATTCACACGTCAGTACATTGCCCTGTGCCGAGACCACTGCCAGACCACACCGAGTCAACCCGGGGTCGATACCCAGGACACGCATGCCGCCTCCTACCAGAACCGAACAAGTGTTCGATACTGTAGCGGGCCCTGGCTGACTTCAGGCGCACAAAATCAAGGTGTCGCTAGTCCAGCGCCGCCATGACCTCATCGGAAATGTCAAAGTTTGCAAAGACATTCTGGACATCGTCGCTGTCCTCAAGAGCTTCAATCAGCCGGAATACCTTTCGCGCCCCATCCTCATCAAGCTCCACCGAGACGCTGGGCAAAAAGGTTGCATCCGCAGACTCATAGTCGATCCCAGCTTCTTGAATGGCAGACCGTACACGCACCAGGTCGGTCGCCTCTGAGACAACTTCGAAGGACTCACCCAGATCGTTGACCTCATCCGCGCCAGCATCCAGAACCACCAGCAACAGGTCATCCTCGCTGATCCCGTCAACCTTGGGCACGATCACTACGCCCTTGCGATGGAACAAATAGGAGACCGAACCCGGATCAGCCATCGAGCCTCCGTTGCGGGTCATCCCCACACGCACCTCACCGGCTGCCCGGTTGCGATTGTCTGTCAGACACTCGATCAACACGGCCACTCCTGACGGTCCGTAGCCCTCGTACATGATCGTCTGCCAGTCAGCACCACCCGCTTCAGCGCCGGACCCTCGCTTGACCGCTCTCTCGATGTTGTCCAACGGAACTGAGGACTTCCGGGCCTTTTGGATCGCGTCATACAAGGTTGGGTTCCCTGATGGATCTGCGCCGCCGGTTCTTGCCGCCACCTCGATGTTCTTGATCAAGCGTGCGAAGAGCTTGCCGCGCTTGGCATCGACAACAGCCTTCTTGTGCTTGGTCGTCGCCCATTTGGAATGGCCGCTCATGAATCCCGCCTCACCATTGATACGAAGTATTGATGCACCCGCGTATCGCCGGTGAGCTCTGGGTGAAAGCTTGTGGCGAGCAGGTTGTTCTGCCGAACAGCCACGATTCTATCGGCACCGCTCTCGGAAGGAACCGTGCCGAGCACCTCGACATCTTCACCAATGGACTCAACCCAAGGCGCTCGAATGAATACCGCGTGCACTGGCTCCCTGCCAAACGCTGGCATGGGCAGCTGCGCCTCGAAGGAATCTACTTGGCGTCCGAAGGCATTCCGACGCACCACCATGTCGATGCCGCCCACCGTCTCCTGGTCGGGACGCCCATCCAGCACTTCATCGGCAAGCATGATCATTCCCGCACACGACCCGTAGATCGGTCTTCCGCTGGCGCGGAAATCTCGCAGGGGTCCCATGAGTCCCTCGGCCAGTGCGCGTTTGCTCATGGTGGTCGACTCCCCACCAGGAATAATCAGTGCATCAAGGGCACTGAACTCATAAGCATGCTTCACGGCGGACGGAGCAGCTCCCACCTCATCCAGGGAACGCATGTGCTCGCGCACATCCCCTTGAATCGACAAGACGCCAACAGACGGCCAGGCGATCACCAGCCCCGGTCCTCCAAGCGGTGATGCACCGGGATATCCGCAACGTTGATCCCGACCATTGCCTCGCCAAGTCCGCGTGAGGCCCTGGCCACGGCTTCCGGATCCTCGAAATTGTGCGTGGCGGCCACGATCGCCTCCGCTCGTTGCGCGGGATTCCCCGACTTGAAGATGCCGGAGCCCACAAAAACGCCGTCTGCCCCGAGTTGCATCATCATCGCCGCGTCCGCTGGTGTAGCAATGCCTCCGGCGGTGAAAAGCACTACTGGCAGGCGACCGCTTTCGGCTACCTCACGCACCAACTCATACGGGGCTTGGAGTTCCTTGGCTGCGACGTAGAGTTCGTCCGTGGCCATCGTCCTGAGTTGGGCAATCTGAGCGCGGATCTTGCGCATGTGGGTCACGGCATTGGAGACATCCCCGGTTCCTGCCTCGCCTTTGGATCGAATCATGGCCGCGCCCTCAGTGATCCTGCGCAAGGCTTCGCCTAAATTGGTCGCTCCGCACACGAACGGCACCGTGAACTTCCACTTGTCGATGTGATTGGCGTAGTCAGCAGGTGTCAGAACCTCAGACTCATCGATGTAATCGATACCCAGCGTTTGCAAGACCTGCGCTTCGGCGAAATGTCCGATTCGCGCCTTGGCCATCACGGGTATTGACACTGCGTCGATGATTCCCTGGATCATGTCCGGATCGGACATGCGCGCTACCCCACCTTGTGCACGAATATCGGCAGGGACACGCTCAAGTGCCATCACCGCAACAGCGCCGGCGTCCTCAGCGATCTTGGCCTGGGCCGCATCCACCACATCCATGATCACCCCGCCTTTGAGCATCTCTGCCATGCCGCGCTTGACCAGAGAAGTTCCCACCTGTGCCGCGGTGTCCGTCACGTCAACCCCTTACCCACCAATGCCGGCCCTTGCCGATCTCCACAATGGTAGGCCTTCCTCGGTATTTGGGCTCAGCGTGGCCCCAGCCCTACGGGCAGGGCGTCGTCCATTTCCATGGTCTGCGGCCAAGCAGTGTGCCCGGCCAACCGAAAAATTCGTACCAGCTGCTGCTGGCGCACCTGCCGGCAGGCGCGAACTGCGTCGTTGAGGAAACGCCGCGACAGCTGGACACGTGTCCCCAAAGCGACCACCTCGGTGATGAGTTGATGCTCAAGACCGGTCAAACCAGGTTCGTCCGGCTCGTGTGACTCATCGAGCGCGGCATTCAAGGCCGCTGACAACGCCGATTCCGAAAAGGAGCGATCCGCCAAAGTGTCATCAGCGCATTCTCGAGCCACATGCGCCGCGTTCAAGATCAGTACGGAACTGGCCGGATCGAGTAGGCCACTGCTTGCCAGTTCGATAGCTGCCGAATTTCGTCGAAGCAGCAGCGTGGACAAGTTCGCTTGTGCTGAGTCGATCCGGCGGTGCAGCCGGTCCAGACGCCCGGCGGTGACCGACAGGTATAGCGCGAATACGCACGCCAGAACCACGAACACCACTGCGAGCCACCAGGTCATCGGCTCACCATCCATCGACCAACTAGCTGCCCTCGCAAGTCCTCGGTGACCTTATCCCCGTTCACCGTGACGGCCTCGTACACGGCCAACACCTGGTCCACCACGGTGTCCCAGTCAAAATCGCGCACGCGTAGCCGACCGGCACCGGCAAGCTCCTGCACTCGGTCGGGTCCGTTCAGCAGTGCAACGATTGCGTTCGCCAGTGCCTGGCTGTCACCTGTGGGGAACAGTTGCCCCGCACGGCCCTCTTGCAAGACAACCGAGAAGGCCTCAAGATCGGAAGCCAAAACCGCTGTTCCTGCGGCCATCGCCTCAGCGAGCACAATGCCGAACGACTCGCCGCCGGTGTGCGGAGCGACGTACACCTGAGCTCGTGCAAGCGCCTCGATCTTCTGGTCATCACTGAGTTTGCCTGCGAATGTCACGTGCTGACCGATGTCTTTGTCCATCCGAGCAATCTGTGCCGAAGCATCACCTGGACCCACGACCGTCAGATGCACATCAGGCACTGACCGAATCACAGCCGGCATGGCCGCCAACAGGATTTCCAGGCCCTTGCGAGGCTCATCAATTCGCCCCAAGAAGGCCAGAGCTTCCGGCTCCTTGCTGGTGCGCCGAGCTCGCTCGGCAATGGCCTGCACTCGCACGCCGTTGGGAATCAGGATGGCATCTCCACCCACGTGCGAGACCAGGTAGCGTCGCGCCGATTCACTCACCGCAATTCGGGCGCTGATCTTCTCCAGTGCCGTCTGGGCAATGTAAAAGGATGCGTTCAACACTCGAGATCGTTCGGCGGACGAATGCCAGGTCGCGACGATTGGTCCGCTGGCCACCCAGCAAGCCAGGAGAGAGACACTTGGTGCGAGCGGCTCATGCACGTGTAATACATCAAAGTCGTTGACATCAATCCACTTGCGAACTCGCGCCATAGCGCGAATACCAAATCGAAGCTTTGCCACCGAGCCGTTGTAGGGCACGGCCACAGGCACCCCCGCATCTGTCAGCCAGTCGGGGAGTTCCTGTTCTGGAGATTCAACGGGGGCCAGCACGTTCACCCAATGACCACGCTGGATCAGGGCAAGAGCCAGGTCTTCAATGTGCGAACGCACTCCCCCTGGTGAATTCCAGGAGTAGGGACACACCAACCCGATCCGCAGGGCCCTACCGCCGTTCAGTGGCTGGCTCTTCATGAGGTCACCCAGACGCGCTGCAGCATGTGCCAATCCTGGGGAGCCCGATCAATACCCGTGCACAACCCGTCCGCGATGGCCTGCGTCATGGTGGTGATATCTGCTCGACGGTCCCCGGTCGTCACGATGTCAACTGGCGGCAGTACCTCACCGAGAGTCATGCCATCGGAATACGACAGCGCCACTGGGTGCACGGGTACGCCGGTGATCAGGGACAACGCAGCAGGACCGCCGGGGATGCGGGCGGTAGCGCCGAACATCTGCACCGCAACTCCGTTGCCAGAGATGTCACGATCGCCAAGCAGCGCCACGCAGCCTCCTTCCCGAATTGTGCGCACCAACTGCCGCATCACATCCGGGGAGTCGCTCGGGATGACTTGCATGCCGAGCTGGCTTCGATAGGCAACAAACTGGTCATACAGGGAGTGCGGCTTCAGGCGCTCGGCCACAGTGGTGAGTTTGCCGTATCGCAGCGCGGACCAGGCGCCGGCCAGATCCCAATTCGCCATGTGGCCAGGCACCATGATCGCTCCAGTGCCGCTGTTCATGGCGGCGTCCAGCAGGTGCTCATTCGCCAGGCGAAACCCCGCTCGAATGTCGTCGTGCGAGCGGCTTGGCAGCATGAAAGCCTCGTGCCAGTATCGCAGGTAGCTTCGCATCCCCAAGCGAACCAAGTTGCGGAGTTCCTCCTGCCCGAGTTCTGGCCTAACTCGGGCTAAGTTGGCTTGCAGTTGCTGGACGGATTGACCGTTCTTTCGTGCGGTTCGATCAGCGATCTTGTCGAAGGCCCTTGCACCAGCCCGATCAGGAACAGCGCGAACCACCCGCCATGCCGCGGAGAATCCCACGCTACTGACGTGTTCTGAGATGGTGCTGTTCACCGCTTCAACTGCCGCCGGACAGCGATGATGCGTTGAATAACTGTCACCACGCCAAGAGCTCCAAGCGTCCACAAGGCAACCGGCAGAATGAATGGCACTCCGAAACCGGTGATAAACAGCGCTACCAGAACGACAATGAGCCGTTCAGCACGCTCCGCGATTCCGACATTGGCGGTTGCACCGACCGCCTCCGCACGTGCCTTGGTGTAACTGGTCACCTGAGACATCACGAGCACCAGCAATCCAGCCGCTGCCAAACCAGTCTGACGACCATTCACCGCCCACAGCACCACACCGGACAAAATTGCCCCATCCGCAATTCGATCCATGGAAGCATCCAGGAAATTTCCCCACGGCCCACACGTGCCGGCGATGCGTGCCATGGTTCCGTCAAGCAGATCTCCCAACGCAAGCACCGCGATAATTACGACACCCACAACGAAATGACCATTGGGGAAGGCCACGAGCGCGGTGATGACCACGCCGATGGTGGCAAAGACCGTCACCACATCCGCAGACACATGCATGGCCAACAGGCCGCGAGCGGTCGGCTCCAACACAGCGGTGGTTACCTTGCGAGCCGCGGGATTATTGAGCAAGGCCGACCTTTCTGTGCGCTTGCCATGATGCTATCGGTGGGGGGTGGCTCCCAATGGCTGTCCACGGCTGGATTTGCGGTGTCCGGGGTCAAATCCACCTCTGACATGCTTGTCATGTGAGCAGTTTCCTCAATACCGTCTGGGTCCACAGCGACGATCAGCCGCTTGTGCACCGAGCGCTGGCTGTGCTTGCCCCCACGATCGATGCCCAACCGCTTCCACATCCGCACCCAGCTCCACCCGACATCGACACGTTGGGCATCGTGATTTTCAGCCTGTCGTGTCACCGCGGCGTAAGTGCCGAGCTCCAGGAGCAATGGTCGGCAATTCCTCCTTCCACACCGAAGTTGATCGTGGTCTTCGACAGTGACCAGGCCCCAATTGACGTGGTGGAGATGACCGCCATCTGCAAGCGGGCCCTTGATGAGGAATGCACGCTTCGTTTCCTGCCACTTCTGGACGAGCAGGAACACGTCGCGGGTGCACTCGACCTACTGACAGCCCAGGTCATCGACGCCAGTTCGGGAACAACGATGGTTTCCGACGCCGACGCCGATCATCTGGCAGCCGTCATGGATGTCATGCACGCTCTCCATGAGGACATCGCTGTTGACAGCGACGACGATTCCTTCTTCACTCGTTTCACAGCAGACCTGCCGATTCAAGGCCATGAATGGGCTCACGAATTCACGCAGCAAGTGCGCGAGGGAAGGAGCTTCCCATTGTTCGCTGTTTATGATGAACCTGGCCACTGGAGCGGGTCCGAGCTTGTTGCTCAGGCAATCGCCTCGATCTGCTCCTGAGCACACAAACGGCCCGCTGACAGACGGGCAATTACGCGTGTGCTGATCCCGGCCAATGCTGCGCCAGCAGGCTTCGCGTATCCGCTAAAAGCTGTGGCATGGTCTTCGTTGCGCCTATGACCGGCAGGAAGTTGGTGTCTCCACCCCAACGCGGTACAACGTGCTGATGCAAATGGCCTGCAATTCCGGCTCCAGCCACCGAGCCTTGATTCATGCCGATGTTGAACCCATGTGCACCACTGGCACTGCGCAGGGCAGTCATCGCCTGCTGAGTCATCAAGCCCAGCTCGGCCACTTCCCCGGTCGTGAGCATGGGATAGTCCGCGACATGCCGGTACGGACACACGAGTAGATGCCCGGAGTTATAGGGATACAGATTGAGTACCGCATAGACCAGCTCGCCACGACGGACGATCAAGCCTTGTTCGTCAGTTCGAGCAGGGATCAGGCAGAAAGGACATCCATCGCTTCCGTCGTGCTCAGGTCGACTTTCCCCTTGCAGATAGGCAAGACGATGCGGGGTCCACAGCCGATCCCACTCCTGGCTCACACTCACACCTGTTCGTGAGCGACGATCGCCTGAGTGATCATCAAAACTGCTTGTTCGATGTTGATCCCGTTGTCTTGACGACCATCGCGATAGCGAAATGACACTGCCCCCGCCGCCACATCTTCATCACCGGCAATCAACATAAACGGGATCTTCATTCGCTGGGCGGTTCGGATCTTCTTCTGCATCCGGTCATCACTGGTGTCAACCTCAACACGAACGCCGTGCCTGCGAAGTCTTGCTGCCACCTGATGCAAGTAGTCCTCATGATCGCTGGTGATCGGGATGCACACCACCTGCACCGGTGCCAGCCAGGGTGGGAACGCACCGGCATAGTGCTCGAGCAGGACGGCAAAGAATCGCTCAATCGAGCCAAATAGCGCGCGGTGAATCATGATCGGCCGTTCCCGGGTACCTTCCGCACTCTGGAATTGCAGATCGAAAAGTTGCGGGAGTTGAAAATCCACTTGAATGGTGGACATCTGCCACGTCCGACCGATCGCATCCTTAGCCTGCACTGAAATCTTTGGACCGTAGAACGCCGCTCCACCGTCATCCAGAACCAGTTCCAGATTTTGGGCTACCGCCGCTCTGCGCAACGTCTCCGTAGCCTCCTCCCACTCCTGGTCCGTCCCCACGGACTTGGCCGGGTCTCGGGTCGACAGTTCCAGGTAGAAGTCGTTCAGGCCATAGTCGCGCAGCAGGTCCAGAACGAACGAGAGCAACGAATCCAGCTCAGCCGGCATCTGCTCCTTCGTGCAGTAAATGTGGGCATCATCCTGCGTGAATCCACGAGCACGCGTCAGGCCCTGAACTACTCCTGACTTCTCATACCGATACACCGTTCCGAACTCGAACAAGCGCAAGGGCAACTCCCGGTATGACCGACCACGCGCGTCAAAGATCAGGTTATGCATCGGGCAATTCATCGGCTTGAGGTAGTAGTCCGCGCCTTGCTTACGAATATTTCCCTCGGCGTCGTACTCAGCATCCAGGTGCATCGGCGGATACATGCCCTCCGCATACCAATTCAGGTGCTGAGACTGCTCGAACAGTTGTGATTTGGTGATGTGCGGTGTGTTGACGAATTGGTAACCAGCCTGCTCGTGCCTAATGCGGGAATAGTCCTCCATCACGCGGCGAACGACTCCACCCTTGGGATGGAAGACCGCGAGCCCTGATCCGATCTGTTCCGGGAAACTGAACAGATCAAGTTCGGCGCCCAGCCGACGATGATCCCGGCGCTCAGCCTCCTCCAGAAAGGTGAGGTACGCCTTCAACTCATCTTTGGTCGGCCATGCCGTGCCATAGACACGCTGCAGTTGCTCATTCTTCTGATCACCGAGCCAATAGGCGGCCGCAGTGCGCATGAGTTTCACCGCATTGCTGGGGATGTATCGGGTGTCGGGTACGTGCGGGCCACGGCACAAATCTCCCCAGCAGCGTTCACCGGTCTTTGGGTCGACATTGTCGTACAAGGTGAGC
>CAIKZY010000135.1 GCA_903832025.1 uncultured Actinomycetes bacterium
AGCCATGTCGTCGCGAAACAGATCGGTCTGGTTCAGGGCGACCTCGCGCCAGTCCTGACCGGTGGCCACCGCCCGCTCAAGCAGCGGATCATCGATATCAGTCACATTCTGGACATAGTCCACGTCCAGGCCCTGATCGCGCCAGGCCCTGTTGACCATGTCAAAGGCCACATAGGTGGCCGCGTGACCCATATGGGTTGCGTCATATGGGGTAATCCCGCAGACGTACATGCGCGCAGTTCCCTGTGGTTGCGTCGGCCGAATCGCCTGCGATGAGGTATCGAAAAGGCACAGGGGATCACCTTTGCCGGGTAGGGCGACCGGCCGCGCAACGCTCCATGACTCCACGTCACCAGCCTACTTGTCCGCCGACCCGGCTTCCGTCGACCACACATGGCTCGGCCAGACGATGGACCATCGCGTGGCCGGCGGCACTTCCGAACATTCCGTCAAAAGACCGGCCAGGGAATTGACGGCCATCGCTCATTCGGCAGTGGCAGCGATCCCTCGTGGGCCAGCGTGGCGATGCGTGCCTGGGTGATCGTGATTTCCTCCGCTGTCAGCCACGGTGCCATTGCCTCAGCAATGTCAGGTTCAACGCGGCCAAGATCACTGAGCAACGGCTCTGCGATCGGGTGACCCGCCCAGCCCCAGAGCACTGTGCGCAGCTTGTCATCGGCGTTGAACGTGACGCCATGATCAATCGCCCAGAGTCGATTCCCATCGGACAAGATATGTCCGGCCTTGCGGTCTGCATTGTTGACCAGGGCATCAAGGACAGCGATCGCATGCAACTGTGCATCATCGGCATGCACCAGCGCTACAGGGCGACCACCTTCATCTTCGGCGTGCAGGACCACATGCCAGTGCTCGGGAACTTGATCCGGACGAACGACGTCCACCACGGCCTGCCCGTGTTCGGACTCCTCGATCCACAATTGGCACATGCCTGGCCCTGCCGGACCATCAGTGCGCCAGACCGTAGGCGGGACGAGATGCCAACCCAGGAGTCGATCAACAGCCGCAGTTGCCAACTCGCGGTTCGATAACGTTCCTTCGGCAAAGTCCCACAGCGGCCGCTCTCCGGCGACCGGCTTGTACACGCATCGAACTTTTTCACCGGCCACATCGAGGGTGCAGCGAAGCGTGGCATTGGAAGCGCCACGAAGTCGCCCTTCAATCTCCAGGTCAGCGGTGGCAAGTGCCGCCAGGAGGTCTGGTTCTGGCGGAAGGCGACTCATGCCCGGCGCCGGTACCCGTTTGCGCGGGGGCATACATGGCCTTCGGGATCCAGCGGCTGGCTGCAAAATGGGCAGGGAGCCCGGCCAGCAGAGACCACCGCTCGCGCACGGACGGCAAATGAGCGTGCCTGTACCGGCGTGAGCCACACGCGCAGGGTGTCCGGGGCATCGGGGTCATCCTCAGCCAGTTCGGGCACCTCATCGCTTTCCTCGTCGACGGCATGGGCCTCGACTACGACCAATGAGTCCGTGTCATCCCAGCCCAGAGCCATTGCACCCACACGAAACTCTTCGGAGATAGGGACATCCAACGGCCCGGTATCCGCAAGGGCATCCACGCCCGAGGCTGGGATATCCAGTCCATGCTCGCTGAGCCTGATGACTTCGTCCAGAAGCTGATCGATGCGCTCTGCGAGGACGGCAATCTGTTGCTTCTCCGCGATAACGGAGGTCAGCTGCGACCCAGACCTCGCCTGGAGAAAGAAGGTGCGCTCCCCTGGCATGCCGACCGTGCCGGTCACGAATCGCTGAGGCACCTTGAATTCGAAGACCTGACGGTTCATCCGGCACCTCCACCAACTGCTGCATCCCCACTGGGCACGTGCTTTGGCTTACTCGGTGCCAGCAACTTGGACAATTCGGTGGTGGAATCGTTACTCCGCACGACAAATGGTCGATGACTGGTGTACTGGATAATGCTCAACGAGCACGGATCCACGCGAATGCGCTGGAATGCGTCCAGGTGCATGCCCAATGCGTCAGCCAAGATTGCCTTGATCACATCACCGTGGCTGACAACGGCATACATGCCCTCTGGGCCTACCATGTCATTCCACTCACGGATCGCGCTCACCGCGCGGTGGGACATGGCAGCCATAGACTCCCCGTCGGCACCGGGAAAGACAGCGGCGCTGGGGTGAGACTGCACGACCTTCCACATGGGTTCGGCAGCAAGGTCCTTCAACGGTTTGCCGGTCCAATCGCCGTAATGCGCCTCACCGAATCGATCATCGATGTCCATGAGTGGCTTCCTGCGCTGAAATGCCGCGATGGCATCAGCGGTGGCCATGGTTCGCTCAAGCGGTGAGGACACGATGCGAGGAATGCGAACCCCTTCCAGGCGCTCGGCCATTGCAGCGGCTTGCTTCCTGCCCACGGCATCCAGCAGGACCCCTGGTTTCCAGCCAGCCAGAATGCCATCGGCATTGGCCTTGGTCCGACCGTGTCGAATCAACAGCACCGTGGTCATGGCTCTAGCCTCTCGCACGTTGTCATATCTAGCCAGCCAGCCCGGCTGCCAGTACGGCGGTGTTCATCTGGCGGACGATGTCCTTGCGCTGGTCTAGATGCTCGGCAGTGGGAGCAATTGCCAAGGTGGTCACGCCGGCTTCGGCGTACCGGTGCAGTCGATCGGTGATCCGGTCGACTGGTCCGATCAGCGCGGTCTGGTCGATGAAGTCGAAGGGCACCGCGGCAGCGGCTTCGCGATATTGGCCGGACAGGAACAGGTCCTGCACCTGTGCTGCTGCTTGGTCAAACCCCATGCGAACCGCAAGTTGGTTGTAGAAGTTCTTCTCGCGCGATCCCATGCCGCCGATATACAACGCCGCATTGGCACGAAGAGCATCGGCAGCAGCCTGTATGTCGTCATTGATCACGACCGGGACGGAAGGCACTATGTCGAAGCCGAGCAGGGAGCGGCCCGACTTTTCCCGGCCCGCACGAATGTGGGATACCGACTCGGCACCGTGCTCTGGCGAGAAGAAGATCGCGTGCCAGCCGTCAGCGATCTCACCGCACAATTCAAGGTTCTTTGGACCGATAGCCGCTAAGTAGATCGGCACTGGCTGCTGCACCGGTCCGATCGTCATCGCAAGAGCCTTGCCCGGTCCATCCGGCAGGGGCAGCGTGAAGAATTCACCGGCGATCGACACCTTCTTGCGCTCCAGTGCCATCCTGACGATCTCGACATACTCCCTCGTGCGCCCAAGCGGATGATCGAATCGCACACCGTGCCAGCCCTCGGAGACCTGAGGTCCGGACACTCCAAGCCCGAGCCGAAACCGACCGTGTGTGAGCACGTCCAAGGTTGCCGCGGTCATCGCCACATTCGCAGGAGTGCGCGCGGGGATTTGCAGAACTGCTGATCCCACATCGATGCGTGAAGTCCTGGCTCCAATCCAGCTCAGTACCGTCACGGCGTCAGATCCATACGCCTCGGCCGCCCAAACCACCGAATAGTCCAGTTCATCGGCCAGCAATGCCAGGTCAATACTGCTGGCATCGTTCCCGGCTGCCCAGTAGCCCAGCGTTAGACCCAGTTTCATGACCGTCAGTCTAGGCAGCCGGTCACGCAAGCCCCCAGCCGTGCTCACCGCGTGCCTCATCGACCTCTTCAGCAATGGAAGGTACGGTCGTATGCATGCAGCAACGGCCACTGGGACGATCAGGGATCTGGGTGGGACGACTTGCCCTGGGAACGATGACGTGGGCTCGAGGCACTGACGAGTATGAGGCTCGCGATCAGCTCGCTGCCTTCACCGACGCCGGCGGCACCCTGATCGATACCGCCGATGTCTACGGCGATGGAGGCTCGGAATCCATGCTGGGCGAGCTCATCGCAGAATTCGGTATTCGCGATGAGATCGTGCTGGCGACCAAGGCAGTTTCCCGGTCCAATCCGGAGCGCCGATTCGATGCCTCACGTCTGCACTTGCTTCGGGCTCTTGAAGCTTCCCTGCGACGGTTACGAACAGACACCATCGATCTGTGGCAATTGCACGCCTGGGATCCGCGGACCCCCATGGACGAGACATTGGCCGCCGTGGACGAAGCTGTTTCCTCCGGCAAGGTGCGCTACGCAGGGATTTCGAACTACTCCGGATGGCAGACCGCTCGCGCAGCTACCTGGCAGCGCGCAGTGCCCGGTAGAGCGCCATTAGTCACCACGCAAATGGAGTACTCACTCCTCGAGCGCGGCATCGAGCGCGAAATCGTGCCGGCCGCCCAGTCGCTGGGCCTGGGTATCTTGCCCTGGAGTCCCCTTGGCCGTGGTGTGCTGACCGGCAAGTACCGGCATGCAACCCCAGCGGACTCTCGCGGCTCAAACGTGGAGACTGCCGGCTGGATTCAGATTTACCTCGACGACCGGTGTCGCCGCATTGTTGATGCTGTGGCAACCGCGGCGGAAGGCCTGGGGGCCTCGCCCACAGAAGTATCCATTGCTTGGCTGCGCGATCGTCCTGGCGTGGTTGCACCGATCTTGGGCCCGCGGACCACGCAGCAATTGGTCGCTGCGCTGGCTGCCGAGGAGCTCGAGCTGCCCGAGGAGATCTTGATCGCCTTGGATGACGTTTCTGCTCCGCCAATGGGGTATCCCGAGGCCGGCTGGGCACAGCGGCGTTGACGATGGACTCTTCTGCCCCGATCTGGGAATTCAAGGAGATGGCGTTCCCCCGCGGCTCGTCGCGCGAGGGTGCTCGCCAGGTGCTGACCGGCATGGCCGACACCGGCCGATGGGAGTTGCACCGCGTCGTCATCGACCGCTCCGGAAAACGAACCGTGTGGCTCCGACGCAAGGTGTACCGCGTCCAACGAACGGCATAGCCGCCGGCATTGCTGAACCTGGTCTTGCTAGACCTGTCGCAAGAACCGATCGAGGACACGAACACCAAACTGCAGACCCTCCATTGGGACTTTCTCGTCAACACCAT
>CAIKZY010000136.1 GCA_903832025.1 uncultured Actinomycetes bacterium
AAGGCAGCTCCTCGCAAGGCAGCTCCTCGCAAGGCAGCTCCTCGCAAGGCAGCAGCTAAGCGCTAGGAACTTCCGAGGGCCTTTCGCCCTGACGATAAAGGCCTCGCACCGACATGGTGCGAGGCCTTTATCGTGCGTTCTGAAAGTTCAGTCGTCGTCACTGTCATACGCATCATTCCGCACAGCGGCAGTTGCCAGCGCATTTGCCGCCTCTGTCTCTGTTGCGTACGGGCCCATCCGCTCTGCGTTTGGGCATCCATCTTCTTGTTCAACCTGCTGGTGATGCAGGCAGTAGTACCAGTCCATGCGCACCCTTTCACTTCGACGAGGTTCGATTCACAACCTAGACTCCCTCCCATGGCCTCCGGCAACTCGTCCCCACTTCCGCGTCGAACCACCGCACTGACCCCGGGCCTCGTCGGTCCTCGCCGCTCGGTGCCCGCTGGAATAGCGCGGCCGGAGTACGTCGATCGTCCGGCGCCACGTCCGTATGGAGGCCCTGAGGTCAAAGACGAGGACACGATCGCGGCAATGCGAATCGCCGGAAGGATCGCGGCTGATGCCCTGGCCGTGGTCGGTGCAGCCTGCGTGCCCGGAACAACGACCGACGAACTCGATCGAATTGGACATGAATTCCTGTGTGACATGGGGGCATATCCATCAACGCTGGGCTACCGGGGATTTCCCAAGAGCCTGTGTACCTCACTCAATGAGGTGATCTGTCACGGAATTCCCGATTCGACCGTGCTGATGGACGGTGACATCTGCAACGTGGATATCACCGCATTCATCAACGGGGTGCATGGGGACACCAATGCCACCTTCTGTGTTGGGGAGGTCACCGAGGAGGATCGACTCCTGGTGGAACGGACGCACGAGGCAACGATGCGTGGTGTCAAGGCCGTGGCGCCTGGCCGGACCATTTCGGTCATCGGACGAGTTATCGAAAGCTATGCGCGCAGATTCGGCTACGGGGTGGTCCGGGATTTCACCGGCCACGGAATCGGCACCGCCTTTCACACTGGTTTGGTCATCCCGCATTACGACGACTCGCGCTTTGACACGGTGATCGAGACCGGAATGACCTTCACCATTGAGCCCATGATCACTCTGGGCACCCATGAATACGAGATGTGGGCGGACAAGTGGACGGTTCTCACGGCTGATCGTCGGCGCACCGCGCAGTTTGAACACACGTTGCTGGTCACCGAATCCGGAGCGGAGATTCTGACGCTGCCGTCTGCAGCCTAGAAGAAGTTCGATATTCAACTAATTACGGTAGGCTGTCTTCATGACCAGGTGGCTTGACGAAGATCAGCAGCAGGCTTGGCGTGCCTGGATCGCTGCAAACACGCTGGTCGTGGACGCACTCACACGTGACCTTCAAGTCACCCATGGCTTGACCATGCCCGACTACGAGATTCTTGTCCGCCTGTCCGAGACCCACGACCGTCGGCTCCGCATGAGTGAATTGGCCGAGGTTACCCTTGCCTCCCGCTCGCGGCTGAGTCACCAAATCGACCGAATGGAAAAAGCCGGTTTGGTCTCCCGAGAGTCCTGCTCCGATGACAAGCGCGGATACTTCGCGGTGCTCACGAAGAAGGGTTGGCAGGTCTTGGTCGAGACCGCACCGTCGCATGTGGAAAGTGTCCGAATGCGGCTTGTAGACGCACTAACTCCCCAGGAGTTCGCCACCCTTGGCAAGCTCTCCGCCAAGTTGGTCGAACAGCTCGGTGAGGAAGTTCGCTAATCCGCCGACCCTGGGCCTTGGCCCGGATTCCAATGCGAAGTCGAGCAGCATGAGGTGGCCTTGACTTTGCCGGTTACCGCTCCAACGGCAAGGAGCAACGTAGGGATGGCAACAAACGCAGCCGCCACAAAGCGCATGCGGTCAGCCTATGGCTCCTGCGCGACTTTCCGGAGGTTGGGGACGAGTCGACCTGTAAGCCGGCTTCTGTGACCGGCCGAGGCCGATCGGTGATCATCCATCTGCGACTGCTGTTACCAGCAGCCTGATGCGGTCTACCTGCGAATGTTGAGCGGGCAACTCATTCGCACAGGCTGGCGAACCAGCCCTCTTGACCTTGCTCCAGGTGGGGTTTACCGAGCCGCCATGGTCACCCATGGCGCTGGTGGTCTCTTACACCACCGTTTCACCCTTACCGGTATTGCTACTGGCGGTCTGTTTTCTGTGGCACTGTCCCGCGGGTCACCCCGGGTGGGCATTACCCACCACCTTGCCGTGTGGAGGCCGGACTTTCCTCGACATTCTCATGCCGCGATCACCCGGTCGACTCGTCCAAGTGCACAGTACGCCCAAGACCCCGCCTGCGGCAACCAGTGCTAGGTCGCACTCATCTGGGAACAGGCGGCCGACCACATCGATTCGGGCACGATCGCATCGCCAGGTCTGCCCTGTCCGGCGACAACGGTCCCGCACACTGTTTCGGGAGTCTTCAGCACCCATGTCTGATCACTCCATTGGAAAATCATCGGCTGCGAGACACCCGAGTGACTGCCCCCCTGCAGCGTGGCCATCACCACCGCCCAGCCATCCGAACACTGGACCGAGTCAATGGACGTGAGCGAGATCGATGACTGCGCAACGATCGACGTGAGGGTCTCAGTGAATTCCGGTTTTGTGCACGGACCTTGTGCAGCAGGGCTACTGGCGCAGCCCGCGAGGCCAGCGCCGAACATCAGCGTGCCTGACAGCACCCAGACCGTTCCGCGTAACGCCATGACAACCAGCATGCCATTTGCTGCCGAGCAGCCATGGTAGGGATCGGCTACCGTTCTGCAGTGCTGTTCCTACTGCCGCCGAGTGAGGGCAAGACCCCTGCCGCTTCTGGGCCTGTGCTTCGACATACCAAGTTGTCCTTCCCGGAATTGAATGCCACTCGCCGGCAAGTGCAGCAGTCACTGCAGGATCTGTGCCGCTCGCACCCGACCAAGGCTCGCCGCGTCTTGGACTTGGGGCCCACGCAGGACGTGCTTATCTCGTCGAATGCCGAACTGGATCGAGCGAGGTGTGCGCCTGCTGTTGAGGTCTATACAGGCGTGCTGTACGACGCGCTGAGTGCGTCGACCCTGACCCAGTCGGCCAGAAAGCGCCTCAATGCCATGACTGCCATCAGTTCTGCACTTTTCGGTCTGATTCGACCAGATGACCTGATCTGCGCATACCGCCTGAGTGGGACTGCAACGCTCCCCGACCTCGGATCGTTGAGCCGACTGTGGGCCCCGCAGGTTGCCGCCATCCTGGACAAGCAGGACGGTCCGATCGTGGACATGCGTTCTCAGGCGTATGTCAATCTCGGCCCGATTCCTCAACCAGCATGGGAGCGGGCTATGACCATGCGCATCCTGGTGGAGGCGAACGGAAAGCGCTCGGTTGTGTCTCATCACAACAAGGCCACGAAGGGGCGCATTGTCAGATTGCTGGCCTCCGCCACTGCCCTACCCAAGACCGTCGATGGACTGCTCGCGCGCCTTGAGCGAGGTGGGTACGCCTGCGAATTGCACGAGTCGACCAAAGGCCCGGCACGACTGGACGTCATTGTGGACCACGTGTAAGTCGCTACACTCCCGGGACGTGCAGGTCGCGGATGTGCGCGGATTCAGAGAAACCAAAGACCGATGCATTGCCATCGGCGAACCACGTCAGCGTGGTGATGGAGCATGGTGAAAGCTCCATGCGGAACAGGCTGGTAAGCGGAGCGGCAATGGTGTGAGTCACCATCAGCTTGATGGGGGTGACGTGGGCCACCACGATGACGCGCTTGCCCCCGTGGCGAGCGATGACCCATTCGCGAGCCCGGTTCACCCGATCGTTGATTTGATCGAATGACTCCCCGCTAGGAGGAGCCACCCGCGCGGAGTTCAGCCACGCAGACAGTTCGTCGGGCCACTGTTGCTGCACTTGGTCGAAAGTCAGTCCGTCCCACTGCCCGAACGAGCATTCGGCAAAATCGTCGATGATTTCCACCGGACGCTGAATTGCCTCGCCGATGATTGCAGAGGTTTGCCGCGTACGCAGCAACGGCGAGCTCACCAAGACGTCGGCACCTCCTCTGGCGACAAGTTCCTTGGCCACAGCATGAGCCTGTGCAATGCCGAGCTCGTTGAGCGGCATGTCAGCGCCCCCAAGTCCGGAGAAGCGCTTTTCAATGCTGTACGCGGTGGCGCCATGGCGCACTGCGACCAATGTCGTAGGCGATCCCACCTCTGGATTCCATCCGGCGAGTCTGGTGACCGGGTGGGCGGGGTGTTCTGCGGCCGCACCAACAACGTCCATCGATGCCAGGTGTTCCACCGCTCCTGAATCCACGATTGCGTTTCGTCGAAGGACCGCACCGTCCCGTCCCAACATGACGGCGTCCAGGACCTCGTTCACCACAGCGTCTGCGGCAGCATTGCGCTCACGGGGCACCCAGACATACCGAACTTGTGCATCGGGAAAGATCGCGCGCGCCCTGAGGGCAAGGGAGCGCATATCAGCGTGCTTGATTTTCCATCGACCTGACATTTGCTCGACGACCAACTTTGAGTCCAGGCGAACCTCGACCTCGGCGTTGGGATCAAGTTCCTTGGCCCAAGTCAGGCCGGCGATCGTTCCCTGGTACTCCGCGACATTGTTGGTGACCTCCCCCAGGTACTGGCCCGCGGCTATCAATTCCAGGCCGGTTATGCCGTCGCGCACGATCGTGCCGTACGCAGCAGGACCCGGATTCCCACGTGATCCGCCATCGGCTTCAACAATGAGGTACCGGGCCACGGAATTACAGTCCAGATTCTGCCGTGCGCACGAGAATGCAGCGGCATTCCTCGCAGCGAATGACCTCGTCAACGGCGGCCTGCCGAATCATCTGAATCTCATTCGGAGGAAGCTCCAAGCGACAGCCCTCGCATCGGCCTCGATACAGCTTGGCAGCCCCGATGCTTCCGGCGTCGCTGCGAATCTTGTCGTACAGAGCCAGCAAGTCAGCCGGGATGGACGCGCAAATATCGCCTCGATCGGCTTGCGTGCTGTGTCGCTCAGATTCAAGTGCGGCTACTTCAGCATCAACCACGGTCGTGAGCGCCGCGACTTGCGCCTGCGCTTCCGCTGAAGCGGCTTGCAGGTGCCTCACTGCCGCCTGCGCACCCTCGACCCGTTCCATAATTTCCAGCTCGACATCCTCGAGCTCGCTTTGACGGCGAGCCAGGGACTGCAATTCATGCTGAAGGTTCTGCAACTGCTTGGGATCGCTGATCTCGCCGGAGTCCAGAAGATGCTCATCATGCCGTGCTCGGGCGCGCACCTGCTCGACATCGCCATCGGCTCGCTGCTGTTCAGCGCCTAAGTCCTCCGCAATGATCTGCGCAGCCACAAGCTCGTCGGCAAGGCGCCGAGCGACAGATTGCGCCTGTGCCAGTTGAGCAGCCGATTCCAGGGTCGCACGTCGATGGGCAATCTGCGCGAGGTGAGTGTCAGTTGCCTGCAGGTCGAGCAGGCGCCATTGGTCTTGCGGTTGCGCCTTCACGGTCGACTCCCTCGTTGCTGGGCGACGTGTGCCGCCCAGGGATCAGTTGGTATCTGCGAGATAACCGTCGTCACCGTATCGTTCAACACCGATGCGACATTGGCCAGCCACGGCCATTCCCCGGACCAATGCGGTATGTCAACCAGGGCACACCGTGATTGCTGCAGGTGATCTTGAGCCCGATGGTGACGCAGGTCCGAGGTCACGTAGACATCAGCCACTTGTGCCTGGGACAAGAAGGCGTCACCTGCGCCCCCGCACACTGCAACCACCTGCACCGGTGCCTGCAGGTCTCCGGCGACTCGAATGCCGTGCGATGTCGCTGGCAGGACTTGTGCGACTCGGTCAGCGAAATCCTGCAGCGTCGTCGGCATACTCAGTCGTCCGATTCGTCCGGTTCCGTACGCTGGGAAATCGCCAAGGGCCACCATGGGTCGGGTATCACTGACTCCCAGGATGCGTGCCAGCTCATCGCTGACACCGTTGCGTCCATGATCGGCATTGGTGTGCGCGCAAAAGAGCGAAATGCCTCGTTCGATGCAGGCGTGAATGACACGTCCCTTTGTGGTATCCGCAGCGACCGAGTGCACTCCGTGGAGCAGAAGTGGATGATGCGTCACGATCATTTGGGCGCCGATGGCAGTCGCCTGCTCGACAACTTCCATGATTGGGTCGATTGCGAGCAACGCGGTCGTCACCTGCGAACCGGGAGCTCCCACGCTCAGGCCTACGGCGTCCCAATCCTCGGCCAGTTCCGGCGGCCAGGCACTCTCCAGGATCGCGATCACGTCCGCGACTGTGGCTGCCATGACTGCAGGCTACCCATAGTCACGCCCGAACCAGCGCCTCGCTACCCTGCGCACGGGCCCATAGCTCAGTTGGTAGAGCGCCTCCCTTACAAGGAGGATGTCGTCGGTTCGAGTCCGGCTGGGCCCACTCACGTCCCGCGGACGACCAAGAAGCCGACCACCTAGTGGTGTTCGGTGTCCTCGTGCTCCTCGTGGCCCGGCGGTTCGAATTGCACGGTGGAGTGCCGGATATCGAAGTGCTCGGCGAGGCACTGCTGCATCGCATCAAGCAGCCCTGGCAGGGACCCGTCCTGGAATCTGGCGCTGTCCACGCACACATGAGCCGTCAGCACAGGCAAGGTGCTCGAAACACGGCTGACGTGCAGGTCGTGGATGCCGATCACCCCGGGAACGTCGCGCAGATGCTCACGCACCGCGATGAGATCAAGGCCCGGTGGCGCGGACTCCAGCAGAATGCTGATCGACTCACGAAGGACCTTCAATGCCCGGGGAACGATCATCACCGCGATGGCAATCGACGCAACGGCATCTGCTCGATCCCAGCCCGAAAGTGCCACTACGATCGCCGCGATCAGGACCGCCATCGCGCCCAGTGCGTCGTTGAGCACTTCTAGGAATGCGGCCCTGAGGTTGAGGTTCTCTGATCGAACGGCTACCAGCACCCAGAGGGCAACTGCATTCCCCAGCAATGCCAACAGCGAAAACCACAGCATGGTCTGCCAGTGCACGTCTGCGCCCGCGAACAGCCGGCGAACGGCCAGCACCACGATCACCACGGACGCTGCAGTGAGCAATCCCGCTTGCAGGGACGCCGCGACTACTTCGGCCCGAAGCATCCCCCACGTACGTCGATCTGAGCGTGGTCGCGCAGCCAGGCGTGCGGCAATCAGCGCCAGCACCAGGCCGGCGACATCGGCAAGCATGTGCCCGGCATCTGCGAGCAGCGACAGGCTGGAAGACACAACAGCCCCGACGATCTCGGCCAGCAGAATCGAACTCGTAATGAGCAGCACGATCAGCAGTCGTTGCGGTGCCCCAAAGCTGGCATGGGACCCATGGTCGTGCCCCATCACACTCCCCTGCCGACTCAGCGAACGAGAGCTCGTCCACGGTGCATGATGGCTACCGCTTGGCTCGCGGTGCGACCAGACGCGTTCCCTGCCAATTTGCTCCGGCACTGACGGAGCTTGTTTGCTGCAAACCTGCCGTGGGAGCCGCGTCAGAAATGTCTTCGGCCTCAACATGCCCTTCGCGACCGGGCTTGGGGGTCAACAGCCACACAACGCCGTGATCGGCCAGGAGACCCAGCGCATCAACCAGCGCGTCAACGAGGTCGCCGTCATCCTCACGCCACCACATCACCACGACATCGACGACATCGTCGAAGTCCTCATCGACCATTGGCGCTCCGATGACCGCTTCGATGCCTGCTCGCAGACCCTGGTCGCAGTCCTGGTCGTTGCCGATCTCCTGGACCGTGATGCCGGCGTCCAAGCCGAGTTGCCGGGCTCTTGTCAATGCCTCGTCCAGATCGCCTGCGGCGGTCACGCGGAACTCCTGTCTGCAGGGAGCGAGGTCGCCCCAGGCGGGCAACGTACCCGTCATCACGGGTAGTCCACTGCACATGACCGCTCAGTGCAAGTGACCAGGCCGAATTTGCCGATGAAATTCCCGCACCGGTCGTCGCTGGCACAGGCCCCATAGGCAAGGATGGGACCTGGTAACCCCAATCACGACGCCTGCACCCCGGCCACCCCGGACCGCAGGCCCAACCGCAAGGGAGCACCGTGGCCCCCGCACCAGAGCGTTCGCCGCTGATTTCCGGTGGTCTGCCCACCCAATACGTGGACGTCGATCCCGACGAGACCAATGAGTGGATTGAATCCTTCGACCAACTTGTGGAGCGCGAAGGAAATTATCGCGCGCGGTACATCATGCTGTCGCTCTTGCGACGAGCGAATGAGCGAAACGTCGGGGTACCTAGCCTCCGCGGCACCGATTACATCAACACGATCCCGCCTGAGCAGGAGCCGTGGTTTCCTGGCGACGAGGAAATTGAGCACCGCATTCGGCAGATCATCCGCTGGAATGCCGCGATCATGGTGCACCGCGCCCAGCGGCCGGGCATCGGCGTGGGCGGCCACATCTCGTCCTACGCATCAAGTGCCTCGCTCTATGAGGTGGGCTTCAATCACTTCTTCCGCGGCCCGGACCACCCAACCGGCGGTGATCAAGTGTTCTTCCAAGGTCACGCTTCACCGGGTATCTACGCCCGCGCCTTCCTCGAAGGACGACTGACCGAGCATCAGCTGGATGGATTCCGGCAGGAGGTCTCCCACCCCGGTGGCGGGCTGCCTTCGTACCCGCACCCGAGGCTCATGCCTGATTTCTGGCAGTTCCCGACCGTCTCGATGGGCATTGGACCGCTCAACGCCATCTACCAGGCTCGCTTCAATAAGTACATCACCCATCGAGGCATCACGGATGCCTCTCAGCAAAAGGTCTGGGCATTCCTGGGCGATGGGGAAACTGACGAGGTCGATGCCGTAGGCGCATTGGGCTTGGCGGCTCGCGAGGAGCTGGACAACCTCGTCTTCGTGGTGAACTGCAATCTCCAGCGTCTGGATGGCCCCGTCCGCGGCAACGGGAAGATCATCCAGGAGCTTGAGTCACTGTTCCGAGGTGCCGGCTGGAATGTGATCAAGGTCGTGTGGGGACGTCAATGGGATCCGCTGCTTGCCGCGGATCGCGACGGAGCACTGGTGAACCTGATGAATGCCACTACCGATGGTGACTTCCAGACCTACAAGTCTGAGTCTGGTGCCTTTGTCCGCGAGCACTTCTTCGGACGAGATCCTCGAACGGCCAAGATGGTTGAGGACTGGACTGACGATGAGGTGTGGAGCCTTCGACGTGGCGGCCACGACTACCGGAAGCTATACGCGGCGTACCTGGCCGCGAACCAGACCAAGGGCCAGCCGACAGTGATCTTGGCCAAGACCATTAAGGGCTGGACCTTGGGCTCGCATTTCGAGGGTCGAAACTCCACGCATCAGATGAAGAAATTATCCCTGCAAGACTTGAAAGATTTCCGAGACCTGATGGAAATTCCCATTCCTGACGATGCCTTGGATCCGTATACGCCGCCGTATTTCCGACCTGACGATGACAGTGAAGTCATGCGGTACGTGCGTTCCACGCGCGACCGACTTGGTGGCTCAGTACCAACCCGCCGCGAGTTGGCCAAGCCGCTACCCATGCCGCCGGACAGTGCATTCGAAGTGGCCAAGCGCGGAAGCGGCAAGCAGTCGGTAGCAACCACCATGGCTTTCGTTCGATTGCTGAAGGACCTCATGAAGGATCCGGCGATCGGTCATCGGTTCGTGCCGATCATCCCCGACGAGGCGCGTACCTTCGGCATGGATGCCATGTTCCCAACGGCCAAGATCTACTCACCCCATGGGCAGCAATACATCTCCGTGGACCGTGAGCTGATTTTGAGCTATCAGGAAGCCGTGGACGGCCAGATCCTGCACGAAGGCATCAACGAAGCTGGCTCAGTAGCTTCGTTCACCGCGGTCGGAACGTCCTATGCAACACAGTCCGAAGCGATGATTCCCATCTACGTCTTCTATTCGATGTTCGGATTCCAGCGAACCGGCGATGGTTTCTGGGCGGCGATGGATCAAATGGCGCGCGGCTTCGTGATGGGAGCGACAGCAGGGCGAACGACGTTGAACGGCGAGGGCCTGCAGCATGAGGATGGCCACTCGTTGCTCCTGGCCAGTACCAATCCAGGCGTGGTGGCCTACGACCCGGCATATGCATACGAGCTCGGTCACATCGTCAAGGATGGGCTGCGTCGCATGTACGGCGATGCACCAGAGCACATCTACTACTACCTGACGATTTACAACGAGCCTTACCTGCAGCCGGCTGAGCCTGACAATGTTGATGTCGAAGGCATCCTGCGCGGCATGCACTTGGTCAGCCCGGGATCGGCAGAAGGGCCGGCCGTGCAGCTGCTGGCCAGCGGTGTCGGGGTCAACTGGGCCATCGACGCCCAGCAGTTGTTGGCTGAGCAATGGGGAGTCAATGCGCACGTGTGGTCAGTGACGAGCTGGAATGAGCTTCGTCGGGACGGACTTGCCGTTGACCGCTACAACTTGCTCAATCCATCGGCTGAACCCAAGATCGCTTATGTCAGCCAGAAATTGGCCGGTCACCCCGGACCGGTAGTGGCGGTTTCGGACTGGATGCGCGCAGTTCAGGACCAGATTCGTGAATGGGTTCCCTCAGACTTCGTGTCGCTTGGCACTGACGGCTGGGGTATGTCGGACACGCGCGGGGCGCTGCGGCGACATTTCCTGGTTGATGCGCAGTCAATCACCGTACAAGCCCTGGCAATGCTGGCCAAGCGCGGTGAGATCGACTCGGCACTGGTAGGCCAGGCAGTTGATCGCTACCAACTGCATGACCCGTCGGCTGCCGACGCCGGTAACACGGATGGCTCTGGCTGACATGAGCCAAAGCCCCGAGCGCTTCCTGGGTTACCTGCAAGCCGAACGCAATGCCGTCCTGCTCTATCGCGCCCTCGCTGACACTGTCGATGGTGAGCGGCGCGAGGCATTGCTGGAGTTAGCCGAGATCGAGGAGCATCACGCCGCCCACTGGGAGGAAAAGCTCACCGAGTACGGCATTGCGATTCCGCCGATGCCCACGCAGTTGGACCCTGACGATCAGGGATTGATCGCTCGAGCGCGCGCAGCCGGACTGGACGGCGTGCTGCGCACCTTGGAGGAAACTGAGGGTGCGGCGTCGGGAATGTACGACCAGGAGCCCGAAGCCCCAGTCGGAATGAGCGATGACGAACGTAATCACGCTGAGGCCTTACGGCTGATGCGTGAGGATCCTGAGGCGTTGATGCGCAGCAAACGTGTGCTTCGCCCGGGCTCCGGTGAGCCCCAGCATCGGCTGGATCGCTCCGGTGCGGTTCGTGCGTCGGTGTTCGGCATTTCCGATGGCCTGGTATCCAACACCGCACTGGTGATGGGCTTTGCCGGCGCGGCACCGGGCTCCAAGAGCGTCCTATTTGCCGGCCTGGCAGGTTTGCTCGCAGGGGCGTTCTCCATGGCGGCCGGTGAATACGTGTCCGTGGCCAGCCAGCGTGATCTGTTTGCGCGCGAGATTGCCCTCGAAGCCGCTGAGTTGGACCAGAACCCCCAGGAAGAGGCCAAGGAGCTGGAACTGATCTACCGGGCCAAGGGCTTAAGTCGTGAGCAGGCTCGAACGGTCGCCAACACCATCATCGCTGACCCCAAGCTGGCGCTGG
>CAIKZY010000137.1 GCA_903832025.1 uncultured Actinomycetes bacterium
GTAACGGTCGAGCAACTCACTGACTTTGACCTGGATACCCAATCGATCGGTGCATTCACCCAGTTCTTGATCACTGCCTTGGGCTTAGATCCTGAATGCGAGGTCAGTATCACGGTCGTTGATCCACTGCAGATGGCTGATCTGCATGTGCGGTGGATGGACCTGCCTGGTGCGACCGACGTGCTGAGTTTTCCGATGGACGAACTGCGCATTCCGGCCCCTGGCCAGCCGTCCCCGCTGGGAATACTGGGAGATATCGTCTTGTGCCCGGAATTCGCGCTGGCGCAGGCCGATCAGGCGGGACGTAGCCTGGATGAGGAGATGCTGTTCCTCACCGTGCACTCCATGCTGCATCTGCTGGGGTTTGACCATCAAACGTCGGAGGAACACGCCGCGATGTTCGCACTGCAGGACGAGTTGCTGACCGCGTGGAGCACGCGATGACCGTGGACTTGGCGTGGCTCATCGTCTTGGCCGTCCTGCTGATCGTGCTGGCGGGGCTGGCAGTGTGCGCGGAGACTGCGGTGGCGCGGGTGGCGAAATCCAGCGTGGAGGAGGCCGTTCGCGATGGAGGTCCTCGCACGCATGCCCTGGCTGGCCTCATCGAGCATCGAGCCAAGTATGTAAATGCCCTGCTGCTGTGGTCCACGATCGCCACAGTCACCGCCACCACCTTGGTGGGCTACATCGTGTTGCAGCTGGCCCCCGAACTTCCCGATGGCTGGGACGTGGTGATTGCTGCAGCGATCATGGTCATCATCAGCTTCGTGCTTCTTGGCGTGACTCCGCGCACGTTGGGCAATCAGCACGCTCTGGCAGTAGCGCGTGCCAGCGCGCGCATAACTCGCTTCCTGGCGTTGATCTCCGAACCGGTCATCGTCATCCTGATCGGCGTCGGCAATGCGGTGACTCCCGGGAAGGGGTACCGCAATGGCCCGTTTGCCACCCAGGCCGAATTGCGTGAGTTGGTGGATCTCGCCGAGGCGGACAGTCTTATCGAGGACGATGAACGGCAGATGATTCATTCGGTCTTTGAACTCGGAGAGACATTCGCGCGCGAGGTAATGGTTCCGCGGACGCAAATGGTCTATATCGAGCGCAGCAAGTCCCTGCGTCAGGCCCTGTCCCTTGGACTGCGCTCTGGCTACTCGCGCATCCCGGTCATCGGGGAGAGTGCAGATGACATCGTCGGCATCGTGTACCTCAAGGATGTGGTCGCCCGAACCTTCGATCATCGAGAGTCCGAGCAGAGCGAGCGTGTTGAGTCCTTGATGCGCGCGGCGCACTTTGTGCCAGATTCTAAGCAAGTCGATGACTTGCTGCGCGAGATGCAGGCCAACCGGGTCCACATGGCGGTCGTTTTGGATGAATACGGCGGGACCGCCGGCATCGTGACTATCGAAGACATCCTGGAAGAGATCGTTGGCGAGATCGTTGACGAATATGACACTGAGCTTCCCGAGGTCGCTGAGTTGCCCGACGGATCATGGCGCGTCAGTTCACGCCTGCACGTTGAGGACTTCGCCGAGATGGTGGGCGTGGATATCGATTCAGAGGAAGAGGGCGTCGACACGATCTTGGGGTACA
>CAIKZY010000138.1 GCA_903832025.1 uncultured Actinomycetes bacterium
AGCAGACCAATCCTTGACTGCGCTCGACAAGCCCGTGGCTCAACACCTCGCCGGCGGTGCGAGCACGACTCAGTAAGTCGTTGCGCTCGATCACTTCGAGCACAGTCAGCGCAGCCACGGCACACACTGGATTTCCACCAAAGGTCGAGCCATGCATTCCCGGTTGGAACAGTTCTGCCGCGTGTCCGAACGCGACCATTGCCCCGATTGGCAAACCTCCACCGAGGCCTTTCGCCATCGTGACAACATCGGGTTCGATTCCCTCGTGCTGAAATCCGAACCATGCACCGGTGCGACCGATTCCGGTCTGAACCTCATCGATCACCAGGAGCGCCTGATGTTGCTCGGTGATCGCTCTCGCGGCCGGCAGATACCCGGACGGAGCAACGATCACACCATTCTCGCCTTGGATTGGTTCCAAGAACACTGCAGCCGTGGTGTGATCCACCGCTTTGCTCAACTCATCGATGCTCCCGAACTCCACGACAGTGACATTGCCCGGAAGTGGACGGAATGGATCCTGCTTTGCGGGTTGAGCGGTCAACGCCAGCGCTCCCATGGTTCGCCCGTGAAAGCCTCCGCGGGCCACCACCACATTCGTTCTTCCCGTAAGTCGTGTTAGCTTGAATGCAGCCTCATTCGCCTCGGCTCCGGAATTGCAGAAAAAGACGCGGCCTGACCTGCCGCTCCCGGATAGCTCGACCAGTTGCTTGGCAAGGGACATCACAGGACCGGTAGCAACCAGGTTTGATGTGTGACCCAAGGTGCCAATTTGGGCAGAGACATTTGCGACGAGCTCCGGGTGCGCATGTCCCAAGGCATTAACTGCGATGCCCGCAAGAAGGTCGATATATTCCCGACCCTGGTCATCCCAGACTCGTGCCCCAGCACCACGAACCAGTTCAACCCCTGGGGTCCCGTAGTTGTGGGTCAGCGACTGCTCCCACGTTTGAGTCCACGGTACGAAGCCGTTCACGACTGATCCTGGGGCAGAACCATCGTTCCGATACCTTCATTGGTGAAGACCTCCACCAGAACCGCATGCGGCTCACGGCCATCAATCACGTGCGCTCGCGGAACCCCGCCCTGCACCGCGCGCAGGCAAGCTTCCATTTTCGGCACCATCCCTGACTCCAGAGAGGGCATCATCTCAGCGAGATGAGCCACGTCGATTCGGCGAATAATGGAGTCCGGGTCGGGGAAGCGCGCATACAAGCCTTCCACGTCGGTCAGAATGACCAGCTTCTCCGCGTGAAGTGCAATCGCCAAGGCCGCAGCCGCGGTATCCGCATTGACGTTATGGGTTACACCATGCTCATCACGCGCAACTGTGGACACCACCGGAATCAATCCCCCGTCGAGCAGCTGTCTGACGAAGTCCGGCTGAACATTCATGACGTCACCGACCTGGCCGATATCCGTGAGAACACCGTCAACCATCACCTGCTTGCGCTGCGCCGTGAATAGGTCAGCGTCTTCACCCGACATGCCTACAGCCAACGGACCATGCTCATTAATGAAGCCGACCAATTCCCGCTGCACCTGTCCCACGAGCACCATTGCGACCACATCCATGACTTCCGGTGTGGTGACGCGATATCCCCCCTTGAACTCTGACGCGATGTGCAGCCTCTCGAGCATCGCGTTGATCTGTGGTCCTCCCCCATGGACGATGACTGGCCTCAAGCCCGCCAGGCGCAAGAACACCACATCCTCGGCAAAACCGCGTTGGAGCGCCGGTTCGGTCATTGCATTTCCACCGTACTTGATGACGACCGTGGCCCCGGAGAACTCCCTGAGCCATGGCAGTGCCTCTGCGAGAACACTCGCCTTGTCGTGTGGACTGCGGATATTGGTCATGGATTCCTCATGTTGAGTAGGCAGAATTCTCGTGAACGTAGTCAGCCGTGAGGTCTTTTGTCCACACGAACGCGCACGCAGTTCCCGCGCCTAATTGCACGTCGATGCGAACCGCGCGACCGGACATGTCAACCAAGCTTCGATCTTCACCAACTCCCCCATTTCTGCAGACCCACACGCCATTGAGCGCCACGTTCACTTCCTGGGGCTCGAATTGCGCGGACGTGGTTCCAGCGGCCGCAAGCACCCGCCCCCAGTTCGGATCTTGGCCGTGAATGGCGCACTTGAGGAGATTGCTGTGAGCGATGGAACGAGCGACGTCCAGGGCGTCGGCTTCGGTGGCTGCCTGAGTCACCGATATGGCAATGTCCTTGCTTGATCCTTCGGCGTCGCTGATCAATTGCTGGGCAAGGCTCATGCAGCACTCCTGCAACGCCTCGGTGAACTCAGCGAGATTCGGTGACGTGCCGCTGGCACCGGACACCAGCAAGTAGACAGAGTCATTGGTACTCATGCATCCGTCCGAGTCAATCCGATCGAAGGTTGACGATGTCGCCTGCTTCAGCGCCAACCTCGCCTGCTCGGCGTCCACGATCGCGTCTGTGGTGATCACGACCAGCATCGTTGCAAGTGCCGGGGCAAGCATCCCCGCTCCCTTAGCCATGCCGCCAACGCAAAATCCATTCGCGTGAACTTCTGCTGTCTTTGGCACGGTGTCGGTTGTCATGATCGCCTCTGCCGCCGCATGGCCTTGATCTCCGTTCAGACCGGCCACGGTCAGTTCAACGCCTGCAGCAATCTTGTCCATCGGAAGTCGCTCGCCGATCAACCCGGTTGATGCAATTGCGACATCGCCCGCAGCGATGGGGATGCCAGTTCGTGCCAATGCATCAGCCACCAACTCGGCAGTGAAGTGGGTATCGGCAAAACCAGGAGCACCGGTGCACGCATTTGCACCTCCGGAGTTCAAAAAGACAGCCTTGAGCTCCGAATCCGCACAGACTTGCTCCGACCACAACACCGGAGCAGCCTTGAATCGATTGGTCGTGAACACCGCGGCCGCAATCGCCAGCGCGCAGAGAGTCCCCGCCGCCGCCGCTACAGCACCCGCGCCCGCCACCTCCTCGGGTGAAGGGGCGTACACGAAAAGCACCGGCGTCGCATGCGTCACCAACACGCTGCCGCACGCAATC
>CAIKZY010000139.1 GCA_903832025.1 uncultured Actinomycetes bacterium
GTCGCCGACACGCAGATCGAAACGTCTTTGCCCCAGGTCCCGACCACGGCATGACCGTCGGTGTAAATCACCATCGACGCTGCCCCGTTCACCAGCGGGGCTGCGTATTTCCCGTGATCGTAGAACCCGCCCTCAGCATCCTTGAGCTTGAAGCCGGAATTGAACGTGGACTGGAGTCCGCGCTCTTGCCGTGGGGTGATGTAGTCCGGAAGAGTCCACCCCTTTGCCCCGGGCTCCTGGTAGCCAGGGTGCAATGTGTAGAGCAGCTTGTGACTCATCCAGGCCACACCAGTGAGGTATGAGGTGTGCACTGCGTCGGGTCGAACCATGGTGGTTTGGATCAGGTACCGTCCCGGGCCGTTGCCGGCCGGGGTGAAGACTCCCTCGCCGGCCAAAGCAGTTCCCGCCGGTGAAGTCATCGGAGCGTGCACGGCAGCGAAGGGGTTGCTTCCTGAGGTGAGATCCTGCCTCAGCGCGGCAGTATTCGGAATGCCGCCGACCGTTGGTGGGTGCAGTCGATACTGCAGGTTCTCCGCAGTCGTGACCACGATGCCGAGGTTGTGATCGCGACCCCACTCTGCAAGCTTGATCGTCCAGTCATCATTGCCCGGTATTGCCGAGACCTGGTCGGCCACGTACACCGCGCCGATGGCCACAATGACCAGCACCGTCAGTACCGCCAGAGCCAGGCGGCGAAGCCACCGGCCTTTCCGACGCTGCCGGCGAGGTGGACGTGAGCCTGGGGTTTCGTTTCCACGCTTGACATATGAGCCAGCAGGTGTCGATTCCCCACTATTTGAGGTCAACACGTCGTTAGGCACGAGATGATTAAACGGGATGAACGGGCTCGTGCGGTACTTCGGCACTCGTTTCGTCAGCCCGACTTCAAAAAAGTTCGGGCGATTCGGGCACGTAGGCTGTTGCGGTAAAGCGCGGGTAAGGAGAACCCATCATGGTCGCTTCGGCCAGGCACGCGGACTTTCGCAATGGCGACGTGTCGTTTTGGTGGTCGCGTCTTGGCGGATTGCCCCCTGCGCGGCCTGCACTCAGCGGTGATCTCACCGTGGATGTGGCCATTGTCGGTGCGGGGTACACCGGGCTGTGGTCTGCGTATTACCTCAAGCAGGCCGATCCAACCCTGCGAATCGCCATCATCGAACAGCACGTGTCGGGCTTTGGCGCCTCCGGGCGCAATGGCGGATGGCTATCGGGTGAGTTCGGCTGGTCGCGCGAACGGTATGCCCGAGCCGGCGGCCGTCAGTCGGTCATCGATTTCCAGCGCGCCCTGTGGGCCACCGTTGATGAGGTCATTGACGTCACGAACCGGCATGGCATCGACGCCGACATCGTCAAGGGCGGCGCGCTGCGCTACGCCATCAATCCGGCGCAGCAAGCTCGACTCGATGCCGAGTTGGCGTACGAGCGGTCATGGGATGTCGGAGCCGATGACCTGACTGCGCTGGATGCGTCCGAGGTACGCCAGCGGATTGCTGTCGCTGGGGTCACTGGCGGTCACTGGAGTCCGCACGCGGCGCGCATCCAGCCCGCGAAACTGGTGCGAGGACTTTCGCAACTGGTCGAGGAAATAGGTGTGCCCATCTACGAACGCACTACGGCGCTGCGAGTGTCACCGCACGTGGTAACCACTGATCACGGATTGGTGCATGCCGGAGTGATCATTCGAGCCACCGAAGGCTTCACGGCCCACCTCCCAGGTCATCACCGGGACTGGCTTCCCATGAACAGCGCCATGATCGCCACGCAACCGCTGCCGGCCTCGATGTGGGAACAGATCGGCTGGGCCGGCAATGAAGTACTCGGTGATAGCGCGCATGCCTACTTGTACGCCCAGCGCACCGCAGATGATCGAATTGCCATCGGCGGACGGGGTGTGCCATACCGCTTTGGCTCAGGGATAGATCCCTCCGGACACACCCAGCAGCGCACAGTGGAGATCCTGACCGGCCTGCTCCATCGGGCATTTCCCCAAGTGGAATCCGTGCCGATCGAACACGCCTGGTGCGGGGTGCTCGGCGTTCCACGTGATTGGTGCGCCGCGGTGGGCCTGGACCGGTCAACGGGGCTGGCCTGGGCGGGGGGGTACGTCGGTATTGGGGTGGCGACATCAAATCTGGCTGCGCGCACACTGACATCCCTGATCCTGCGTCGTGATGATGCTCTTGTCCGGCTGCCGTGGGTGAATCGCACCGTACGCAAGTGGGAGCCTGAGCCTCTGCGTTGGCTCGGTGTACATGGCCTGTACCGCATGTACCGCACCGCTGATGCGCACGAGGACCGCTCACAGTCATCGCTGACGTCGCCCATTGCGCGATTTGCCAGTCGCCTGGCAGGCCGGCACTAGCAACCGATACGGTCAGCGAAGTCATCTAGACAGGTGACCGGGAGGCGGAGTTGCGGTGACGGAGATGGCCGTGATGACTCGGTCACAGGATGTCGCCGGCATGTGTACAGCACCTCAGGCTCGCACCACAGCTGTCGAAGGTCAGCGACCATCGGATACTCCAGCGACCAAGCCCGAAGTCGGTGTTCGCCACGAAATCATCGGCGTTGTCGTGGACTGCGCGCCACTGTCATTGGATCAATCCCCTCAAGGAGTGCTGTGAGCAGCGATCAGGATCGCCCAGAATTGATTACCGGGCCGATGCCGTCATCCATGGCACCCCCAGCCGGAACCAAGGCGTTGCTCTTTGACTGTGATGGCACATTGGTCGACACGATGGCGCTGTATAAGAACTCCTGGAAGGTCGTATTCGCCGCTCGAGGGTTCGAACTCACGGAGGAATGGTTCGAATCCATGCGAGGTCACTCCCTGGATCCATTCATTCGGGCGGCATTTCCAGGAATCGATGAGTCTGAGCTTCGCCAGATCGAGGCTGAAGGACTGCAGTTGTTCTTCAGCCGCATCCATGAATTGGAGACGTTCGAGCACGTTGTCGAAGTCGCTCGGGAGTACCGCGGGAAGATCCCGCTTGCCGTGGTGTCCGGTGGGCCTCGATCGGCAGTGGAAGCCACCCTCAACGGGTCCGGGTTAACCGAATTATTCGATGTCATCCTGACCGGATCGGATGTGGTGCATGGAAAACCGGCACCGGACGTCTACCTCAAAGCCATGGAAATCCTGGGAGTTCAGCCACATGAATGCGTGGTGTACGAGGATTCACCCACGGGCATCGCAGCGGCCCGCAGTGCGGGCATCAATCACGTCGTGGATATCACGCTTCACGGCTGAGCGCACCACCCATCAACGAAATGGCACTGTCCCCGCGATCGTCGCGGGGAATTGAGCGAAGGCGAGTCAATGGATACCTACAGCAACGACATGTTGCACGTGGGCTACCTCGTGCCCGATATCTACGCAGCCATGGAAGATCTTGGCGGGTCCTTTGACCTGGAGTGGACTGAGGTCATTTCTCGCACGGATCAAAAGTGCTGGACGCCAGAGCGCGGCTCATTCCTGTGCGACCTGACGTTTGCCTACTCCCGCAGTGGTCCGCAGCACATCGAACTGTTGCAGGGCGTGGCCGGCACAGTCTGGGACAACCATGGTGCCGGTCACCTGCATCACGCCGGGGTGTGGGCTGACGTCGCCGCGCTCACCGATTCGCTCATCGCTCGTGGCTGGACACTGGAGGCCGCACAGCTTCCCCCGGAGCAGGGATATGGGTCGTTCTCCTATGTCCGATCCCCAACGGGATTCCTGCTCGAGCCGGTGGCCAAGGCCAACATGCCGCGCATGGAGCGCTGGTTTGCCGGAGAGCCACTGGCCTAGCAACCGGTGGCCACCGCCCCACCGTTCATGATGTTCGCCATAGGTACGCCAGGGCTGGAGCCTGGGTCCTGGACAAGGATCTGCAGGCTTGAGGTCATCGGGGAACCACGGTGCACCCGCACAGCGGCGCCGTCCAAGACGCACGCCCTGACGTATGCACCCAGGGTCACGGGCGATGCGCACGCTGTCGTTCCCGTTGACGGCCAGCGTGCCAGGGGGTTACCGGGCATAGCCACGCGGGCGACATCCTGGCTGTCGCTGAGTCCAGATGGATCGACCTGGCGGAAAGTCCCATGAAGTTGCCTGAGTCGGATGCCGAATGCAACGGCGATCCCTAGACTCCGCCTGACCAAGGAGAGGGATCTGAGATGTCTGACGAGAAGTGGTGCATTGACACCGAGCTGGCCACGCGCTTTCCGGTGTACACGAGGTTCAATGCCAATGATGTATTGCCCGATCCCATCACCCCCCTTGGTGCCAGCCTGCTATGGAACCCCGAGATGTTTCCTGGTGGCTCGCTGGCCTACGTCGAACTTGGATCGGCCACTGCCGAGGAGGCCATGGACAACGAGGGCTGGCCGTTCGGCGCATTCTGCTACGGCTACTTGTATGTCAATGTCACCATGGCGCGGCTGGTGGGCATCCGCAGCGGAATCGGCTGGGAGGGAATCGATGCTGCGTTCTTCGGAAGTCATCCCGATGCGCCCACGCATCGCGACTCACCGACCGACATCAATGCCGAGCTGACGCAGAAGATTGCCGATCGAACGACCTGGACACTGACCACGTCAACGTTTCCCGAGCTCGACGAGGAAACACGGATCGCCGATGACCTGCGAGCCAATAGGCCTGACCTGTCCACGCTCACCAACGCTGCCTTGGTCGCCTATGCCCGGTCGATGCAGCCGTATCAACGCCTGACCTGGCGTGGCGAGGTCGTTGCCGGATCGCAGGCAGCCGTAGGACCTGCGGTTGTCATGAGCCTGCTGGGACCCGATAACCCGGTCAACGTGGTAGACATCACCGGCCCGGCAGGTGACGTGGTCTCGGCGATGCCGTCATACGCCCTGTGGGACATGTCGCGCACCGTTCGAAGCAGTGCGCCGCTGACCAAGGCATTCAATGACGGCATCGATGGGTTGCATGCGCGTTTGCACGACTCCCATCCCGATTTCTTCCAGCAGTTTGCGGCCTTCATTCGTGAGTTCGGATACCGAGGTCCGTCTGAATGGGATATGGGCGCCGATTCGTGGGAGACCAAGCCAGAGTTGGCGTTGGCGCTGCTGGATCGCATGCGGCAACTGGACGACGCAGGCTCTCCGGCTGCACGTCGTGCCGAAAGCGCTGAGCGTTCGGAACGGGCCTATGCCCAAGTGGCGGCATCCCTTGCGGGAAATGACGAAGCGCTTGCCACGCTGCGCATGGGAGTGGACTCGGCGCGACGGTTTGCCGGCTGGCGTGAATTGGCCAAGTCAAACTGCATCAAAGTCGTCAATGAGGCTCGCGTGGCACTGCTGGAGTTCGGTCGCCGGCTGGCGGCGCAAGGACATCTGGCCGACGCTGGGCAGATTTTCATGGCACTTGACCAGGAATTGGACAAGCTGGTCTACGACCCAAGCAAGCTCACCGAAGTGCTCATGGAACGTGAGCGGGAGTGGAAAGCATTGTTTGACGTGGAGATCCCGCTGTTCCTGGAAGCCGGCAAGCCACTGATCCCGCTCTCGCAATTGCCGCGGAAGTCAGAGGTGACCTACGCCCAGGCGGGATCCGGTGACGTACTGACCGGCACCCCTGCGGCATCGGGCGTGGCACGCGGGCGGGCCCGCATCGTGCTCGACCCTTCGCAGATTGCCGAATTTGAACCCGGTGATGTGCTGGTCGCTCCGCAGACCGACCCCTCGTGGACGCCGCTGTTCGTAGTCGCGAGCGCGGTCGTGGTGGGGGTGGGGGCCTTGAGCAGTCACGCCATGATCGTCAGTCGCGAACTGGGAATCCCCTGCGTGGTGGCTATCGAAGGCATCACAGCCAAGATCGCCGACGGTGCCATGATCGAGGTGGACGGTTCGACCGGGGCAGTGACGGTGTTGTAGTCCCATGACCTGCGCACGTCTGCTAGGAATTGTCTAGACAACTTTTCCGAGCCAAGGGTCGACATGACGAGCTATCCCCACCTGTTCAGCCCGATCATCGTTGGTCGCATGGAACTGCGGAATCGAGTCATGGTGCCGCCGCACGTGGCCCAGATGGGCCCGCTGTGGGGAACGCAGGCTGAGGCGGACAAGCACGTTGCCTACATCCAGACGCGCGCGCGAGCAGGGGTTGCCTGGTTCGACTCGGTCACTGGCCACATCGACAATCGCTTCGTTCCTGGTTTTGACCCCGTCGGCGTCGGCGCGCGGACCAAGGGATATATCCGGTTACCGCACTTTTCCGAGCGCATTGGGCAATTGGGCGAGGCAGTGCATTCCAGCGGCGCGGTCTTGACGGTGCAACTGGTCAGTCAGGGCGGCTTGCCCAACGCCTCATCGGCGACACTGAGCTCGCCCATGCTCAATGCCGTGCCCCACGTGCTGACCGAGCAGGAGATCGCGTGGTACGTCAACGAGTTTGCATGGAGCGCTCAGGCATGCCAGGCCGCCGGCGCCGATGGCGTGGAATTCCACCTCAATCATGATGATCTGCTGGAGTGGTTCATCTCGCCGCTGACCAATCAGCGCACGGACGCGTACGGGGGATCGTTCGACAAGCGGTTGCGCATCGTCACCGATATTTTGCGCCAGACCCGCGAGCTGACCGGCGACCAGTTCACTGTCGGAATTCGGCTGAACATGTTCGAAGAGGCTCTGGGCGGATATGACGTGTCAGGCGGCGTTGCCATCGCTCAGGCGTTGGAGGCGACGGGCATGATCGACTTCGTGAGCCTGGTCGTGGGCAGCAACTGGGGAAATCCAAGCTACATCCAGTCACAGGTGTATGCCCCAGCACAGTGGGCAGACCTGTCTGGTCTGTTCGTGAAGGCCCTGTCGATACCGGTTGCCTACACCGGTCGAGTCACCACTCCTGAGGTAGCAGAAACGGTGTTGGCCGCCGAGCAGGCGCATGTCATCGGTCTGGCGCGGGCTGTCATCGCCGATCCGCAGTGGGTCAGCAAGGCCCAACTCGATCAATCCATCACCATCCGACCGTGCACCGGCTGCAACGACTGCATCAGCGCATCGCTCATGGAGAAGTTACCGCTCAGCTGCTCGGTGAATCCGATGGTGGGAACCGAAGGCTCCGTGACCTGGCCCGTTCCGGCCACGCACTCCCGGTCGGTCCTGGTGATCGGCGGCGGACCTGCCGGCATGGAAGTGGCAGCCTTGTGCGCCGAACGCGGCCATGCGGTTCGCCTGTGGGAGCGGGCCTCGACCTTGGGGGGTCAGCTTCGCACTGCCACGAAGGCTCCGTGCTACGACCAGTACCTCGACTTCTTGCGCTGGCAGGAGACCCGACTTCAAGACGCTGGAGTCGAGGTGAGCTGCGATCGCGCTGTCGATGCCACTGCAGCACTGGCAGCAGATGCCGACATCATCATCGTGGCAACCGGTGCACGATCTCGGCGCCCTGATATTGCTGGCATCGATCGTCCGAATGTGCATGATGTGCGATCGGTACTGGAGGGACAGGCTGAAATTGGACGTGCAGTGGTGGTAGTTGCCCAAGATGACCACATGGCACCGCTCGCGGTCGCCGATTACCTGTCCACCCGCGGCCACCTGGTAACACTGGTCTACGCCACGAACGGACCGGCACCGTTGCTGAGCCGCTACACCATCGGTGGGATCATGGCCCGCCTGGACAGCCAGGGTGTCAGGGTGCGCGTTATGGAACAGGTCATTGGCATCGCTGACGACGCAGTGCACACCCAGCACGTGTATTCCCGTCGTGCCAATTGCATTACCGAGGTCGATGATGTCGTGCTGGCCTGCGGCTCGGCTTCGCGCACGGAACTGCTGGACCAGATCGTTGACCGCCATTCCCGCGTTCACGTGATCGGTGATGCTTTTGCCCCTCGTCGCCTGCTCTTTGCCAGCAAGCAGGCATTCGCCCTAGCGCAACTTCTCGACCAGTAGGACCCGGTTGACCCACTAACCTGCCACGCCAGAGCCAGGAAGCCAGTGACGCAGAGCAAGATGTTGATGAAGAAGGGAGTGTCATGCGCGAGCCGCTGATTCGGTATCCGATTGCCCAGTACGCATATGTGGTGCCGGACTTGGACGAGGGCATCCGTCACTGGGTGGAGGTGATGGGTGCCGGCCCATTCTTCGTGTCTCGATCCCACCTTGGCCGGGAGCTGACCTATCGGGGTGAGCCCAGCGATACCCGCGTGCATTACGCCTTCGGTCAGGCCGGACCTGCCCAGATCCAGCTCATCGCCCACGACGATGACGGTCCATCCATTTATCGCGACATGTACCCCGACGGCTCTGGAGGATTCCATCACGTTGCCGTGCTGGTTCCCGCCGAGCGCATGGCTGATGAGGTGGCCCGTTTTGAGCACGCAGGGTTTCCCGTGGCGTCCTCATTGATGAGTTACGTCCCGGTTGCCTACTTTGACTGTCGTCAGGAGCTGGGCTGCTTCGTGGAGCTGCACGGGCTCAATGACGAGATCAGCGAATTGTTCGCCACGATTGCCCAGGCGCACCGCGGCTGGGATGGCGTGACGGATCCGATTCGCACGCGCAGGAAGTCGAGCTCACTGTGATGAGTTGGATTTCTGCCGCGATCAGTGATCGAGGAATGTCGCCTGAGGCAATCCCGGCGCTGGTGCGTTATCCCATCGTGCAGTACGCATTCGTCGTCAACGACCTGGATGAGGCGATGGCCTCCTGGTCCCAGATCATGGGAGCCGGACCATTCTTCGTCTCCCGCGAGTATCTGGGGAACGAACTCACCTATCGCGGACAGCCGTCCCAGACACGGGTTGACTATGCATTTGGCCAGGCCGGTCCAGTGCAGGTCCAACTCATTGCCCAATCTGATCCCGGTCCATCGTTGTACCGAGACATGTACCCACCCGGTGAGGCCGGATTTCACCACGTGGGGGTCTTGATCCCGGCCGAGCAGATGCCGGCGGAAGTTGATCGGATGCAGGCAGCCGGATACCCGGTGGTCGCCTCGCTGTTCACGTCGGTGCCGGTGGCCTACTTTGACTGCCGCGATCGCATCGGCTGCTTCGTGGAGTTGTACGGCACCAATCAGCGCACGCTGGACTTCTTCCAGCTGATTGCCGACACCCATCGGGACTGGGATGGCACCGGCCCTTCGGTGATAGACCGAGGACGTGGTTCGTCTCGCTAATCACGGTGGCAGGTGCGCCTTCCGGATTCTGGTGCCAATGGGGCCTACGTTGCTCATGTGAGTGATCGATATGCCCCAGACGTGCTTGCCAGCGCCCCCGTGCTGCGCCAGGCAGCCCCGGACATCGCGGCAGAGCGTGGGCTGGTCGTCGAGTGCGCGGATACCGGGTGGTGCGGTGCGATCTGTGGAGTCTCCAAGGGAACCGGCGGCTGGGCCGTCACGCTGGAGGACCGTCACGGCAGAAGGCGGATGTTCCTCCTCGATGGTCCATTTCTCATCGACGGCGCCCCGGTGCGCTTAATGCGCCCGAGCTTGCTTGCCGCAGCACCGCCTCTGCGCACCGCGTCAGGCTCGGTAGCCGTGACCGGGCAGCGTGCGAGGGTGGCCCGCGATAGCCGCATCTGGGTGGAAGGCACTCAAGACGCTGAGCTGGTCGAGAAGATTTGGGGCGATGACCTTCGTGCGGAAGGCGTGGTCGTGGAGCAACTGCACGGCGCTGACCTCCTGGCGTCCCGGATACATGATTTCGGCCCCAGGTTTGACCGACGCATCGGCGTGCTCCTGGACCACATGGTCCCCGGCAGCAAGGAGACTCGCATCGCCCAGGGCATTGCCCGGCAATACGAGCATGACGTCCTCGTCGTCGGCCACCCCTATGTTGACGTTTGGCAAGCGGTACGGCCACAGGTGCTCGGCATCGCGCAATGGCCCGACGTGCCTCGGGGCGTTGACTGGAAGCACGGGGTGTGCGAGCAGTTGGGGTGGTTGGCCGAGCCTGCTGGAGTGTGGCGCGCCATCTTGGGCAAGGTCAGCACCTTTGCCGACCTGGAACCATCCTTCCTGGGCCGCGTCGAAGAACTCATCGATTTCGTCACGCAGTAATCCCATGCCAGCCACAATGGCGGGCATGGATGACTTGAAGTTGACGTTTCTGGCAACTGTTCGCGTTGAGCGCGGTGACGTGCATCGGCTCGGGCGCACGCCGTTTGGCTCCGTGGTGGTTGGCGGCATTGCCCAAGGGCGCTGGGATGGTCCACGGCTTGCCGCGGACATCATTAGCCCGGGCGGAGACTGGGCTACTCCCGGCGATGATGACCTGATGGCCCTGGACGTGCGCCAAATGCTGCGCACTGATGACGGTGCATTGATCTCCGTGCGCTATCAGGGCAGATGCGATCGGGCAGCGGGCACCTACACCGTTGCGCCAACCTTTGAAACAGCAGACGAACGCTACGGTTGGCTCAACCGCATCCAGGCTGTGGGGCGTGGAGTCAGCCAGGGCAATGCGCTCGTGTACCAGATGTATGAAATTTCGTGACGAAGCATTGGCGCGCTGTTACTGTAGTCACTGTTCAGTAACGAGATGGGACTCCTGTGCAGTCAGTGATCATCACCGGTGCGGGCACCGGAATCGGCCAGGCCGCAGCAGTCATGTTCGCTGACCGGGGCTGGAACGTGGTGTGCGTCGATGTCAGCGAGGCATCCCTGCAATGGTGCAGTGACGACCCGCGCTTTGCCACGGTTGTCGGCGACGTCGCGGTGGACGACACCAGTGCCTCCATGGTCCGCGCCTGCCTGGACACATTCGGCCGACTCGATGCCGTGGTCCTCAACGCCGGTATCGCGCGGCGTGCCTCGTGGACCGCCGACGACGTGATGGAGACATTTGACACCATCATGGCCGTCAACGTGCGCTCGGTCGTGTCCGGAATCCGCCATGCCGCGCCGGTGATGGCCGCTGCCGGAGGCGGATCCATCGTGGTGACCGCTTCGACCTCGGCAACCGGTGGAGACCCGCAACGATTCGCCTACAACGCATCCAAAGCGGCCGTGGTGAATATCGTGCGAGCGGCCGCACTGGACTTCGGCCATGCCGGCGTTCGGATCAATGCCATGGCGCCAGGTCCAACAATGACCCCGATCCTGCAAGGGGGCGCAGTGACGGCCGAACACCTGGAGGAGTACCGCCGCCCAATCGCATTGCAACGATTGGGACGCCCGGAGGAGCAAGCCGAGGTCATCTACTTCCTGTCGAGCCCCGCGGCCAGTTATGTCACCGGTGCGCTGTACATGTGCGACGGGGGAATCACCGCGAACGCGGGAGTGTTCCTTCCGCCGTCCATTCCGCTGGATGAAGTGCACCACTAGGAGCGCATGCGATGACCAACCTCACCGACGTGGACATCCTCGTTATCGGATCCGGGGCCGCAGGCCTGAGCGCGGCTATCGCAGCGCGCCAGTCCGGAGCGCAACGAGTTCTGGTCGCCGAGGGCGAGGGTGTGGTCGGTGGCTCGTCGAGGCTGTCCGGGGGATTAATGATGGGCGCCGGAACGCGATATCAGCGGGCGCTGGGCATCCAGGACAGCTGGGAGCAACTGTTCCACGACTACATGACGCTCAATCAATGGCAGGTCGAGACGGCCGTGGTGCAGCGCCTGACACAGCGCGCTGGCGAGGCGGTGGAATGGCTTGGTGACATGGGTGTGCAGTTCTACGACGAGTTGGTGTTCGGCGGAGATGAGTCCGTGCCTCGCGTGCACTGCCCAATCGGTCGCGGTCAGGGCGTCGTTGATGTCCTGTATCGGCATTGCAGGGATGCGGGCGTGGAGTTTGCCCTGGGCCAGCGGGTCGATCGATTGCTGGTTGATGCACACGGAGCAGTCTGTGGCGTCGCGGTGGGCGATGACCAGATCACCGCAGGAGCAGTGGTGGTGGCTTCTGGTGGATTCGGTGCTGATCCAGCCAAGCGCGAGCAGTTCTTCCCGAGCGTGTTCAACACCGGTTGGTCGTACTACATCGGTGCTGATGGCTCTCGTGGTGATCACCTGGATTTCGGGCCGGCTGTCGGTGCGCAGATTGTCGGATTCGATCGGGGCCTGAGGCTGCTCCACGCCAACTTCGACTTGATGTACGAGGCGTATATGCCGGGCTGGCTCATCCTGGTCAACGACAAAGGCCTGCGATTTTGCGATGAAACAGCCCCCTACGGAATCATGGATGGATTGATCAAGACCCAAGGGGACAGGGCGTGGGCAATCTTTGATCGTGGCACCTTGCAGGCGGCGACTGATCTGGGGACAGCCCGATACAAGCAGTCGATCCCCGGTTCAACGAAGAAGCAGAGTCCACACTGGAACGTGGACGTGGTGGACATGATGGTTGCCCAGGGCAAGGTCTTTGAGGCTGACAGTGTGCGGGCACTGGCTGACATGACGCACCTTCCGGTCAGCGGCTTGCAGGGAACGATCGATCGAATCAATCACTTTGCTGACGTTGGCGAGGACCAGGACTACTGCAAAGCGGCCAAGTTCCTTGAGCCGATCGGGTCGGGAAAGCTCTATGCCGCCGAAATCCGGCCGGCGACGACCTGCTTCACCGCCTGCGGGCTTCGCACGGATCGAGATGCCCGGGTGCTCAACGAGGCTGATGCTCCGATTCCGGGTCTGTTCGCCGCGGGCGAGGCCGCCGGAGGCATCATCGGTCCTCGCTACGTGGGTAGCGGGAATTCCTATGGCAATTGCGTGACCATGGGGCGCGTCGCGGGACAATCGGCGGCAGCACATGCATGTTGATCTCGCGCAGCTGGCCGATCGGGAGGCAATCCGCGAATTGGTCCTGCGCTACTCACGTGGGGTGGATCGACTCGACGTGGAGGAAATGAAGCTCGCCTACTGGCCCGATGCCACCGATGATCATGGCCGATTCGTGGGGAACGGATGGGAATTCGCCGAGCGCGTGGTGTCCACTCATGACCGCTGGGCAGCCACGATGCATTGCAATTACAACCATTCCATCGAGTTTGACGATGACAGTCATGCGCGTGGCGAGATATACAACGTCACCTATCTGCTGGCCAAGGGTGAAGGTCCATGGTCGGTGTGGCTCGGCCGTTACCTTGACCGATACGAAAAGCGCGGGCAGGAATGGCGGATCAGCCATCGCATCTGCGTCCATGAAGGCACGCGCATGATCGATGGCCCCCCGATTGCCGGCGACATGACGAATTTCCGAACTGGCCAGTTCGATCGGCCTCGCGGTGAGCGTCCGCTGGGCACCTAGTCGAGCAAGGCACTTTCGCACAGCGGAGTACGTCGTTCGCACACCCAGCCGCCGGTGTCATCCTTGGGCCACTGCTGCCAGGACGGGTTCCAGTTGGTGCTAGGCGGTGCCCTGGCTCGCAGCCATACCCGCAGCCCGGCCGAACACCAGGATCGGTCCCAGCGTGCCGCCTGCCCCGCCGTACGCCATCGCAGTTGGCGCGGCGGCAACATTGCCAACGGCGAACAGGCCCGGAATGACATCACCGTAGGTGTTCAGCACCCGTCCGCTGGTGTCGGTTCGAGGACCGCCCGATGTTCCCAGCGTTCCTGAGTGGATCTCCACTGCGTAGAACGGTCCTGTGGTGATGGGACCGAGCGTGGACTGCTTGGTGAAGCGGAAGTCGCCGTCCCCACTCCAGCGATCGTATGCGCTGTCCCCGCGGCCGAAATCTTCGTCATGTCCGGCGGCAACCGTTGCATTCCAGCGCGTGACAGTGTCGCCGAGGCCTTCAGGATCCACGCCGATGAGCTGCGCAAGGTGGGACAACGTGTCAGCACGGGCGATCCAGTCGGCGATGGGTTCCCCCGCCTTCGTGCCGAAGGAGCCGTATGAGGTGGCGTACTGCTGATCGAAGATCAGCCAGCACGGCAGATTCGGGTAGTCAAAGCCCACCGGGTCCATCTGATGGAATGCCCCGCCAAGTGCGTTGTAGTTGGCAGCCTCGTTGGTGAACCGCTTGCCCTTGCGATTGACGAAGATGCTGCCTGGCAGGGTGCGTTCGCGATTGACCAGATTGGCCCGTTGCTGACCGAATGCCACATCCCCGGGAATGGTGACTGTCGGGACCCACCATGCCTGTCCCATGTTGGCCAACTGTGCTCCGGCTCGCATTGCCATCAGCAGTCCATCGCCTTCGTTGGTGGGCACGCCAGCAGGGGAGTCCATCGGTCCGCGCAGAAATGAGGAGACCAACGTGGTGTTCCATTCGAATCCGCCGGTTGCCAGGATGACCGCCTTGTTGGCCACCACCGTGGTTGATGTGCCCTCGATGGTGACCTGGACTCCAGTGACCCGACCATCGGTGAGTATCAGGTCCGTGGCTGCCGCCCCGGTGAAGATGCTGACCTCGGCGTCCAGCAGTGCTTTCAGCAGCGGCCCCACCAGCGCTGCACCGCATCCACGCAGGTCCTCGGCCTCTCGTTGCGCCAGGACCTCGGGGGCCAGGTAGCCCGTGCCACCCCCGAGTGTGGTGTCAGTGATCTTCAGGTGTGCGCTCCGACGGCTCTTGGCGATCTTGTCCGCCCAAACGCCCAGCTCGCGATAGCTGAACAGGTTGGGATCCAGCGAGCGGCCACCGGCAGGCATGCCCCCGGGATGCTCAGGATGGTAATCGGGATATCCGGGCATGACGGAGAATCGAATGGACGTGCTGTCTTCCAGCCACTTGCAGGTCTGGCGCGAACCGTCGACGAATGCCTGTGCCATCTGCGGATCCATGCGGCCCAACGACAGCGAGGACAGGTATGCCAGCGCTTGCTCCGGTGAATCGTCAATCCCGAGCTCGTCCTGGTGGTGATTGCAGGGAAACCAGGGCACGCCGCCGCTGATGGCCGTGGAGCCGCCGAGCAGGTCAGCCTTCTCAAAGATCGCTACCTGCGCTCCGCCTTGCGCCGCAGCAAGGGCGGCGCTGAGGCCACCGGCACCGGAGCCGAGCACCACGACATCGAATTGCTTTCTGGAGTCCATGCCAAGAATGTACTCGCCGGTCCATGCGGTTGTGGGGCAATACACTGGGTAGGTGGCCGTTGATCCGTACGCCCCGATATCGGCTGACATCCTGGCCCGCCTGGCTGAGCGCTGGCCGGAGGACAAGATCGCTCCGAGCCTAGAGCGGATAGCGGCCTTGTGCGACCTGCTCGGACAGCCGCAGCGGGCATGTCCGGTGGTGCACGTCACCGGCACCAATGGAAAGTCGTCCACGGCTCGCATGATCGAGTCATTGCTTCGGGCAGCAGGGCTGCGAACCGGACTGTTCACCTCACCGCACTTGATCACCGCGCGTGAACGCATCTGCCTGAATGGACAGCCGATCACCGCACAGCGACTGGTGGACACCTGGACTGACATCGCGACCTATGTCGACCTGATCGATGATCGAAGCGTTGCCGCCGGTGGAACGGTGCTGTCCTTCTTCGAGGTGATGACGGCGCTTGCCTTCGCATGCTTTGCTGACGCTCCTGTGGATGTTGTCGTGCTCGAGGTCGGCATGGGTGGTGCCTGGGACGCCACCAACGTCGCTGATGGCACCGTTGCGGTGATCACCCCCATCGGCGTGGACCACGTCGAATACCTCGGCGACGACGTGCAATCCATCGCCACGGAAAAGGCGGGCATCATCAAGGACCATGCCCGGGTGGTACTGGCAGCCCAGGATCACCTTGCCGCCGAGGTACTTCTTGATCGATGCGTCCAGGCAACAGCGACGATTGCCCGTCAGGGCGTGGAATTCGGCGTCACCCATCGCGCGCTTGCCATGGGTGGGCAGGTGATCAGCCTCTTTGGCTCCGGCCATCAATTCGATGATGTCTTTCTCCCGCTGTACGGACCACACATGGCTGACAACGCTGCCGTGGCCCTAGCGGCTGTCCAAGCGCTCTTGGGCCCGGACCGAGTCAGCAACGACATGGTCCGAGAAGGCTTCGAGCAGGTGCGCAGCCCGGGGCGCCTTGAGGTACTGCGCAGGAACCCCACCATCGTTGTCGATGCCGCTCACAATCCGCATGGCGCGCAGGCCCTGGCGGCAGCCGTTGCCGAGTCCTTTGAATTCAGCTCGCTGATCGGTGTGCTGGGAATTTTGGCAGACAAAGATGCCGAGGGAATGCTGCGAGCGCTGGATCCGGTGCTGGATGCAGTGGTCATCACCCAGCCAGACTCGGCCCGAGCCCTGCCTGCAGCAGACCTGGCACAGTTGGCAATGGCGGTGTTGGGCGAGGATCGCGTACATGTCGCCGATGGGCTGGCCGAGGCAATCGATGTCGCTGTGTCACTGGCCGAGAGTGCCAGTGAGTATGGCGGCGCGGGGGTCTTGGTCTGCGGATCAGTCGTGCTGGCTGCGCAGGCGATCACGCTGGTGAGCAGGGGATAGTCATGCGCGTCCTGGGCAGCTCGGTACTGGGCATTGAATCGATCGTGGTGTTCTTGTGCTTCCTGGTAGCAAGCACGAATGGATCTTTCGCCTCGCAGACCACGGCCATCGTGCTCGGACTTGGCCTGATGGTGGTGTGCATTGCCTCGATCGGAGTCCTTGGTCGGCCATGGGGACCGTGGTGGGGGTCGATCTTGCAAGTGCTGATCGTGGCCCTTGGTCTGCTGGTGCCGCTGATGTTCGTTGTGGGCGGGATTTTTGCGGTTCTGTGGTTTCTGGCTGTCAAGAACGGCACGACGGTCGATCGACTTCGTGCGCGGGCTGCGGCCGATCAGCAATCGCTGTAGGCAGGCCCCTGCGCTGGACCGCGAATTGTCACGCACCAGGTGGCATCCATATTGTTGGCCAGCGGCACCAGGGCGGTGCCAACACCCTGGAGGAGCAAGATGTCTGAGCGGACTTTGGTGCTGATCAAGCCGGACGGCGTTGCCCGTGGACTGGTTGGCGAGGTGCTGTCTCGCATCGAGCGCAAGGGCTTTGCGCTGGTGGCCATGGAACTGCGGACCCTGCCGCGCGCGATCGCTGAGGAGCATTACGCCGAGCACCAGGACAAGCCGTTCTTTGCCGACCTGGTCGACTTCATCACCAGCGGTCCTCTGCTGGCCGCGGTGATCGAGGGCACCGAAGCGATCACCTCGTGGCGGACCTTGATGGGCGCGACCAATCCCGTCAATGCGGTCCCGGGCACGATTCGCGGCGACCTGGCGACGCAAACCCAGTACAACGTCACCCACGGTTCGGATTCGCCCGAGTCGGCGGCGCGAGAGATCACGCTGTTCTTCCCCGAGTTGGCCTGACATGGCACGGCGGTCAGCCGCAATAGCCACCGGCACCGCCTGGGGGGCAACCGTCGGTGCATTCAGTCGCGGGCCAAGCCTGGTCCCATGGCCCACTGCGGTACGCCGTGTGTTCCCCTTCGCCACCGGTGCCCTGAGCGGTATCGCCGTGGCGAGCACCGCGGGCACCTGTTCGTCGGCAGTGATGGCCCTTGCCGGTCGCGGTCGCGGTCCGCTCAAGCCACTGGTCGCCACCGCAGGCGTGGCCGCTGTCCTCGGCGCAGCCGGGGCGGTCGTCGCGCGTCAGGTGCTGTCCGGACTTGATGCCAAGGGAGCGGCGCTGGATGAGGGATATTCCGACATCCCGACCTCACCAACAGTCTCCGGGTCAGCTGCATCATCGGTGCCACTGTGGAGTTTGGGCCGTGAGGGCGCGCGCTTTGTCCACGGCACGGTCGATGCCGACACCATTCGCCAGGTGACCGGTAAGGATCCGGTGGCTGAGCCTGCGCGGGTGTTCGTCGGCGTAATGAGCGCGGAGAGCGTGGACCAACGAGTGGCGTTGGCCATGGACGAATTACGGCGCACTGGCGCATTCGATCGCGCCAACCTGATCATCCAGGCGCCTGCCGGTACCGGGTTCGCCAACTCCACACCCATTGACGTCACCGAGATCCTGGCGCTTGGAGACTGCGCCTCGGTGGCCATTGGCTATGGCCTGCTGCCGAGTTTTTTGTCTCTGGGCAAAGTGGATCTGGGCGCGCGAACCCAGCGTGCACTGCTGGATGCGATCACGCAGGAATTGCGCGGACGCAGTTCGCGACCCCGATTGCTGCTCTACGGCGAGTCCCTTGGTGCCAAAGTGCAAGAGGCGGCAATTCCTGGTGGCCCGATCGATATGGATCGATATGGCATCGATGCGGCGCTGTGGGTCGGAAGCCCGGGCAGCTCGGCCTCGGATGCCTTCCATGCACTGTGCGTGGGTGAGTCAGTCACGGTCGATCGCCCTGAGCAAATCACCGCGCACCTTGCTGCGCGAACCACGTCGACGTATCCGCGAACCTGGTTTCTTGAACATGACGGTGACCCCGTCGTCCGCTTTCGGCCCGAGCTGCTGGCACATCGGCCGGCCTGGCTCCCCGTCAACGGCACGCGGGGACGCAATATCCCGGAGCAGATGACATGGAAACCGGGCATCACATGGGCCACGGCATTGGTGGACACCCTGTTTGCGACGAACGTCAAGGCAGGGGACTTCCAAAGCCTGGGACACGACTATCGCGCGGATCTGGGGGCGGTCATTGCCGCGGCATATCGACTGCCGGTCGATGCCGACACGGCCACTCGCCTCGAGGCCCAGCTGAGGGCGATCGAAATCGCTCGGGCAAAAACAATCGGCGAGGCGTAGCGCGCGATCAGCATTGAATCAGGTCAAATCGGGCATGGGTTCTCGGCCGTCGTAGGATGGGGTCCCAGTACCTGACGCCTCATCTCACCGGAAGGCCACTTCCCCTATGGCTGGATCGTCCTCGTTCGTCGGTCGCGACATGGCCGTCGATCTCGGCACGGCGAACACATTGGTGTACGTCCGTGGCCGCGGCATCGTGTTGAACGAGCCATCGGTAGTGGCTATCAACAACAACACCGGTGGCATCCTGGCGGTGGGATCTGAGGCAAAGCGAATGATCGGGCGCACGCCTGGAAACATCGTGGCCATCCGCCCGCTCAAGGATGGCGTCATCGCCGACTTCGACACTACCGAGCGCATGCTGCGGTATTTCATCCAGAAAGTGCATTCCCGCCGTCACCTGGCAAAGCCGCGACTGATCGTGTGTGTTCCATCAGGTATCACCGGCGTGGAGCAGCGCGCAGTGAAGGATGCCGGATACGCCGCCGGTGCGCGCAAGGTGTTCATCATCGAGGAGCCGATGGCTGCGGCAATCGGCGCGAATCTTCCGGTGCATGAGCCAACCGGCAATATGGTCGTGGACATCGGCGGTGGCACCTCCGAAGTCGCGGTGATCTCCCTTGGCGGCATCGTGACCAGCCTGTCCGTTCGCGTTGGTGGCGATGAACTGGACAACGCAATCATCCAGTACGTGAAGAAGGAATACTCGCTGATGCTCGGCGAACGCACGGCCGAGGAGATCAAGATGGCTATCGGATCAGCCTTCCCCGTGCCCGACGAGAACAATGCCGAGATTCGCGGGCGAGATCTTGTCACCGGCCTGCCGCGTACGGTGGTGATCACTGCGGAGGAGATCCGACGAGCGATCGATGAGCCTGTGAACGCCATCGTCGATGCCGTGAAGGCGACCTTGGATCGCACCCCTCCTGAGCTGTCGGGCGACCTCATGGATCGCGGGATCGTGCTCACCGGCGGCGGCGCCTTGCTCAAGGGCCTGGATGAGCGGTTGCGCCACGAGACCGGAATGCCGATCCTGATCGCTGACCGTCCCCTTGATTGCGTTGCACTTGGGTCGGGCAAGTGCGTGGAGGAATTCGAGGCCCTGCAACAGGTCCTGGTCTCCGAACCAAGGCGCTAGCCCTTGCTGCCCCGGCGACTCCGGCTGGTCGTTGCGACCTTGCTCGCAGTGTCATTGACGCTGGTCATCTTGGATCTGCGCGGCGGCCAAGGACCGTTTAGCTCGGTGACCAATGTGGCCTCATCAGCATTGGGCGGTGCGGAAAAAGTGCTGTCAGTGGTCGTGTCACCGGTCACCGGATTCACCAGTTTTTGGAGTAATACCCGCAACCAGAAGGCGCGCATCGATCAGCTCGAGGCGCAAAACGCCGCGCTTCAGGTTGAGCTCAAGCGTGCTGCCAATGACAAGGCCAGGGCAGATTCCCTGGACTCCCTGCTGAAGGTTGCCGGGCTCGGGCGATATCGCATCGTTCCCGCCCAGGTCATCGCGGTCGGGCCCACGCAGGACTTTACGTGGACGGTGACCATCGACGCCGGATCCTCAGATGGCATCGTGCCCGATGAGACCGTGATCTCCGGCTTGGGGCTCGTGGGCCGAGTGGCGCAGGTACAAGCCAAGTCGGCAGTGGTGGTGCTGATCATTGATCCTTCGATGTCCGTGGGCGCCCGCGTTGCCGGAACTCAGGAGATCGGCATCCTGTCCGGGGTCGGCAGGCAGGACTCCCTGCAGCTGAACTTGCTGAATCCATTGGCGCGGTTGAATCCCTCCGATGCGCTGGTGACCTTCGGCTCGCAAGGCGGTCGTCCATATGTGCCTGGTGTTCCGGTCGGTGAGGTGGTCAGCGTGTCCGGTACTGCCGGGCAGTTGACCAAGCTCGCCAACATCCGCCCGTTCGTGGACTTCACCGCGTTGAGCGTGGTCGGGGTGGTCATCAACAATCCTCGAACCAATCCACGCGACTCGGTCCTGCCCGCCATTCCGTCAGCAACACTGCCGACGATGGCGCCAACGCCGGGGCCATCGGGGTCCGCATCGCCGTCATCAACGCCACGGGCACCCGGTTCCGGCACCGCTGGAACCGGGCAGTTGGCTCCTGCAACGCCGGTGCCCGGTGGAGCGGGGAACTAGTGAATGCCAAGATCCGACGCGCGGGCATCATCGCCGTAGCGCTGCTGGTTGCCTGCCTGCTGGAAGTGACATTGCTGTCGCGCCTTGGCATTCCGGGTGCGACCCCGGACCTGGTGGTGGTCACCGTGGTGGCAATCGCATTCGCCTATGGCCCTGCAACCGGGGCTGTCGCCGGCTTCACTGCCGGCATGCTGCTTGGGCTGACGCCACCGGCCACCGGCAGCCTGGGAGCCGCTGCAGTGGTCTACTTGACCATCGGACTCGTCAGCTCGCTGTCGGTCGACCCGCGAGATCGTTCAGTTCCGGTGATTTTGGGCGTGTGCGGACTGTCATGCGTGGCGGCAGTCATGGCCATGGCCATGCTGACATCCCTGCTGGGTGCCAGCCGTGTCAACTGGGGACAAGTGCCCATCATGATGATCACGACCTTCATCTACGGGGTGATCTTGGCGCCGATGGTCGTGCCTCCCATCACCAGCCTGGCCAAGAAATTCACTCCTGAACTAATCGAGGTCTAGCCGGCTCCCAGGAAACGTCCAGGCAACGATGGCCCCCCGAAACCGTGATCGACCCCAGGCCGTCGTACCGTGAAGGAATACCAGTTGCCCAATGTGGGCCGCCATGCCAACGGAAGGGGTGAGTGTGCACGGTCGTTCCAATTGGCGACTGCTCATCCTGGGAGTGCTCATTGCCTCGCTCCTGGCGACACTGGCCGCTCGCCTGTTCTACCTACAGGTGATTTCCGGTTCGACCTATCGAGCTCAGGCGCATGGAAACTCAGTGCGCGAGGTGGTCAATCCTGCCGTTCGGGGATTGATCCTGGACCAACTGGGACGACCGCTGGTGTCCAACCAGACCTCGATGGGGGTCACTGTCGACCGACACGCGCTGCGTCTGCAAAAGGATCACGGTGCAGCGGTCATTAGTCGACTCGCCGGCGTGCTCGGGGTGACTCCGGCATCGATCACCGACAAATTGGCTCCGTGTGGAACCCCCGGTGCCAAGCGCCCGCCGATCTGCTGGAATGGACCGACGTACCAACCGGTGCCCGTGGCCACAAAGGTTCCGGTCCAGACGGCGATCACCATCATGGAAATGCGCAGTGAGTTTCCCGGGATCACTGCGCAGATGGACGCCTCGCGGACGTATCCATCGCCATTTGGTGCCAATGCCGCGCACCTGCTGGGTTACCTGGGCCCGGTCACGCAAAGCCAATTGAACACGCAAGGGACCAGCCTTGATCCCAATCGATTGCGTTCCATGGACCTCATCGGGCGGACCGGCCTGGAGAAGCAATACGACACTGCGCTTCGTGGAAAGCCAGCGGTGACCACATTGTCAGTGGACACCGCCGGGCATGTGCTGTCCACACTCGATCAACAGCCGGCCACTCCGGGCAATTACGTCGTAACCAGCATTGATGCCAAGCTGCAGGCCGTGGTGGAAAAGCAACTAGCCGCGGCAATCGATCGAGCACACACGCAAGGCTTTCCCGGCGTGGCTGGTGCAGCCGTGGTCGTTGACGTCAGGACCGGTCGCATCCTGTCCATGGCCAGCTACCCCACCTACGATCCATCCATCTGGGTGGGCGGAGTGTCCAAGACGCAGTATGACCAGCTGATGAAGTCCAACGCCCTGAACTTCAATGCCATGCAGGGCCTGTATGCACCCGGTTCCACCTTCAAGGCCATCAGCACCGCTGCGGCCGGGACGCAGGGATTCAATCTCTACGGCACGTACCCATGCCCGAATCAATTGAAGATCGGCTCACAGACCTTCCGGAACTTTGAATCCTCGGGTTTTGGTCCCATCTCCCTCAAGCGAGCTCTGGAAGTCTCCTGCAACACCGTCTTCTACGGCATCTCGGAGAAGATGTGGAATGCCGCTGGCGGGGTAAAGGCCAACGCCAATTCCCCGGACCCGATCGCCAAGACGGCAAAGATGTTCGGACTCGGATCCCCCACGGGCATTGACCTGCCTGGCGAGTCAACCGGTCGGGTCTCCAGCCGAGCATTCAAGGAAGCGAACTGGCAGGCGCACAAGAACGCCTGGTGCGCCAATGCCCTGTCCGGCTATCCCACCCTGCGAAAGACCAATCCGACGCTGGCGGACTACTACACGTCCCTGGACAAGGAGAACTGCGCCAATGGCTTCCTGTGGAGACCAGGCGATGCCTTGAACCAGGCGATCGGACAAGGTGACACAGCCGTCACACCACTGCAAATGGCGATGGTGTACGCCGCTGTTGCGAATGGAGGCACGGTCTACGAGCCCACGGTGGCCAAGGCGATTGTTGACCCCACGGGCAAGGTCGTTCAGGAGATCACTCCCAAGGTCAAGAGCCACGTCAACGTGCCAAAGTCGGTCTTCACGTTCTTGCACAATGCCCTGCCGGGAGTCGCGGAGAACGGCTCAGCCAAGGGCGACTTTGTTGGATTCCCACTGAGCAAGATCCCGATCGCTGCCAAGACCGGTTCAGCGCAGGTCTCCGGCAACAAGGTCTCCACTTCCTGGTTTGCCACGTATGCCCCGGCGAATAATCCCAAGTACGCCGTGCTGATGATGGTGTCCCAGGGCGGCACAGGCGCCGGCACGTCCGGGCCGAGCGTGCGTAAGATTTACGAGGCGCTATTCGGCGTGAACGGCACGTCGGTTGATCCGACCAAGTCGGTCTTATTCGGCGATGCGCCCCAAACACAACTGCCCAAGATTCGGTCAGACGGCACCCCTGTGGTTCCCAAGGGAGCCGGTAGCGGAGTGGGAGGAGGCGGATGAGTAACTGGCAGCTCACCGACTTGATGCAGCGTCCAAGCGCACCTCAGCGCGAGCAGGGCAGCACGTACTGGCGGGACTTGGATTGGGTCCTGCTGATCGCCGCTGCATGCGTCACGCTCTACGGTGCCCTGCTGGTGTGGAGCGGGTCCCTGGCGAACTACACGTCCGGGGGCGACACCACGTCGTTCGTCAAGAAACACCTGATCACGGTGCTGGCCTCGATTCCCATGGGGTACGTGGCCTCGCGGTTGAATCATCGCTGGTTACGTGCTTACACCCCCTACCTGTATGCAATTTGCCTGGCATTCATGCTGGCGCCCTTCATTCCCCACCTCGGTGCGCGCATCGCCGGCGCTCGCGCGTGGGTGTCTCTCCCGGGTGGGTTCACGCTGCAACCCTCGGAGTTCATGACCATTGCCTTGATTTTGGCAATGTCTGCGGTACTGAGCGAGAAGCGGGACATAGAAAGCGAGCCGAATAACCGTGATGTTCGGCTCGCATTGCTGTTGGCAGTGATTCCGTTGCTGATTGACCTTGCGCAGAATGACACCGGAACTTCCTTGATCATGGCAACGGTGGTCGTGGCAGTCATCGCTGTGTCCGGTGCCAAGCGGTCCTGGGTCGTTGGGCTCCTGGCATTGGGGATTGGCGGGGGACTGCTTGCTGCTCGACTGCATCTGCTGAAAACCCACCAGATCGCCCGGTTGACATCGTTTGTCAATCCCGGCTCCGACACCACCGGCAGCGCCTACAACGCGCTTCAGGCGCGCATTGCCATTGGCGGCGGGCAAGTCACCGGCTATGGACTGTTCCACGGGCCGCAGACACAAGGACACTTTGTCCCGGTGAACGTGTCTGACTTCGTGTTCACCGTCTCGGGGGAGGAAATGGGCTTTCTCGGGTCCATCCTGCTCCTGATCTTGCTCGCCGTGATCGTGTGGCGGGCGCTGCTGATCGCCTTTCGCGCCGATGACCTATACGGGCGCCTGGTCGCCACCGGGATCACCGCCTGGTTCGCCTTCCAGATCTTTGAGAACATCGGAATGACGATGGGGATTATGCCGATCACCGGGATCCCATTGCCGTTGGTCTCTGCCGGAGGAACCTCGATGATGGCCACCTGGATCGGCATCGGCTTATTGATGAACATCCGCTTGCACGCTGTTCGCTCAGCGCCGTAGTCCGCCCGCTGGAGGTGTTGGATTCGTCCAAACACGGACGAGCAATTACCCTGTGGCACGTGACATCAGCCAACCACGTGCGCGGACAATCGGTTTTCGATCAAGTTGAGCGACTGTTGCCAATGGTCTCAAAGCCCATTCAGTACGTGGGCGGAGAACTCAATGCGGTGACCAAGGACTGGCAGGACGTGACCGTTCACTGGGCCCTGATGTATCCCGATGCCTACGAAGTCGGTGCGCCGAACCAGGGCGTACAGATCCTGTACGAAGTGCTCAACGAGCGCAGCGATGCCCTCGCGGAACGCACATATGCGGTCTGGCCCGACCTGGAAGCATTGATGCGACAGCATCGCGTCCCCCAGTTCACCGTCGATGCCCACCGCGCATTGGGCGACTTCGACCTCATCGGCATGAGCTTTTCGACCGAGCTGGGCTACACCAACATGCTGACCGCGCTGGACCTCGCGCAGTTTCCCGTGCTGTCGGCAGATCGCAACGACGAACATCCCATCGTTGTGGCTGGTGGGCATGCGGCCTTTAATCCCGAGCCGATTGCCGATTTCATCGATGTTGCCGTTCTCGGTGACGGAGAGCAAGCCGTTGGCCTCATCACGGACATCGTGGGCGCCTGGATCACTGCGGGAAAGCCTGGCGGTCGTTCGCAGGTCCTCAAAGACCTGGCGCGGACCGGCATGCTGTACGTCCCGAGTCTGTATTCGGTGGAGTACCTGCCAGATGGTCGTATCCACCGAGTGACGCCTGTGGACGCCGATGTTCCGTGGCGAGTGTCCAAGCACACCGTGATGGACCTGGACCAATGGCCGTACCCCAAGGCGCCCTTGGTGCCGTTGGCTGAGACGGTTCACGAGCGAATGAGCGTGGAGATCTTTCGGGGCTGCACCCGCGGCTGCAGGTTTTGCCAAGCCGGAATGATCACGCGACCGGTGCGAGAGCGTTCCATCACCGGAATCGCCGACATGATCGACAACGGACTTCAGCGAACCGGGTATGAGGAAGTCGGGCTGCTGTCGTTGTCCAGCGCTGATCACTCGGAGATTGCCGACCTGGCGCGCAACCTGGCCGATCGCTACCAAGGCACCGAGACCAGCCTGTCCCTGCCGAGCACCCGAGTCGATGCCTTCAACGTCGACCTGGCCAACGAGCTGTCGCGCAATGGGCGGCGAAGCGGTCTGACCTTTGCTCCAGAGGGCGGAAGCGAGCGGATGCGCAAGGTGATCAACAAGCAGGTCACCGAGGACGACTTAATTCGCACTGTGACCACTGCATATGCCGCAGGATGGCGGCAGGTGAAGTTGTACTTCATGTGCGGCCTTCCCACCGAAACCGATGATGACGTCCTACAGATCGCGCAACTGGCGCGCGAGGTGATCCGTCATGGCCGCCAGGTCACCGGTCGACGCGATATTCGGTGCACGGTCTCCATTGGTGGATTCATACCGAAGCCGCACACCCCCTTCCAGTGGGCCGCGCAGTTGGATCACGCGACGACCGATTCCCGGTTGCACAAGTTGCGTGATGCGATTCGTGCCGACCGCGAATACGGCAAGGCGATCGGCCTGCGCTACCACGATGGGAAGCCGGGAATTGTCGAAGGCCTGCTCTCTCGTGGTGATCGACGCGTGGGTCCGGTGATCTTGGAGGCCTGGCGTCAAGGCGCTCGTTTTGATGGCTGGAGCGAGCACTTCTCCTATGACCGGTGGATGACCGCTGCCGCATCTGCTCTGGACGGCACGGGTGTTGACGTTGATTGGTTCACCATTCGTGAGCGGCAGCAAGCAGAAGTGCTGCCGTGGTCACACCTGGATTCGGGTCTGGATGCCGACTGGCTGTGGGAGGACTGGCAGGACGCCCTGTCCGAGCAGGGCGTGGATGACTGCCGATGGAGTCCGTGCTTCGACTGCGGGGTGTGCGATCAGATGGGCACGGAGATTCAAGTTGGCCCCACCGGCGTGGTAGACCTGCCGATGCCGTCGATTGCACCATCCCCTGTTCTCGCCGGTGGCACATGAGCCGTCAAGCTCCGGTGCGCGATGTAGTTCCTGCAGTCCAGAAACTGCGCATCCATTACGCCAAGCGCGGCCGGCTTCGATTCAGTTCCCACCGAGACTTCCAGCGTGCACTCGAGCGGGCCCTACGGCGCTGCCAGATTCCGATGGCCTACAGCCAGGGCTTCTCACCGCATCCCAAGATCTCCTTTGCCAATGCCGTTCCCACCGGTGTCGCCAGCGAGGCGGAGTATGTGGAGATCCAGGTCACCGCACTGTGTGATCCGGTCAAGGTCGCCCAGGCCCTCAACGACTCCTTGCCTGAAGGGCTTGATGTCGTGGAGGTCGTGGAGGCACACACCGCGGATTTCATTGATCGGTTGCAGGCCAGCCTGTGGCGTGTTGAACTCCCGGACGTCAGCGCAGACCAGGCCGCGAGTGCGATTTCTGCCCTCCTGGCCGCCGATGAAGTTCAGGTGACGCGCAAGACCAAGAATGGCCTGCGAACCTTCGACGCCAGAGGGGCGATCGTGTCCTTGGAGTCCGATTCGGGCGATTTGGGTGCCGAATGGACGATGTCCGGTAGCGGGTGTGCCATACTCAAGGCGGTCACCAGGCATGTCACACCGTCTGTGCGACCCGATGATCTTCTCTCCGCCTTGAGAATCGTGGCCGACCTTGAGCCGCCAACACCCCCGCGGGTGACCCGGCTGGCACAGGGGCCACTGAATCTTGAGAGTGCGAGCGTCGACGATCCATTCGTCGACGATCGCGCAGTTTGACCACTCGGTCGGCCGAAGAGAGACATCGCAGGCGCCTGCGTCAGCCACATGATGTCCGCGCCTGAGTCCAGTGAACTTGATGGGTTTCGGCCCACACGAAGCGGGCGGCGTGCCGCCCGGCAAGGAGTACGTCGCATGGCCGACGAAGTAGAACAGACCACCCCCCGGCGCCGCCGAGCTGCAAGTCGTCCGGCAGGACCGCCCGTGGAAGCATTGGTTGATCCGGCACCGCAAGCCACCTCCGCCGAGGCTGAGGCGCCGGCGGTGGCCAAAAAGACGACCAAGAAGACAGTCAAGAAGGCTGCAGCCACCGAGGCCAAGGCTCCTGTGCGACGGGGCCGCAAAGCGACCGCGGCAGCACCAGTGACCGAAATCCCCGAAGCGGCTTCGGCTGAGATCGAGGCTGCCGAGAGTCCGGCAGAGTCCGGCCTGCCTGCTGTGGTCGCGATTCCCCTGTTCGTGGCCCCGCAGGAAGTCAAGCCCACGCGCAGCCGTCGAACCAAGGCCGCCGATGCGATTGAGGCTCAGGTCGCTGACGTCACCGATGAGGCCGACCAAGGCCAAGACAGTGAAGGCGTCGACAGGAGCGAAGGGACTGACGACTCCGATGAGGGTGCTCGCCGTCGCCGTCGCCGTCGTGGTGGCCGAGGCCGACGCAAGCGCACGGATGAGTCAGGCGATGAGCAGGACAGCGACGAGTCCGGTGACGATGAGGGTCTTGATTCCGATGCCGAGGGCGACGAGGCAGGTTCACGTCGTCGTCGTCGACGTCGTCGACGTGGCTCAGAAGGCGATGTGGAAATCGGTCCGGATGATCCGCCCAACACTGTCGTCAAGGTGCGACAGCCTCGGGCGAAGTCCGACGATGTGTCATCCCTTCGCGGTTCCACTCGCCTGGAGGCCAAGAAGCAGCGCCGAAGAGAGGGCCGAGAGGCCGGACGTCGACGCGCGCCGATCCTGACTGAGGCAGAGTTCCTCGCACGCCGCGAAGCCGTCGATCGTGTCATGGCAGTTCGACAGGATGGCGATCGCACGCAGATCGCCGTGCTGGAAGACGGAGTTCTGGTAGAGCACTACGTCACTCGGGGCTCGAACGCATCCATGGTGGGCAACGTCTACCTCGGTCGTGTCCAGAATGTGCTGCCGAGCATGGAAGCCGCATTTGTCGATATCGGCCGGGGCCGAAACGCCGTGCTGTACGCCGGCGAAGTGAACTGGGATGCCGCTGGCCTGGATGGACAGCCCAAGCGGATCGAGTTCGCATTGAAATCCGGCGACCCGGTCCTGGTCCAAGTGACCAAGGATCCCGTTGGGCAAAAAGGTGCTCGCCTGACCAGCCAGGTCTCCCTGCCAGGTCGCTTCCTGGTGTACGTGCCGGATGGCTCAATGACCGGAATCAGCCGCAAACTGCCCGACACCGAGCGGTCTCGCCTGAAGTCAATTCTCAAGCGCGTTCTGCCCGAATCCGCGGGAGTGATCGTTCGCACCGCGGCAGAAGGCGCGCCCGAAGATGCCCTCGAGCAGGACATCGTGCGACTGAATGCGCAGTGGCAGGAGATCGAGGCCAAGGTGAAGTCCGCATCACCGCCGACCTTGCTCTATAGCGAACCGGACCTGGCAATCAAGGTCGTGCGCGACATCTTCAACGAAGACGTCAACAAGCTCTTCGTGTCTGGTGATCACGGCTGGGACACATTGAGCCAGTACGTCACCGCTGTTGCCCCCGACTTGGCCGTCCGTCTGCAGAAGTGGACCGAGAAGGAAGACCTGTTCACGCACTTCCGCGTCGATGAGCAATTGCTGAAGGCACTTGATCGCAAGGTGTACTTGCCCTCAGGCGGCTCGTTGGTCATTGATCGGACAGAGGCCATGACGGTCGTGGATGTCAACACGGGCAAGTTCACCGGTCAAGGTGGCAACCTCGAGCAAACGGTCACCAGCAACAACCTTGAGGCCGCCGAGGA
>CAIKZY010000140.1 GCA_903832025.1 uncultured Actinomycetes bacterium
CGTGCGCCCGAGCTCGTCTCCGGCGGTGAGCATCGGCACGCCCGTGGAAAGCATGAGCGTGGCCATGAGGTTTCGAATTTGGCGGTGGCGCAGATCCGTCACTTGGTGATCGTCGGTCTCTCCCTCACAACCGTAATTGGCTGATCGGTTGTTATCCGTGCCGTCGCGGTTGTCTTCCTGGTTGGCTTGGTTGTGCTTGTGCTCGTAGGACACCAAGTCGCGCATGGTGAATCCGTCGTGGGCTGTGACGAAGTTGATCGAAGCGTATGGCCGACGACCTTCGCTGGCATACAGGTCCGCTGAACCGCTTAATCGCCAACCGAGCTCTCCGATACCCGTGGTGCCGCGCCAGAAGTCGCGCACGGTATCGCGGTACTAGTCGTTCCATTCGGTCCACAGCGGCGGGAATTCGCCAACCTGATACCCACCGGGTCCGACATCCCATGGCTCGGCGATCAACTTGACCTGACGCAGCACCGGATCTTGGGCGATTGCGGTCATGAAACTACCCAGCATGTCCACGTCATGCAGTGATCGAGCAAGGGCCGAGGCGAGGTCGAATCGAAACCCATCAACGTGCATCTCGGTCACCCAATACCGCAGTGAATCCATGAGCAGTTGAACGACATGAGGCTTTGAGGTGTCAAAGGTGTTCCCACAACCGGTGTAATCCAGGTAAAAGCGTCGGTCTGGGGCTAGGCGGTAGTAATCAGCATTTCCCAAACCGCGAAAGCACAGGGTCGGTCCCAGCTGGTTGCCTTCGGCAGTGTGGTTGTAGACCACATCCAAGATGACTTCGATGCCAGCCTCGTGGAAGCACTTGACCATGTTGCGGAACTCTTGGACCTGCTCCCCTCGGGTACCGCTGGAGCTATAGGCAGCATGCGGGGCAAAGAATCCAATGGAGTTGTAGCCCCAGTAGTTCGTGAGTCCCAAGTGGGACAAGTGTGACTCGTCGACGAAGTGATGCACGGGTAGGAGCTCGATCGCAGTGATGCCAAGGGATAGCAGGTGCTTCAGTACTGCTGGATGGCACAGTCCCGCGTATGTGCCGCGCAGGTGCTCTGGCACCTCCGGATGCAACTTGGTCATTCCCTTGACGTGAGCCTCGTAGATAACGGTGTCACGCCACGGTGTACGAGGTGGGCGCACACTCATCCAGTCGAACTCGTAATCGACCACCACTGACTTGGGCATGAAAGGAGCGCTGTTTGCGATGCTCATCGTGAGATCGTCTTGACCACGATGGCCGAACAGCGCCGAGTTGAAGTGGAAGTCGCCATCGATGGCACGCGCGTATGGATCCAGAAGCAGCTTGTTCACGTTCCAGCGGTGTCCCTCGTGCGGATCCCAGGGTCCATCGACGCGAAAGCCGTATCGGGTCCCTGCGGGTAGGTGGGCAATATGCGCGTAGAACACGCCAAACACCTGCTCCGACAACGCGATGCGCACTTCTTCGTCTTGCTCGTCGAATATGCACAGGTATGCAGCTGTCGCCCCGGCCGCCCACAGCGCCACATTGGCCCCCCCGTGTCCATCGGGAGTGACCCCCAGGGGGTCAGGTTGGCCGACTGCAAACGCATGCATGACAGGGCACGCTACCGTTCACGTGTTTCCAACGCGTGATGGCTAGGCTGCTAACGCGGAAGGGCGCGGCAACGTGTGACAGGGAGAGGACGAAAATCCATGGCTGAGTTCGTGACTATGAGCGTTGAGAACAAGGTCGCCACGATCACGTTGGCCCGCCCGCCCATGAATGCCCTAAATCGACAGATGCAGGACGAAATTGGTGCGTTTGCACGGGAAGCATCCACGCGCGCCGATGTTGGCGCGGTACTGCTGTTCGGCGGAGAGAAGTTGTTCGCGGCCGGGGCGGACGTGAAGGAAATGGCCGCGATGGACTATCAGGACATGGTTCAGGTGAGTGCGGATCTCCATCGCGCATTCAATGCCGTGGCGGAAATTCCCAAGCCCACCATCGCCGCGATCACCGGTTTTGCCCTTGGCGGCGGCTGCGAACTCGCCATGTGCTGCGACATGAGGATTGCCGCGGACAACGCCAAGCTTGGCCAGCCGGAGATCTTGCTCGGAATCATTCCCGGTGCCGGTGGCACGCAACGACTGTCGCGCCTGGTTGGTCCTTCGCGGGCGAAGGACTTGGTGTTCACCGGGCGATTCATTGATGCAGCAGAGGCCCTGAGCATCGGTTTGGTCGACAGGGTCGTGCCCGCGGATCACGTGTTCAGTGAGGCGATGGCCCTCGCGCAGAGGCTGGCACAGGGTCCGGCTATCGCGATGCGGCTGGCAAAGGAGTCCATCGACAAAGGTCTTGAGGTTGAC
>CAIKZY010000141.1 GCA_903832025.1 uncultured Actinomycetes bacterium
TCAGCGTCTAATGCGGCCTGCAACATCACCACTGCGGAGGCAGAGTCAATCACGCCTCGAGACGATCGTGTGGTCTTGCCGGCCGCGTGCAGTTGCCGCTGAGCCTGGACTGTGGTGAGCCGCTCATCCACGAGTCGAATTGGCGTGCTGATCTGAACAGCCAGATCGCGGACCCATTCGAGAACATGGGCAGCCGCTTGACCCACTGTGCCATTCATCGAGATGGGAAATCCACACACTACCTCGATAGCCTCGAACTCATCGACCAGGCGCACCACGGCCGGAACACTCTGAGGACCCGCAGGCACCGCGTCGAGCGGAACCGCGAGTAGGCCAAGCCTGTCGCAGCGAGCGACTCCAATTCGGACCGCTCCCACGTCAAGAGCAATGCGTTGTCCTTCCCGCACGTTCAGGCGCCGAACCGTTCGACGAGGGCAGCGGTGATCGCCTGGAAAGCAGCGGCAATACCGTTCGGATTGCTACCGCCTCCTTGTGCCAGATCTGCCTTCCCACCGCCCCGACCGTCAATTTGCGCCATGGCCAGCTGAAGCATTTCCCCTGCGTTCACGCCGGCTTGTACCGCCAACTTCGTAGCTGCGGCTACCGCGGCTACCTTGCCGTCGTCAATAGTGAAACCGACCAGAGCAGCTGCACCTGCTTGCTTTCCTCTGGCTTGCGAGATGAGCTCGCGCAGGTCGTTAGCACTGGTGCCCGCAGGTGCAGTGAAGCACCACAACTGAACAGGTCCGATCTGTTCCGGGGCTCCGATCAGCGCATCGACATTGGACCCCAGGGCTGCACTGCGCGCCTTCGCGAGTTCGCGTTCGGCATCCTTCAAGGCAGCCAGCGTCTTGTCGATACGCTCGATGAGCTGATCAGCAGGAGCCTTTACCATTTCGGTCAGGCGAGAGACAAGAATGTGCTCTTTGGCCAAGAATTCGTATGCGTCAGTCCCGACCAGCGCTTCGACCCGACGCACACCTGCTCCCACAGAGCCTTCGGACAAAAACGTCACGACACCGAGCTGCCCGGACCGTGCGGCATGGGTTCCGCCACACAGCTCATGGGCCCAATCGCCAATAGAGACCACACGAACCTTGTCGCCATACTTCTCGCCGAACAAGGCCATGGCACCCATCGAGCGCGCCTGTTCCTGGCTCATGACATTCGCCGTGACTACCAAGTCTTGGAGCAAGACCTCGTTCACGCGCGATTCCACCTCGGACATCACCGCACCTGGGACCGCTGAAGGACTTGGAAAGTCAAAACGAAGTCTGCCTGGAGCATTCTCCGACCCCATCTGCGTTGCTGTGTCACCCAGTCGCTCGCGGAACGCTCGGTGAATGAGGTGCGTAGCCGTGTGCGCACGGGAGATTGCCTTGCGACGAAAGACGTCAACTTCAGCCATAACCCCCTCCCCGGTGACCAGTTCACCAGTGACGATCTCACCTCGATGCACAAACAGACCAGCCACAGGTGTCTGTACGTCGTATACCTCGATAACCGCACCATTGGCGCTGAGCAACCGGCCGTGATCTCCCAGTTGTCCCCCGGATTCTGCATAAAACGGCGATCTGTTCAGTACGATTTCGGCATGGCTGCCCGCGGAAACCGCCGGCACAGTCACACCTTCCACAAGCAGACCGACCACGACTGCGTCGGTTTGCACCTGGGTGTACCCGGTGAATTCGGTGCTCCCCCCGGCATCCAGGATCGAGCGATAGGCCGTGGACGAGACCAGTCCTGACTTGCGCTCTCGAGCATCTGCTTTGGCTCGTTCGCGCTGCTGCTTCATCAGCGTGCGAAAACCATCCTCATCGACGCTCAAGCCGGCTTCGGCCGCCATCTCCAGCGTGAGATCGATCGGGAACCCGTACGTGTCGTGCAATGCGAAGGCTTGCTCTCCGGGAAGTACCTTTCCACCTGAGTTCCGCACCTGAGTGACAGCCGTATCGAAGATGGTCGTGCCAGTCTTCAGCGTTTGCAAGAAGACCTGTTCCTCTGCCACGGCGATCTGACGAATTCTGGACGCTTCGTCATTCAGTTCCGGGTATTGCGGAGCCATCGTCAGCACGGTTACATCGATCAGCTCGCCCATTGACGGATCCCCCGCGCCCAAAAGTCGCATCATTCGAATCGTACGTCGCATCAGACGACGCAGCACATATCCGCGACCTTCATTGCCTGGGATCACCCCGTCGCCAATCAGGAACGCGCACGTGCGCGCATGATCGGCAACCACGCGCAAGGCGATGTCGGACTTGTGCGAGGAGCCATAACGAGACCCGGACAATTCACTGGCCCGTTCGAGGATGCGGCGAGTAGTGTCAATCTCGTAGATGTTGTCAACACCCTGCAAGAGCGCCGCCATGCGCTCAAGGCCCATCCCCGTGTCGATGTTCTTGGCCGGCAGCTCGCCGTGGATTTCATAGCCTTCCTTGCCGGGGCCGCCACCCCGTGCGTACTGCATGAACACCAGGTTCCACACTTCCAGAGAGCGGTCTTCGTCCACGACCGGACCACCATCCTTGCCGTGTTCGGGTCCACGGTCGTAATAGATCTCTGAGCAAGGACCGCACGGTCCAGGTACGCCCATAGACCAAAAGTTGTCTGCCATGCCCCGCCGCTGGATGCGGTCGAGAGACAATCCGACGTCTCTATGCCAGAAATCTATTGCCTCATCGTCATCCAGATAGACCGTCACCCACAGCTTGGACTCTGGGAACCCGTAGCCACCGTCACTCACCGGCCGGGTGAGCAGCTCCCACGCGAATGGAATGGCCTGCTTCTTGAAGTAATCCCCGAATGAGAAATTTCCGGCCATCTGAAAGAACGAGGCATGGCGTGTTGTCCGCCCCACCTCTTCGATGTCCAACGTCCGAACGACTTTTTGCACGGAGGTCGCCCGGGGATATGGTGCCGGCGCCTCTCCCAGAAAGTACGGCTTGAATGGCACCATGCCGGCGTTCACGAACAGCAGCGTCGGATCATCGAGTAACAGCGAGGCGCTGGGCACTACCTGGTGTCCACGGGCTGCGAAATAGGACAAGAATCGACTGCGAATCTCAGCTGAGTCCATCAGCGCTGCCCCCCATTGGCAAGCCGATTTGCCACGGCGATCGCGGAGGCGGCAGTGGAGATCACTCCAGAGCCGGTTCGCTGAGCGGTAGGAATCACGCCATCCTGACGAGCAGCTTCTGCCAACTCCTGGCCCTTTCGATAGGCCACGATACCTGCGGCCGCTCCGATTGCCAGCCAGACCAACTTGCCCATGCCGTGTTCCTCCTATGCCGTGATCAGGAAGCCTATCCGCTGCTTACTGGGACGGATTTCGGAGCCGATCAAGCCGCGCAGTCACCTCAGACCAAGCCGCCTCCGCACCATGACGGGTCGGTCGGTAGTACTGACGTCCTACCAGGACGTCTGGCAGATACTGCTGGGGGGCTACCCCCTCTGGCAGGTCATGGGGGTACACGTAGGTCAGGCCGTGTCCAAGGGTCTTGGCGCCCGAGTAATGGGCATCCCGCAAGTGAGCGGGGACGACTCCCATGATGCCAGCGGCTAGGTCAGCCTGCGCCGCGCTGAGTGCAGTGACCACCGCGTTGGATTTGGGCGCTATCGCAGCATGGATAGTGGCGTGACCAAGGATGATCTGTGCCTCAGGCATCCCCACAAGGGCGACCGCCTGTGCGGCTGCGACAGCGGTCTGCAGAACCGTCGGATCGGCCATCCCGACATCCTCACTGGCCAAGATCATCAGACGTCGAGCAACAAATCTGGGATCCTCACCGGCCAGTAGCATGCGGATCAGATAGTGGATCGCGGCGTCAGGATCTGAGCCACGAATAGACTTGATGAAGGCGCTAACGACGTCGTAGTGCTGATCGCCATCCTTGTCATAGCGAACAGCCGCGTGCTGAGCAGCGCGCTCGGTCAGCTCCAGGCTGATGTGGGTAACCCCTGAGGCGGCGCTTGCCTCCAGTGCAGTCAATGCCTTGCGCGCATCCCCGCCGGCGATAGCCACCAGATGGCCAACGGCTTCATCGGAGATCGTCACAGAGCCATCGAGCCCGCGTGGATCGTGAATGGCTCGATGAAGCACTTGAGCAACATCCTGATCTGACAACGGCTGCAATCTGACCAGCATGCTTCGGGATAACAGCGGTGCAATCACCGAAAAACTCGGATTTTCTGTGGTTGCCGCAATGAGCAGCACCCAGCCTTGCTCCACGGCGGGTAGGAGTGCGTCTTGTTGGCTCTTGGAAAACCGGTGCACTTCATCGATAAACAGGACGGTTTGCCGTCCGGTCATGCTCAATTGCCGCTGAGCCGCCTCGATGACTTGTCGAACCTCCTTTACCCCGGCAGTCACTGCGGACAGTTCAGCAAATGTGCGATCGGAGTTGCTGGCCACGAGGTATGCCAGTGTCGTCTTGCCGGTACCCGGTGGACCCCAGAGAATGGTCGAAACAGAGATCGAGCCGTCCATCAAGCCGCGCAGCGGCCCTCCCGGTGCGATGGCATCGATCTGGCCTACCACTTCGTCCATGCGCTTGGGACGCATGCGCGCCGCCAGCGGCGCCGCTGCGCTTAAGTGGTCAGCATCGTCGAAGAGCGTCAAGAAGTGGCGCTTTCCTGCACTGAACCCCTCGCTGGGGTGGCGACCGGCTGCTCGATCACCGCGTCGATGCCAGCTTCCCTCCGTTGCTGATCGGTGATCGGCGTTGGTGCTCCCGTCAATGGGTCATGCCCTGCCCCGGTTTTGGGAAATGCAATGACGTCGCGCAGGCTGGCTGCACCGGACAACAGCATGCAAATGCGGTCCCAGCCAAAAGCGATGCCCCCGTGGGGCGGCGGGCCAAACTTGAAGGCCTCCAGGAGGAAGCCGAATTTTTCGTGTTGCTCATCTTCGGACAGCCCCAGCAGAGCAAAGACTCGCTGTTGTACGTCACCCTCGTGAATTCGAATCGATCCACCACCGATTTCGTTCCCATTGCAGACGATGTCATAGGCCCAAGCCAGTGCTTGGTCAGGTGCCGATTCGAACTTGTCCTTCCAGTCACGATTTGGCGAGGTAAAGGGATGGTGAACGGCAGTCCATCCCATGGATCCATCGGCCTCCTCAGTGCGCTCGAACATCGGCGCATCGACTACCCACAGAAACGACCATGCGGATTCATCGATCAATTCGCAACGCTTGCCGATTTCCAGACGTGCTGCTCCGAGGAGGGCACGCGCGTCACTTGGCTTTCCGGCAGCGAAGAAGATGCAGTCACCTGGGGCAGCTCCGGTTGCCTCGAGCAGGCCGTCACGTTCTGCATCGGAAAGGTTCTTGGCGACCGGCCCACCGAAATTTCCGTCATCATCCACCGTGACGTACGCCAAGCCCTTGGCCCCCCGTTGCTTCGCCCATTCCTGCCAGGCATCAAACGTTCGGCGGGGCTGGTCAGCACCGCCGGGCATCACCACGCTGCCGACGTAGTCCGCCTGAAACACGCGAAAAGTTGTCTTGGCGAAGTACTGGGTCAACTCAGTCAGGCTCAGGTCGAACCGCAAGTCGGGCTTGTCAGTGCCGTACAGCCGCATGGCGTCGGCATACGTCAGTCGTGGAATCTCATTGATCGCGTGACCGAGTATCCCGTGCCACAGCGCGCGCACGATTGCCTCACCGACCTCCAGCACGTCCTCTTGCTCGACGAAGCTCATCTCGATGTCTAATTGCGTGAACTCCGGCTGCCGGTCGGCGCGGAAGTCCTCATCGCGATAGCAGCGTGCTATCTGGTAGTACCGCTCCATCCCAGCAACCATGAGCAGCTGCTTGAACAACTGTGGTGACTGTGGAAGTGCATACCAGTGCCCTGGCTGAAGCCGAACCGGGACCAGGAAGTCGCGTGCGCCTTCAGGAGTGCTGCGCGTCAGCGTGGGAGTCTCTATCTCGACGAAATCACGATCAGCAAGAATTTGACGAGCAATGTGTGACACCTTCGAACGCATTCTCAGTGCGTGCGCGGCTGACGGACGACGCAGGTCCAAGTAGCGGTACCTGAGTCGGGTCTCTTCGCCGACACTCACACGATCATCAATGGGAAAGGGCAGCGGTGCGGCAACAGAGAGCACCTCTACCGTTGATGCAAAGACCTCAATGGCCCCGGTGGCCAGATCCGCATTTTCATTCCCCGCAGGACGGGGGTTGACGGTGCCCACGATCTTGAGGCAGTACTCGTCGCGCAAGCCGTGGGCGACATCGGCATCATGCACAACAACCTGAACGATTCCAGAGGCATCCCGAAGGTCCAAGAACGCTACGCCACCATGATCACGACGACGTGCGACCCATCCCGCAAGTGTCACTTCCTGACCCGCATGAGCGAGAGTCAACTCCCCTGCCATGACCGAACGAATCATTGTGCTGCTCCTTTGAGTTGACTGACAACACGAGCCGCGATGTCATCTTCTTCCACGTCGATTTGCTGCCCGCTCCGCAAGTCCTTGAGAACCGCGGTGCGTTGTGACACCTCGTGATCACCGACGATGACGGCCAGGCGTGCACCGGACTTGTCGGCCGCCTTCATGGCTCCCTTGAGACCCCGATCCCCGAATGACATCTGGGTCACCACGCCGCAGCGGCGCAACTTCCCAGCCGTGCGCACGCAGGCGGCCTTGGCCTCAGCTCCGATAGCGATCACGAAGACATCCGGAGTTCCTGCGTCCAGGGAAAGGCCCTCGGCCTCGCATGCGAGCAGGGTCCGATCAGTACCCAGACCAAATCCGATCCCGGATAGCTCCGAGCCACCCAGTGAGGCCATCAACCCGTCGTATCGGCCACCACCGCCGATTCCCGACTGAGCGCCGAGCAAGTCATGCGTAAATTCGAATGTTGTCCGCGTGTAGTAGTCCAGACCGCGGACCAGACGGGGCGCGTCAGTCCAGGCTACGCCCAGGAGGTCCAGATACCCACACACCTGCTGGTGGTACGTGGCGCACGCTTCACACAGGTGATGGCTCATGAGCGGGGCATCGGCCAGTTGCGCTTGAACGGAATCTCTCTTGTCATCCAGGACTCGCAACGGATTCAACAAGGCCCGCTCGCGAGTAGTCTCATCGAGATCAAGTTCGCTCAAAAAGGCCATCAGGAGCGTCCGGTACGCGGGGCGACAGCTCGCGCACCCCAAAGATGTCAGCAGCAATTGGTACTGCTGTAAGCCAAGGGCGCGAAATGCTTCGTCCGCCACCGCGATGACTTCCGCATCCAATGCGGGGTCCTCGACCCCAATTGCCTCTACCCCGACTTGCTGCAATTGCCGATATCGACCGTGCTGAGGACGTTCGGCACGAAAAAATGGGCCGGCGTACCACATCTTGACGGGCAGCTGACCACGATCGAGGTGGTGCTCCACGACCATGCGCATGACACCTGCGGTGCCTTCCGGCCGCAGCGATAGAGAACGCCCACCTCGATCGTCAAAGGTGTACATCTCCTTACTCACTACATCAGTGGAAGCACCAACACCGCGAACGAACAGCGCAGTGTCCTCGAAGACAGGGATCTCTGCATAGTGGAACCCGGCATGAATCGCAGGGGCGGCCAGTGCATTTCGAACGGCCAGGAATGCCGCCCCGCGTTCCCCGAAATACTCCGGCACACCCTTGGGCGCGGAAAACATGGGCATCACATGCCTCGTGTAGGAGCTTGCACCCCTGATCCCTGAGCAAACTGACGCAGGTATGGATTGCTGGCTCGCTCGATTCCAATAGTCGTTTGTTGCCCATGGCCAGGAAGGACAATGGTGTCGTCATCACATGGCCAGATCACGGACCCCAACGTGGCTTCCATGGAGTCGGCGTTGCCTCCGGGCAAGTCGGTTCGGCCGATGCTGCCGGCAAAGAGCACGTCACCGCTGAACATGATCGCAGCTTCACCACCGGTTGCCGGCACAGTGAGCACGACTGACCCTTCGGTATGTCCAGGGGCGTGATTGATGACGACATCCAAACCAGCAATTTGCATGGAAACTGAGGTGTCGAATGTCCTCACATCCGAAGGCTCGGTGAGTTCAAGGGCTCCTTTGGTCATCGACAGCAGGTGCTCGCGCGAGGCCATGACGCTCGCCCCGGCCGGATCCGCGAGTCGATATCGATCTGCGCTATGAATGAATGCAGGAATGTCGTAACCGGCCGCCACTGGTGCCACCGACCAAATGTGATCGATATGACCATGCGTGAGGAGAACGGCAACCGGCTTGAGCCTATGTTCATCGACGATCGACAGCACTCCGTCGATGCTGTCCTGCCCTGGGTCGATGACCACACACTCCATCCCCGGTCCTGCCGAAGCGACGTAGCAGTTGGTGCCCCAGGCACCTGCAGGAAAGCCTTGGATCAGCACTTGCCCTCCGTTGACACCTAGCCCGGCCTCAAAGTCTAGTGGCCATGCTTTTTGAGCGAGGTTGGTGTCTAGACTCATCCGGACCGCACAAGTGAGGGGCCATGACCAGCAGCAAGCGCGAACGGGAACTCGCCAGAGCCAAGTACCAACGACAGCAAGCCAGACGTGTTTCGAACCATCAGGCTCGGGCACGACGGCAGAAAGTCGTTGCTGGGGTGGTCGTTGCGGTGCTCATTCTTGCCGGGGCAGGCTGGATCTTGGTTGCTCGCAGCTCATCAAGCCCGACGGGTGCAGCCGCCCTGCCAACGGCGCTTCCGCCAACACAGGCTACCCCGGCATTGTCCTGCACTGCCCCTGGAGCAATCCGCAGCAATTCCCTGACCTTCAGCAAGCCCGGTGTGCCTTCCACTGCTGCCAAAACCATCACATTCCACACCAATTGCGGTGACATTGTGATTGCAACCGACGCCAAAGCACCCAAGACCGTTGCTTCGGAGCAATTCCTAGCAACCAGTGGCTTCTACAACGACACCAAGTGTCATCGACTCACAACGACAGGCATCTATGTGCTGCAATGTGGGGATCCGAAGGGTGATGGCACTGGAGGACCCGGCTACACCGTGCCGGATGAAAATCTTCCCGCTTCAGGTGCCGGTAACTACCCTGCCGGGACGGTGGCGATGGCAAATTCCGGCCCCAATACCAACGGATCCCAATTCTTCCTTGTGTATAGGGACACGACCTTGCCTGGCTCGTACACCATCTGGGGCCATGTCACAGCTGGATTGGACATCGTGAAGGCCATCGCTGCGCAAGGCACCCTGAACGGCGCCAATGATGGAGAACCGAAGCAACCGGTCTTCATCAACAAGGCGAGCGCCGCTTAAGCGCGATAACCTGCAAGTGGGCACCGCTGACCTGCAAGTATGGGCCTTTCAGACCGACAGGAGAAGTCATGACCGAACCGCTAGCAGTGCCAACACCGGCGCTGCTCCGCCGGCCGGCCCCAGCAGCCGCGGCCGCGCCAGCGGCAATGGATGAGGCCCACGGTCGCGTTACCGATGATGGATCGGTCTACCTGATTGCACCCGAGGGCGAGATCCTGGTTGGCCAGTACGCCGCCGGAAGTCCAGCTGAGGGATTGGCCTTCTTTCAGCGTAAGTACCAGGACATGGACGTTGAAATATCACTGATTTCCGCTCGACTGACTGATGGGAAAGCCTCAGTCGAGCAGGCATCCGTCGTCCTGGCTCGGATTCGCGAACAACTCGCCGCACGAGGGTTCGTCGGGGATGTGGTGGCACTGAACCGCAAGTGCGATCTGCTATCCGATGCTATTGAGGTAGGCCGCGAACAAGCCAAGGCGGCAAAGTCTGAGGCTCGTGCTCGTTCACTGGCTGCCCGACAGGCACTCGTCAGCGAGGCACAGAGATTGTCCGAATCGACCGCATGGAAGTCCACAAATGAGCGTTATGTGGTGATCGTTGACGAATGGAAGTCGCTGCCCAGACTTGACCGTGGCATCGAGCAGGAACTTTGGAAGCAGATCAGCGCGGCTCGAACCGAATTCGATAAACGCCGTCGAGCCCACTTTGCGACTTTGGATACTGAGCGTAAAGCCTCGGCATCGGTGAAACGTGATCTGATCGCACAGGCGGAGGCCCTGTCATCGTCCACTGATTGGGCTGGGTCGGGGCGGAAATTCCGAGACCTCATGGATGAATGGAAGAAGGCACCACGAGGCCCGAAATCTGATGAGGACAAGCTCTGGAAGCGCTTCAAGGCCGCGCAAGATGTGTTCTTCGATGCCAAGGCCGCCGCGGATTCCGCTGCCGAGCAGGAACTCCTAGTCAACCTTCCTGAAAAGACCGCTCTGGTCGAACGCGCAGAGGGCCTGATACCCGTGACCGATGCCCGCAAGGCCAAGCTGGCGCTGGCGGAAATTCAACACGCCTGGGACAAAGCCGGGGACTTGCCTCGCGCAGATCGCGACCGCTTAGAGCGTCGATTGCGAGCCGTCGAGGAAGCCCTCCGCAAGGCCGA
>CAIKZY010000142.1 GCA_903832025.1 uncultured Actinomycetes bacterium
ACGCAGCGGGCGGTCGATCAGTCGGCAGGTCAAGATCGCATCCTCCGTCGGGCGACCTTCGCGGCGGAAGAAGGACCCGGGAATGCGACCCACTGAGTACATGCGCTCCTCGACGTCAATCGTCAAGGGGAAGAAGTCGAATTGATCCTTCGGCTGCTTGCCGGCAGTGGTCGCCGACAGCAGCATGGTCTGGTCGTCCAGGTACGCGGCTACCGATCCCGCTGCCTGGCGTGCCAGGCGACCGGTCTCGAACTTGATGATGCGCGTGCCGAACGAGCCGTTATCGATAACGGCCTGTGTGGTGTGAATCTGGGAACCCTCCACGGGTGCCTCCTGTTTTCTTGTAGACAGGGGCGTTCGCAGTTGCGGCCGGAGGCGGTCTTCGATCGAGGCCCACGGGATGTACCCGTAAGTCACTACCGAGGACCGAGACTGGCGCTGACAACGCGGCGCCCCGGATTCTGTGGTTCGTTCATTCATTGCCCGGCACCACGTGCCGGGCGGTATGCAGTTATGTCGAGCCATCGGCTCCAGGGGTAACCCTGGGGCATGTCCGGCTTGGGATGGTGATGGCGCGCCGAAGAGCACCGCCACCGTTCCGCTAGCGACGAATACCGAGCTTCTCGATGATCGTGCGGTAGCGGGTGATGTCTGACTTGACCAAGTACTGCAGCAGACGGCGGCGCTGTCCAACCAGGATCAGCAAGCCACGGCGACTGTGGTGGTCGTGCTTGTGAGTCTTCAGGTGCTCGGTCAAATCCTGAATACGCTTGGTGAGCAGGGCAATCTGGACTTCCGGAGACCCGGTGTCAGTGGCATTAGCACCGTACTCGGCGACAATCGCCTGCTTGGTAGCGGAATCGAGCGACATTTCTTCTCCTAGGGCGCGCCCGTGAGGGCACTTTCTCGTAACGACACGTATCGCAAAGCGCCCGCTTCGCGACCGTCAGGAGATCAGGCTACCAGCGCGGGCTTCTGAGGCGAAATCTGCTCGGCAGACTCCCGGCCCGGGCGAAGACGAGCAGACACCACGAGGTAGATCAAGGCTCCGACGCCGACCAGCAGTGCGGTCCAGTCGTTCAGGCGCAGGCCCAAAATATGGTGTGCTTGGTCAATGCGGAGCGACTCGATCCAGCCGCGACCCAGGCAGTACATCAGGACATACAGGGCGAATACTCGACCGTGACCCATCGTGAAGCGTCGATCCGCCCAGACCAGCACTGCGGCCATGGCGATCAGCCACAGCGACTCATACAAGAAGGTGGGGTGGAAGGTCGTAAATTGCTCGTACCCGATCGGCCGGTGGCCTGGGTCGATCTGCAGGCCCCATGGCAGGTTGGTCGGTGAGCCGAACAACTCCTGATTGAAGTAATTGCCCCACCGTCCCATGGCCTGGGCGATGGCGATGCCCGGCGCGATGGCATCAGCTACCGGAGGCACCGGCACACCTGCACGACGAGCGCCGATCCACAGGCCCAGGCCGCCCAGGGCCACCGCACCCCAGATTCCCAATCCGCCGTCCCAAATCTTCACGGCACCGGCCCACCCGGTACCGCCGGGTCCGAAGTACAACTGATGGTCAGTAATGACGTGATAGGCGCGCCCACCCACGATGCCGAAGGGCACCGCCCAGATCGCCAGATCGGTTATCAGTCCCGCACGTCCGCCGCGGGCAACGTATCGGGCACTCCCCCACCAGACCGCCACGACGATGCCGGCAATGATGCATAACGCATACGCCCGAATCGGCAATGGGCCGAGGTTCCAAACCCCCTGTGCGGGACTGGGGATGGATGCGACCACATGCGCGGTCGCGTAGATCACTGCTTGGTCGCCGCAGCCACGGCTGCCGCTAGCTTTGCCGGATCAGCGGCCACTGCCGCGTTAATCTCCGTGCCATTGAGCGACACGTATGGCGTGCCGGGAATGTTGGCATCGATGAACTTTCCATACGAGTTCAACGCCCACGATCCATACGTTTTGGCGTTGAAGCACTTGGTGAAGGTATCCAGGTTCGAGCCGGTGATTCCGGAGTCCTGGGCGAACTTCAGCAATGTGGCGTCAGTGAAGCCGGCTCCCTCTGAAGCAGGCGGATTGGCGTACACCTGGTTGTGAAACTCGATGGTCTTGCCTTGGTCAATCGCGCATCCCCAGGCAGCGGTTGCCCGAAGTGAGGCATCATTCTTCATATTCTGATCCAAGAACGTGGTTGGCCGATAGGTGAGGTTGACCTTGCCCTGTGCCGCCAGCTGTTGAATGCCGCTGCCATTTGCCTTCTCCAGCGCATCACAGGCCGGGCACTGCAAGTCTTCCCAGATGGTCAGGTTCGGCACCTTGGCGTTCACCGCGTTCACCGGAATCCCGTAGGCCAAGGCAGCATCCTTGCCGTATACGCCTTTGGGGGTGGCAGCCGCGGGATCTGCGGTTACTGATCCCCAGCCGCTGGACGATCCGCCAGAGCCAGAGGAGTTCTTCGCGACCACCGCGATACCCACGATTCCCAGGACCACCACGATGACCACGATTGCACCCACGATGCGCATCGTGCGCTCTCGCCGCTTGCCCGCAGAGTTGGCTGCTGCCCGAGCGGCATCTGCCTTAGCGCGACGACTCGATGATGACTCGTTACTCACCAGGTTCTCCTTGAAAGCGGTCGTGTGTCGACTCGACAATGGTATCGGGGGCAGGTTCCAGCGCCCACTTGGTACGGGGCCAGGCAACCAGCCAAACACCCAGTCCGCTGAACAGCAGGTCACGAAGGATCTCCGCGGAGTATCGCCAGGTCCGGCCGTCGCCGCTGATATCCCCGCCGCCACCGAAGCAGCCGCAGTCAATGCTGTATCCGCGAATCCACACGCTGGCAATGCCTACGATGAAAGCGGCCATGAGCAGCGACGTGAACAGCGCCGCCCAGCGAATGAACATGCCGAGCAGGAGCAGCAAGCCCGTGACGACTTCAGCGATCGGCAGTGCCCAGCCCAAGTACGTCGGCCAGCTTCCCGGGAAGATCCGATAGGCAACGATCGCGTCTCGAGCCGCACCGGGCTCCATCAACTTGGCGATACCGGCATAGATCAGGACAGCGGCCAGGACGAAGCGGAAGACCAGCCCGATCCAAGGGTTTCCCCAGAGCCGACTCGACCGTGCGCTCATCGCCGAACCCCATCGGCGAGCTCAGCGGCCAGCGACTTCACCGCGTCGACCGCAGCTTCGATGTCTGGGGAATCCAGCACGGCCTTGACGAAGGCCGAACCCACGATCACCCCGTCGGCAAACTTGGCGATGTCCGCCGCTTGATCCCCCGTGGACACACCCACACCCACGGCAATCGGGAGGTCGGTGTATGCCCGCGTCCGCTCCACCAGCACCTGAGCAGCGTCACCGAGCTGTGTTCTGGCCCCGGTGACACCCATCGTTGACGCCGCGTACACCCAGCCTCCGCTGACCGAACTGACCTTGGCAAGCCGCAGATCGCTACTGGACGGGGCAACCAGAAAGATGCGTGAAAGCCCGGTCACGTCGGTTGCAGCCATCCAGTCCCCCGCCTCTTCCGGAGTGAGATCGGGGGTGATGACCCCCTGACCACCTGCAGCTCGAAGTCGCTCGGCAAACCGTTGGACGCCGTATCGCTCGATCGGGTTCCAGTAACTCATCACCACGCTGGTCACGTTCAGCTCGCTGAGCTCGCGGACAACATCAAGCACCACATCCGGGGTGGTCCCTGCTTCCAGCGCCTGCCCAACCGCCTGCTGAATGGCCGCACCATCCATGAGCGGATCTGAGTAAGGCAGTCCCACTTCGATGATGTCGCAGCCGCCGGCAACCATGGCTGCCATGAGTTGCACACAGCCTCGGGCTGTTGGAAACCCTGCGGGCAGGTAGCCGATCAGGGCCGCGCGTCCCTGTGTGCGCGCGGTGGAAAATATCTCAGCAAGTGTTGCGCTCATCGACCCTCTGATGCCTCCAGGCCTGAACCGAGGTCCATTCCGAACCACCGTGCCGCAGTGGCGACATCCTTATCGCCGCGACCGGACAGGTTCACCACGATCAGTCCATCGGGCCCCAGTCGCTTGCCAATCCTGATAGCACCGGCTAGGCCATGAGCGGTCTCGATTGCTGGAATGATTCCTTCGGTGCGACACAGCAGCGCAAAGGCATCCATGGCTTCCTGGTCGTTGACTGATTCGTAGGTGGCTCGCCCGCTGTCATGGAGGTATGCATGCTCGGGACCGACACCGGGGTAGTCCAAACCAGCGCTGATGGAGTGGCTGGGCAACGTTTGCCCCCACTCATCTTGCATGACGTACGTCCGAGCACCATGGAGCACTCCGGGTGCGCCGGTGGCAAAGCGTGAGGCGTGGCGACCTGTCTCTACCCCGTCACCACCAGCCTCGAATCCGAACAGTCCAACGCCCTGGTCATCAATGAATCCGCTGAATAGGCCCATGGCGTTTGAACCGCCGCCCACGCATGCCACGACCGCATCGGGAAGGCGTCCTTCCACCGCAAGGATCTGTCCGCGCGCTTCGCGGCCGATGACTGAATGAAAGTAGCGCACCACTTCGGGAAATGGCGCCGGTCCGGTAACCGTGCCCAGGCAGTAGTGCGTGTACTCCACGGACGCGACCCAGTCCCGCATCGTCTCGTTAATGGCATCCTTCAAGGTGCGCGAGCCGATCGTGACGGGAACGACCTCTGCACCGAGGAGTTTCATGCGGGCCACGTTCAGTGACTGGCGAACGGTGTCGTCTTCGCCCATGTACACGGTGCATTGCAAGCCCATCAGCGCTGCCGCCGTCGCGGTTGCCACACCATGCTGACCGGCTCCGGTTTCGGCAATCATGCGGGACTTGCCCATGCGAACGGTCAAGAGGGCCTGGCCGAGCACATTGTTGATCTTGTGCGAGCCCGTGTGATTGAGGTCTTCCCGCTTGAGGTACACCCGCGCTCCGCCGCAATGCTGCGAGAAACCAGCGGCGAACGTGAGCGGATTTGGTCGGCCGGAGTAGTCGCGTTCCAGGGCAGCCAATTGCTCGACGAACGACGGATCAACGATCGCATTGCGGAATTGCGCATCGAGCTGGTCCAGTGCTGCGCTCAGAGCCTCGGGGACGAACCGCCCGCCGTAAATTCCATAGTGCCCATCGGGACCGCCGAGCACCGTCATGCGTTTCTCCCCTTGCCGATGGCTGGATGTCCCCCGGCGGTCACCAAGTCGTGCACGGCCACCCGCGGATCCCGATCCTTGACCAGCGACTCCCCCACCAGCACCGCATCGGCTCCATGCTCGGCGTACGAGATCAGGTCGTGGGCATCGCGAATGCCGGACTCAGCGATCGTCAGGCATTCCGGTGGGATCAGCGGGGCAAGCCGAGCAAAGGTGTCGCGGTCGACGTCCAGGGTCTTCAGATTGCGCGCATTGACTCCGATGATGGTTGCACCGGCATCCAGCGCTCGCAGGACTTCCTGCTCGTCGTGAACTTCCACCAGAACCGACAGCCCCAAGGACCTGGCACGCTCCAGCAGGGAGACCAACACGTTCTGCTCCAGCCCGGCCACGATCAACAAAATCATGTCCGCTCCGTATGCCAGGGCCTCCCACACCTGATATGTGGTCACGATGAAGTCCTTGCGAAGGACCGGAATCGTCACGGCTGCTCGCACTGCTGCCAAGTCAGCCAGGCTGCCGCTGAATCGCCGTTCCTCGGTCAGCACGCTGACCACCGATGCTCCACCGGCTTGATAGGCGCTGGCGAGCTCGGCAGGATCTGCGATCTCCGCCAGGGCTCCCTTGCTTGGACTGGCCCGTTTCACCTCAGCGATCACGCTTACCCCGGGCTGGGAAAGCACCGCGAAGACATCGATTGGCGTTCGACCCGCGGCTTGCGCCTTGAGGTCATCCAACGAGGTGATGCGCATCCGCTGCTGCACATCAGCGCGCACACCCTCGATGATTTCGTCCAGCACGCTCACGTTGCAAGGGTAGTCAAGGCTGCCCAGCGTGCACTTCGGCAGGTCGACTATGCGCCAGAACGCAGCGCAGGTACGAAGTTGCGAACCAGGCCGAACACCAAAATCGCGATCATCACCCCGACCAGGATGCGATTATTTCGCCGATGGGTCGCCCATGTGACGCCGGGAACTTGCCCTGACCAACTACGAAGGCCCCAGCGCGCCCACAGCACCACGGTGGCAGGTACTGCCGCAACCAGGAGCAAGTTGTGCCCTGCCATCCCAGCGATATCGCCGTGGGTCAAAGCGTGCAGGCCACGCAGGCAGCCGCAACCTGGGCAATCGACATGAAACAGCGCCTTGACCGGGCATAGCGGGTAGTGGCCAGGCTGATTGGGATCCACCAGGCGCAAATACCCAAGAACCGCCACGGAGGCCACAGTGGCCGCGACAAAGGCCAGCATCCGTCGCGGCCTGGGTCGAGTGTCCGCACGTGCGGGGACCACGACGTCATCGTTGGCCAACACGGTAGTTACCTCCGCACCCATGGGCAAAGCGTACGTGTTCACTGGCACTGCACCGGGATTTGTCCTGCTATTCCCTGGCTGACTCCGGGAATGTCTCGGGGAATGTGACGGTGAAGCACGCCCCTCCCTCCGGCGCCGACCCAGCCGCTGCCTCACCACCCATGCTTGTCGCCAAGCGCCCGACCAGGGCAAGTCCGAGTCCAGTGCCGACCAGCCGAAGCCCCCGATAGCGCTCGTGCAGGACGCCCGGTTCAAAGGCCACGGTCACATCATCGGGACTGAGGCCTGGTCCAGAATCTCGCACCTGGATACCGGCCCGGTCGTCGACGGAAGCGGCCGCCAGCACGATCACTGAGCCAACCGGTGACACCCGTAGGGCGTTTTCGGCCAGGTTGTCCAAGATCTGACGAGTACGCAGCGGATCCACGACCGCATTCACCGATACCTGTGGGATTTCCAGACGCAGTTCCACGCCTTCGGCCGCGCAGCGCCCGGACCAGACCTGGCCCGCTTCCTCAACCAGCTCGCCAAGATCGGTCTCCACTGGAGTGATGGCAAAGTTCACTGCGCCCATGCGCGCCAGGTCCAACAAGTCGCTGACCAGCCGGTCCAGCCGCGCGGCCTCTTGCACCAATGTCGACGCGGTCCGCTCGACCTCGTCACCGGTGATGATGCCCTCGGCCATCGCCTCCGAATACCCCTTGACCGCGGTGAGCGGTGTGCGTAGCTCGTGGGAAACCGACAACAAGAACTCCCGCTGACGTCCTTCGGAGATTGCCAAGGCACGATCGAGACGAATGAGCGCTTCGGAAATATCGGCAACCTCCGCAGGTCCATCGGGAATCAGGTGCACTTCACGTTCACCGCGTGCCATTTCATTGGCAGCATCGCGCGCCGCCCGCAGCTGTCGGGTGA
>CAIKZY010000143.1 GCA_903832025.1 uncultured Actinomycetes bacterium
GGTTAAGGACGGCCGAACTGCGGAACTCGTCATGAACAGGGCTGGTTCGATACGAGGGTCGGGATTTGCTGGCAATTCGATTAACTTGGATGCACCGACAATCCTGAGCATGCCTTGGGTGTGGTGGACGTGCATGTCACCGATAGGCCGCACTCGAGTTTTGGATGAACTTCACCGCGAGCTGGGGCTTAAGCCTGCCAAAGGAACCCTCTCCTCGCGCCAGGTCATCGGCATGCGGCTCATGGCTCAGATCCTGATGGCAAACATGGGCGACACTGAGCAGTGGTCGAGTAGAGGCGTCCTTCCCAACGAATTCGTCGGCGAATCATCACCTAAAGGCGCACCACAAGTCGATGACCACGAATCTGAGCTCATCTGCCTACTGCGCGATCATCAGCCAAAGGCGTGGGTTCATGACGGATTCCTTTGGGTTGACGGGAACAAATTCGACGCCTACGCGCTGTATCGAGCCGGCGAGAGCCTCGCGAGCATTGCGGCTCGAGTACGTTGACGTCGAGAAACGATGCAAATTAGCCATCAACCTGGTAGCGACTGGGCTACTTCTTTTCAGGGAGACGAGCGGGTGACGGGGGCGACATGATGAATGAAATCGACGTCTGGGGGCAAGACTCTGACCTCGGAGATCTGGAAGACCTGGATGGGTCCACTCAGGGATTGACGGGTTTCAGCGTTGAAGTTCTAGACAGTGAGAATGCCGATGACGCGTGTGATCCGTTGTGGAACCTGTCGTGGAGCATGCGCAGGATCCTCTGGCCAGACCTAATCCCTACGGATCGAGTGAACGTGCGATTCCTGCATAGCCACGAATCCGGATCCGGCACGGGTCCGATCACGATGATTCGCACCAAGGCGGGAGAAGATTCCGATCTCTCGTTCAGCACCAGGGACTTCGAGAACAGCGACACCATGCACATGGAATACGGCGCAGAACCGGGACTCTTCGGCTGGCCGGAGCTTTCCCTGACATACCTGTCATTCGAGGAACACGACGACTCGGATCTCTACGAGCACTCGTTCGATGCCGAGGCACGCGTGGACGTCGAACACGATGAGGCATCGGCATCCTGGAGCGATCTGGACGCCGAGACACAGAAGCTGGTCATGAATGCGATCCTCGCCGGGCATGCGATCCAGATGGAAGAGTTTGAGGAGTTGATCGTCGCAGGAACTGACGTGCTCCCGATGATCGCAATACACCCGGGGACCTTGCCAGAGACGCTTTCCCTCGGGGAATCAATGGGCGGGCCGGCCTTCACCGAGGGGCTGGCGCTTAGGTAGAGGACATCGCGTAGAAGATGTCTACTGCGAAATGAACGTGCAGGCACCTGGCAGGGGGAGCGAGCCGTTGTCCACTGCTGTGGCAAGTGCAGTGACGACATTGCCGATGAACGCGCGATCTTGGCGGAAGGCCTGACTGTCGAGGCAGGCGATGCCTGAGTGCGGTCGTCCAGCATCACGCCATTGGCGGTCGAGCACAACGAAGTCGCGGACGTTACGAGTCACGACAATGCGATTCACACTCGTGGCATACGTCAACACTTCATCGTCAGCAACACCGGACAGCCCAGGCACCTCGGTGAGTGCGATCGCGTCCAGACCGCGGCCACGCAATTGCTCGGCAATGGACGGGCTCAACATTTCATCGAGAAGAATGCCTCTGCCAGCCGGCGTTACGGTTTCAGTCGGTTTCGGGCTCATGCGCCCAGCAGGGCACTCGAGTGCGCGTACGACTCACGGAAAGCAGCTTCAGCTGACGATGCCTCCACAATCTGGGCATCAATTTCATCGGAGAACTCGCCGTAGTAATCCAGAGCAAGCCGGACATGCTTGGAACTCACGCCTGAGTTCACCGATACGAGATCCATGATTTCCGCAGGGGAGAGAGAAGGCTCCGAATCTCGGGTCGCTGCGACGGCCTGAATGACCTCCCAAACGTCGGCTCCTCCGGCGATCACGGCTCGGCGGCCAGCCGGTCCGTCCCGGAACACGATCCCCGGGTGTGAATCCATACGCAGGCCTTCCTCCACGAAACGGGCAGCCGCTGAGGCGCCCGTCACGCCCACGTGCCTGGTGGCATAGGAACTCAGCCGCTCAAGAGTGCGGTCTTCCAACCGGATCGATCGTGGACTACTCATGACTACAGTGTAGTTGAAATCCCGCGGTATGCCTATGCACCCGTACGTCTGCGTAGGCCAGCCAGCTCCGATTGCGAATCGGTGCCCGTCTGTATTCCGGTGGGGGTCTGGCTGAGTAGAGGGGCCAGGCGGACGATCCCTCGAATCGTGGTCATACCAGGAGGGCCACGAATGCGTCCTTATCATCGCGTAGAAGTGTTCTACCACGCGATGGTGTCAGGAGGGATTGGCTCCCCTCAGGCTGTCGCAAGGATCAACCGATGGACCCGGCGAAGGTCCACCTGCTTGCGCGCCTGCCACAGGTCATGCGTGTCCTGCATGGCCAGCCAGCTCTCGGGGCTTCGCCCGAGTGCCTTCGACAGGCGAAGCGCCATTTCCGGAGAGACACGGCTACTCCCGTTCAGTACCCGACTCAAGGTGGAGGCGGAGACGTCCAACTGAGTAGCTAGTTCTCGGCCGCTGACACCGAAAGGCTCTAGATACACCTGGGAGATGAACTCCCCCGGATGCGGCGGGTTATGCATGGGCTTGAGTTCGTCCATCAGTGGTAGTCCTCGTAGTCCAGGACAAACGCGTTCCCGTCACGGAACTCGAATGTCACCCGCCAATTGCCGTTCACGGAGATGGCCCATTGCCCCTTGCGGCCACCGCGAAGCTCATGCAGATCGAAACCAGGGAGATCCATATCCCCGATCACCTGCGCTGAATCGAGTGCAGCCAGTTGCATGCGCAGCTTCCTCGCATGGCTCGACTGCACTCCCGTTGTCTTTCCCGTCTCGTACAGCGTGCGCAAACCCTTATGTCGAAAGGACTTGATCACCCTCAAAGTGTAGCATGGTGCGCACTACGCAACACGTGAACACCGACCTGAGCAGGATCCAGGCCCATTTCGGCGTGGTGTAATATGTCAAGTATAATTGACATATAGTGCGGTTCCGGTTACTGTGTGACCATGGAACTTGCGGAACTGGGGATGACAATCCGTACGGCCAGGGTCGCCAGTGGCATCAGCCAGGCTCGGTTGGCAAGCATTGCCGGCGTTTCTCGAGCCACGCTCAACTACGCGGAACAAGGTAGAAGTGCACTTGGAGCGGACGTACTGATGCGCGTGCTCCCGCCACTTGGTCTGGCCATCCTCCCGCAGGCCCCAATGGGTCAGGGCTCGGTCCCCGCGGTTGAACTCCTAGCGTCGAGCGCCAGCGTGAGCTTCAAAGAAACCGTCCCGTCTGCAGTGGTCGAAGCGCTCTTGCTTACGGGCAATTTCGACGAGCAGTGGCTCCCCCACGTCGCGACCATCCTTGACGAAGCCTCCGATGCCACGCTCCTACGCGCAGTTCGCGAAGTGTCAGCGATGACGAGCGTGAAAGCAACACTGATTTGGAGAAACCTCAAGCGCAGCGCGACTGCAATCGCCAGCCCCAACCCGCGTTGGACCTGACATGGACGAGCCGGTCTGGCAATCTCTACTCCGTCAAGCCTTCAACCTGATCGAGACGGCAGAAAGTACGGCACAGGCACCGATCAAGTGGTCCTTCGGCGGTGGGACGGTACTGATGCTGCGACTTAACCATCGGCACAGTAAAGACATCGACATATTCCTGGCAGACCCCCAGGTCCTTGGATTCTTCAATCCACGCATCAGCGAGGTGGCTCAGGATGTTTCGACCGCGTACGAAGAAAGCTCCGGCCACGTCAAGCTTTACCTCCCTTACGGTGAAATCGACTTCGTTGTCGCGAGCCCGCTCCTCGCCGACCCTTTCGAAGAGTCGACACTGCTGGAGCGTCCGATCACCTTGGAGCGCTCTGGCGAGATCATCGCGAAGAAGATGTGGCACAGAGGAAACCTGGCAACAGCGCGTGACCTCTTCGACTTTGCGGCAGTTCACAGCGCTGATCCGGATGCCATCGCTGAGGCGATGCCCGCACTCCCCCGAAACGCGGCCGCGTTCTTAAGGCAAGTGGAAACTCGGACCCATGTCATGCGCGCGGAATTCGACGCTATTGACCGGCGCGACTGCCTGCTGACATTCGACGAATGCCAATCAATTGCTGAATCCGTGCTCCGGCCATTAGTGACACCGGTTGATGACGACATGGATTTCATCGAAGCGATATCCGTGCGCTGGGACGACGACGAGTCAGGTGAGCCCTAGCCCCTGCGCACTTCTCGACATCCACTCCTCAGGCGTGGTCTACCACGCGATGCTCCCCTGCTGGCCTAGCCTCGAGGGGTGGCCGCTCCTCCGCAGTTGAATCGGGTAACTGTTGCTGAGGCGATCCTGGCGTATAGGCGCTCCCTGGAACGGCGTGTGCTCGGCGGGCAGTTGAGTGCGAACACCCAGGCTACGTACGAGCGGGACCTCGCTGACTTCGAGCGGCTGGTCGGCTCCCCCACGGTTCTGGATGACCTTTCTGCCGAGAACATCGATGACGCGGTCGTCGCCTACTCGAGTGAACCGGACCGCAGGTTCAAGGACCCAGGCCGTGGCGGCCGTGGGCCGAGCGTCGTTGCACGATTCAGGCAATCCGTCGCCGGGCTATTCGGATACGCCGAAAGGCAGGGATACCTGCAACGCAACCCCATGCAGGACACCGAGGTACGCCCCAGGATCCAGAAAGGCTCCGGGGCTAGACAAGCACTCAGTCTCGAGACTGCCCATGCGTTGATCGAGCTGCCGGCCGACGACGAGGACTCTGGACTGGCCCTACGCAATGCCCTGATCTTCCGCGTCATGCTCGAGACTGGCGTCCGAGTCAGCGAGTTGTGTGCGCTTGACCGCGCCGACGTCGGACTGGTCGACGGAAACGTCCTCGTTCGTGTTCGCCACGGCAAAGGAAACAAGGCCCGCGACGTATTCCTCACTATGCAGACCTTCGAGTTACTGCAGGACTGGCAGAACAACCACCGGCCCGCGCCGTGGACTCAGGACTCCCCCGACAAGCGCGCTGACGCTGAGCGCGCGCTTCTGGTGACCAACCGCGGACGGCGCATGACACCACGCACGGTGCAGGACATCTGCCAAGCCACCGCGAAACGACTACCCCACGACTTGGCACGTCAATTCCACCCGCACACGCTCCGCCACTCCATGGCCACACTCGCGCTATCGAACGGAACCGCAGACGTCGTGATCCTTCAACGGCTACTCGGACACGAGTCACTCGCCACGACGGGCAAGTACACGGACCTGATCAAGGACGACCTGATCCGCGCCGTCCAGATGAACCCAGTGACTGGGAATAGGTAGCGCGTGCCGGTTCGTGTGCCATGAGTACTGATAGACGGTGCCGACCGATACATGATCCGCTGGGCGAGTGCGGCTCAGAAACTGCGGATCGGACGAACTTGCAGCGCGAGGATCTTGTAGCCGTAGTTCGGGTCGCCAAAATCCAAACCCAAGCCCCACGCAGCGAGCGAGTCGGCCTGACTCGAACTCCAGTAATAGCCGCTAAACCCATACGCGCCACCAGCGAATGTGCCATCCTGGGCCGCTCCCGAACCTCCGTAACAACTCACACTCGGTGCGGCAGGGGACTGCCCCCGCTTTAGTTACCTCGCGGGGTTGAGGTTTTAGGCCGCGAGTGCGACCTGTTTGTAGATGGTCTCAAACTCGATTGGGGTGAGTTTGCCGAGGCCCCTTTGTCGCCGTCGACGGTGGTAGGTCCGTTCGA
>CAIKZY010000144.1 GCA_903832025.1 uncultured Actinomycetes bacterium
CCGGCACCGTAGCGGTGCCGCTGGCAACTGGGCGACAGCTGTCCGCGCTCGACATGCAGCGGGAGTATTTCCAGAAGGTCAGTGACTTCGCCGACCGAGGTGGACTTCGTGAGCATCCGATCCACGCGCGGGTACTGGAGCTCTGGGAGCGATCCCTGATGGCTCTTGAACGCCAGGACCTGACCCTGGTCGAACGGGACTTGGACTGGGTCATCAAGTTGCGGCTTCTCCAGCGATACATGCACAAGCACGACTTGACGATGGAATCGGCCCGTGTGGCCCAACTGGATCTGGCCTACCACGACATCAATCCGCGCCGAGGTCTGTTTTACCTGGCGCAAGCAGGGGGAGCGGTGAATAGGGTCAGCACGGATGAGCAGATCACCATGGCCATGACTGTGCCCCCGCAGACGACGCGGGCAAAGCTTCGCGGGGATTTCATTGCCAAAGCCCAAGAGCGAAAGCGGGATTACACGGTGGACTGGGTTCACCTGAAGCTCAACGACCAGGGGCAGCGAACCGTGTTGTGTAAGGATCCGTTCGCGTTCACCGATGACCGTGTGGACCGCCTCCTTGCCACCATGTGAGCAGCGGTTAGGCTCTGACCGTGAAAATTGCCACCGGTGCCATAGCCCTTGCCATCCCCGCCCTTGCGCTGACTGCCTGCTCGAGTTCCAGCACCACTTCAGGTGCCAGTCCAGTTGCCAGTTCGCCAGCGAGCGCTACTGCAAGCCTGCCGTCAAGCGCTGTGGCCAGTGCGCCTTCAAGTGCCATGGCCAGTGCCGTGGCACCGTCCGCAGCGTCCACCACTGCGGCAAGTACGCCATCGAAAGCCACTTCCTCAGGATCGGGGTTCCAGTCCGATTGCGCCAAGATGGTTCCTGCAACCACCGTGAATTCCATTCCGAGCGGTCCATCGCTGGACAAGGTCACCGTTTTGCTCAACGGCACGAAGGCTCCGAGCGTGATTGTTGCAGCGAATGCAGGAAACGTCGCAAAACTGGATACCTTGGACCTCACGCACGGTCACGGGGCTGCGATCGCGCCCACTGACATGGTTACCGTCGACTACTGCGGAGTCGGCATGGTGTCGCACAATGTCTTCGACTCCTCGTGGGCGCGCGGACAGCAGGCGAGTTTCGCACTGAACCAGGTGATTCCCGGATGGACCGAGGGGCTTACCGGCATGAAGGTCGGTGGAACACGCCTTCTGGTGATCCCAGGATCGCTGGCCTACGGGGCGAACCCCCCTACTTCGGCTATTGGGCCGAACGAAACCCTGATCTTCGTCGTGACCGCCGCAGCCGCGAATCCGGCTGGGTCGGCCGGCTGATTCGGACATCACAACTCAAGGGAGCACTATGAGCGGCAAGCCTGAAATCGAATTCATCGAAGGCCCGGCGCCTATCGAGCTGGTCATCACCGATCTCATTGTCGGTGATGGGGCCGAGGCCACACCTGGCGCTCGCGTTGACGTGCACTATGTCGGCGTGGACTTTGAGACCGGTGAGCAATTCGATGCCTCCTGGGATCGGGGTGAGTCCATCACCTTCCCGCTCGCGGGTCTGATCGCCGGCTGGCAAGAGGGGATTCCGGGGATGAAGGTCGGTGGCCGGCGCCAGTTGGTGATTCCACCAGCCTTGGCATACGGAGAGTCCGGCGGGCATCGACTTGCCGGCCGCACGTTGGTTTTCATCATTGACCTGCTCGCTGTCGCCTAGAGCTCAGCGGCTATACGTCGATGGCCGAGCAAAGAGTCGATCGCACTGAGAGACTGCTCAACTTGGTGTTTGCCCTGATGGCAAGCCGTGTGCCGATGCACCGCTCAGTCATTGCCGCGACAGTCCCCGGATACGCCCCTGATGCCAACCCAGCGGCGCTGGAGCGCATGTTCGAGCGGGACAAGGACGAACTACGGTCCATGGGTATCCCGGTGGAAACAGTCCTGGATGCAAACGGTGATGTCGCAGGGTATGTGATCAAACCTGAGACGTACTCAATGGTTGACGTCAGTTTTACAGCGGCTGAGATAGCCGCCGTGACCGTCGCGGCCAACACATGGGGACAGGCGGCACTGGCGTCGAAGGCGCTGACGGCGGTGCGAAAGTTGGAGGCGTTGCAGGCTGATATTCCGTCAGTTCCGTTGAGTGACAGCATGGCTCGTCTCAACCCGTCCGATGCGCACCTGATGCCGCTGCTATCGGCACTGCGCTCTCGGTCTTCGGTGCAGTTCAGGTATCAGGCTCCGGGAGCGCAACCCGTTGAGCGATCGCTGGAACCGTGGGGTGTCATGGTCCGTGATGGCGCCTGGTACGCCGCCGGCTTTGACACTCAGCGGCAAGCCCCACGGGTATTTCGCCTGTCCCGAATGCTGTCTGCACCGCAGATGACCGGGCCGGCCATCCAGCCACGGCCTGAACTGCTGGATGTCAATGCCCTCCTTGAATCTGCGGCCGGGCCCGATGAGCAGATCACTGCAACCGTCCGGGCAACTCCGCGACGGGCGGCCGAGATGCGAACGCACGCCAACGTCGATGCCAAGGTCGAACAGTTCACCGTTCAATATCGATCGGTTGCCGAGCTCGTAGCAGCTGTTTTGGGAGCTGGGCAATGGGTGCAGGTATTGGAGCCAGCAGTGGTGGTTGAGCAGGTGCAGGCTGCGCTTGAGTGCATTCTCGAGACCCACAAGGTGGGTGCGTGATGGCGCCGACTTCGGCTGACCGCTTGTCGAGGCTCTTAGCACTGGTGCCCTGGTTGGCATCCCATGACGGGATCACGATTCAGCAGGCAGCCGATCACTTCGGGATTTCAGAGCAGCAGTTGGAGAAGGATCTTTGGCTCCTGGTGGTGTGCGGATTGCCAGGGTATGGACCGGACCAACTGGTGGATATCGATTTCTGGGACGAAGAACGAATCCACGTGCTCGATCCGCAAACGATCGGACGGCCACTTCGCATGTCAGCGGAGGAGAGCTGGGCGCTACTGCTTGGCTTACGCGCACTAGAGCAGGTTCCGGGCACTCACGATCGCTCAGCGGTGGTGTCCGCGATCAGCAAACTCGAGATCGCCTTGGATTCCGAGGTTCGGATCGCCTCGGTTAGCGTGAACTCAAAGGTGCATGATCATGTGCTCGCTGCAGTGGAGCAGGCGTTATCCACAGGGGCAGATCTGAGCATCGAGTATGCATCGGCCACCCATGATGAGGTTACACTTCGGCAGATTCATCCTGTGCAGATCCACACCACAGATGGCCGCTCCTCCCTGGAGGCGTTCTGCCATCTGGCCGGAGCTCGACGGACATTTCGGCTGGATCGGATACGCGCAGCTGATGTCGTTCCGGCAGACGGCCAGGTTCAGGCTGACGTTCCACAGAGGGCTGTCACGCATAAGGCTCGACTTCGTATCGCTGATAGTGCTGCATGGGTGGCTGACGTGTGCGGCGCCGTCTTGCTCGAGCCAGTGGAACATGCCCACGCGGAATATGAGTTGGAGTATGCCGATCCTGCCTGGGTGATATCCCTTGTGCTCGGTCGTGGTGGCCAAATCCAGGTCCTCGAACCCAAGGAACTGCGTCAGGAAGTGGCTGAGGCCGCCCAGGTAGCGCTGAGGGCGTACGCTGAGGCCTAGGAGTACCGACGGAAGGCAAAATCGTGGAGTTACCTCGTGGCGCGGAGATTTGGATCCTGATCCTGGTCGTGGTGGTGCTGTTCGGCGCCAAGCGACTCCCTGACGCCGCACGTGGCCTGGGGCGATCGATCCGGATCCTCAAGACTGAGACCAAGGGTGTCGTCGGGGAAGATGACTCCAAGACGGTCGCCTCGGAGGCGAGCCCGGCAGCAACTGAGCAACCCTCTACGGAGAAATCCGAGAACTAGTCGTTCGTGGTTACAGTGAAGTCGCAGAAATCCGCTGAGAAGAGCGCTTCCTCCTCGGCAGCGATGCCGCTGTTCGATCACTTGCGCGAGTTGCGCAATCGCCTATTTAAGTCGGCGATCGCGGTCGTCATAGGCATGGTGATCGGCTGGATTTACTACGATCGCATTTTCAATTGGCTGTCCGCACCTATCACGTCAATCATCGCAAAAGCACAAGCCCAAGGGCATGTGGTGACTCTGGCTATGACTGGTGTCACCGATCCGCTCATCCTGCAGATGCAGATCGCAGCGATCGCCGGCTTGATCCTGTCCAGCCCCATTTGGCTGTACCAACTGTGGCGATTCATCACTCCCGGCCTGCACAAGCACGAGCGTCGTTGGGCTGTGGGCTTCGTGTGTGCGGCGCTTCCGCTGTTCATTCTTGGCGTCACATTGGCCTACATCGTGCTTCCCTTGGGCTTGAACGTCCTGTTCGGTTTCACCCCTGCGCATGTTGCGAACATCATCGCAGTGGACAAGTACCTGTCGTTCTTCGTGCATATGCTTGTTATTTTCGGCGTGGGATTTCTGGTGCCACTCATCTTGGTCATCTTGAATTTCGCCGGACTGCTGAGTGGCGCCAAGCTGTTGTCCTGGTGGCGCTGGATCGTCTTCCTCACGTTCTTGTTTGCCGCGGCAGCTACCCCATCGGGCGACCCGATCAATATGACCTTGTTGGCGCTGCCAATCCTGCTTTTGCTATCCGTTGCCGTCATCATCTGCCTGATCAACGATCGACGGCGTCGTCGTCGGAACCCGATGGATATTGACTATTCCAAGCTTGCCGACGACGAAATCAGCCCTCTTCCAGAGCCAATGAGTGAGGATCTCGACCTGCACTAGGAGGAAATCTCCACACACGCCCACCGCATCCCGTCCTCGGACGTTGACGGGCCTAGATTGGTCCCATGACCTCGGCCGCTGAGCGTTACGCCGCAGCGAAGGCCCGGCGACAGTCAACCTCTCCGCGCGTGCTGGAGTTCTCCGCCAGTTACGCCTTTGGCCTTGACCCATTCCAGACTCGGGCGTGCAAGGCTCTTGAGTCCGGGCAAAGCGTCCTCGTGGCCGCCCCGACCGGGTCGGGCAAGACCGTCGTCGGGGAATTCGCGATCGAACTGGCCCTACAGGCGGGGACCAAATGCTTCTACACCACTCCCATCAAGGCGTTGAGCAATCAGAAGTACCACGATTTGATACTCCGACATGGTGCTGAGAACATCGGCTTGCTCACCGGTGATAACTCCGTCAATTCTGAGGCACCGGTGGTGGTGATGACCACAGAGGTGCTCCGCAACATGCTCTATGCGGGTTCAAGCACGCTCAATGAACTGTCCTACGTTGTGATGGATGAGGTGCATTACCTTGCCGACCGATTCCGAGGGGCAGTGTGGGAGGAGGTCATCATTCACCTGCCTGAACGGGTGACTGTGGTGGCCCTGTCGGCAACAGTATCCAATGCCGAGGAGTTCGGCGCCTGGTTGGCCACTGTTCGCGGGGATACTGAAATTATCGTCGAAGAACATCGTCCGGTGCCGTTGTGGCAACATGTCATAGCCGGTCACAACATGCTCGATCTGTTTGTGGATGACGACCAAACTGTCGTCAATCCAGACTTGGTGCGGCTTGGTAGGGATGAGGCGCAGCGAGCGAAGATGAGCAAGTACGGCACATCGAAGGGACGTTCGCATCGCCGAGGTATGAATGTTCCGTACCGAACGGACGTCGTGGAGGAGCTCGAGCGCGCCGGGTTGCTGCCTGCTATCTACTTCCTGTTCTCCCGCGCTGGGTGTGATGATGCTGTTCGACAGTGCGTCGGTGCCGGGCTGCGCCTGACCACCCGTGATGAGCAGCGGGAGATCCGCGAGCAAGTACTCGAGCTGACGCGATCGATCCCTGATGAGGATCTCGATGCCCTTGGTTACGGGGAGTGGGTCGAGGCGCTAGAACGTGGCATCGCAGCTCACCACGCCGGCATGCTCCCAGTGTTTAAGGAAGTTACCGAGACCCTGTTTCAGCAGGGACTATTGAAGATGGTTTTTGCAACAGAAACGTTGGCCTTGGGCATCAACATGCCAGCACGCTCGGTGGTCTTGGAAAAGCTGGTGAAGTGGAATGGCGAAACGCATGTGGAGTTGACGCCAGGGGAGTACACGCAGCTGACTGGGCGTGCGGGCCGTCGTGGCATCGATGTCGAAGGTCACGCAGTCGTGCTGTGGCACCAGGGACTCGATCCAACGCTGCTAGCCGGCTTGGCCAGTACCCGCACGTATCCCTTGCGATCGAGTTTCGCGCCGAGTTACAACATGGCTGTGAATCTGGTGTCATCGATGGGTCATCAGATGGCCCGAGAAGTGTTGGAAACATCATTTGCGCAGTTCCAGGCAGATCGTGCCGTTGTCGGTCTTGCCACACAACAACGGAAACTGGAAGAGGCATGCGAGGGCTATCGGCAGGCCATGAACTGTCATCTGGGTGATTTTGAGGAATATGGCGCAATCCGGGAGCAATTGAGCCAGCGAGAAAAGTCGATGACAAAGGATGCTGCGGCGAAGCGCCGTACTGATGCCGCGGAGTCCTTGAAGTCGCTGAAGGCCGGTGATGTGATCGCGATTCCCAGCGGAAGGCGGGCTGGCCTGGCACTGGTGCTTGACCCGGGAATGCGACATGCGGCAGATGAGCCAAGACCAATGGTGCTCACTACCGAGCGGCAAGTCCGGCGGTTGACGACTTCGGAAATCTCTGGTGCGGTAGAGGTGGTCTCGCGTATTCGCATCCCGAAGCAGTTCAATGCCCGCAACCCGCAGTCACGCAGGGACTTGTCACAAGTCCTGCGCGAGCACACCCGCGACATGCCAACGACGCGTCGCGGGCATAGGAGTGGTGCTGGCGAAGATGCGCAGATCGCCGAACTTCGTGCGAGACTGCGGCAGCACCCCTGTCACGGGTGCAATGACCGAGAGGCGCACGCCCGCTGGGCCGAGAGACTGATGCGCACATCGCGTGAGATTCACGATCTAGAACAGCGCATCAATTCGCGCACGAACTCAATCGCGCGCCGTTTCGATCGGGTGTGCGAGGTCTTGGCGGAGTTGGGATACCTGTCAGCACCGGGTGACTCGGCGCAGGTTACTGAGACGGGCAAGCTACTGACTCGGTTGTATTCCGAGGGTGATTTGCTGGTGGCCCAGTGTCTGAAGGATGGAATTTGGGATGAACTCGAGCCAGCCGACCTCGCTGCTGTGGCTTCCGCCGTGGTCTTCGAGTCGCGCAAGATCGACGAGGATGAACCGGTGGTCCTTCCTCGCGGGGTCACCGGTGCAACGCTCTCGCAGATGATGACGATGTCCGCGCAATTGCACGACCTCGAGAAGCGACATCAACTCAGTCTCACTCGTCGACCTGATCCTGGCTTCGCCGTCCTGGCGCAGCGCTGGGCCAAGGGGACGAGTCTGCAACAGGTATTGCTGTCAAATGATATTCCTGCGGGCGATTTCGTACGATGGATTCGCCAGACGATTGATCTCCTGGGACAAATTGCTGCTGCCACGCCAACGGTCAACCCTTTGCATGACCGAGCTCGTCAGGCCGTGGAATTGATCAGCCGTGGAGTCGTGGCCTACTCCTCACAAGTGTGAGCAGGACAGCAGACACGAACCGACTCACGTTAGCGATTGCATCATCGCGGTGAACTGCGGCTCAATGCCCCATGCTTCCAGGAGTTCAGTGAGATCAGGTGACGCCTGTCCGATGGTGGATGGAGCCTTCCACGTCAGCGGTACGTCGGTGCGCGCTAGTGAAACGGACTTGGCCAATCGCGCCTGATCGGCGTGCTGCGTCAGCAGAGACGACAGCCGTGGCGTCATGGGCTTGGCAAGTGTTGGTGCTTCAGCGGCTTGAAGGATCTGCTCGAGATCGCCATATGCAGCGATCAAGAGGGCTGCAGTCTTGGGACCTATTCCAGGGACCCCCGGAATGCCATCCGAGGCGTCGCCCCGCAGAGCTGCCAGATCGACGTACAGTGAACTCGGTACGCCGAAGCGCTCGACAACTTGCGCGGGGTCCAGCATCGGCCACTTGTCCATCCCACCATTGACGGTGAGCATGACCGTGACGTGATTACTGACCAGTTGGACGAGGTCGCGATCGCCGGTGACTACCAGGACAGGATCAGTTGTTGCGCTGGCCAATGTCGCAATCACGTCATCAGCCTCAAAGTGTTGAGCTCCCACTCGCGCCAATCCTGCAGCATCCAGGATTGCTGCCAGGGCGCTGATCTGTGGCGACAAGGAGTCGGGAACAAGTTCGATGTCGGCAGCATCCTGGTCGTGGGCCACTCGGTGCGTCTTGTACGAGTCCAGCAGGTCAACTCGCCACTGCGGCCGCCAATCGACATCCCAGCAAAAGAAGACCTCCTGTGGTGACAAGCGAGTCAGGAGCTTGTCAATGGTGGCGACAAAGCCCCTGAGCATGTTGTTCGGAGTTCCATTTGGTGCAGTCATGGATTCGGGCATGGCGTAGTACGAGCGGTAGTACAAGGAGGCGGTATCCAGGAGAAGTCGCATCTGCAGATCGTGACACACGGCTCGCCCGAGATGAGGGAGGATCAACTACGGTGGTCCCGTGAGCTACGCGCAACGACTTGATCGGGCTAGGCAAGAACTGGTGAGCCAAGGCCTGGATGCCATGGTGGTGTCTCCAGGGTCAGATCTTCGATACCTGACCGGCTATGACGCCAAGCCGCTGGAGCGCTTGACGGCGCTGCTGGTGCGTGCCGATGCCGATGCCGTCATGGTCGTGCCGGCGCTTGAATTGCTGGCCGCGCAAGCAAGTCCGCTGACCGACCTAGGCATGCAGATATGCGCATGGAGTGAGACTGAGGACCCCATTGCGCTCAGCCATGGACTCCTGGGCAATGTCGGCGCGGTGGCAGTGGATGCTCACATGTGGGCGGATCGACTGCTTGCCTTCCAGCAGGTCGCACCCAGTGCACGCTTTGTCTCGGCGGCTTCCGTGATCGATGCCATGCGGATGCGCAAGGACCCGCAGGAGATCCAGGCACTGATGACGGCCGGTGCAGCGATCGACTCAGTGCATGCAGGAATGGCGCAGTGGCTACGGCCGGGCCGTACCGAGGCCGAGGTAGGCGCCGACATCCACGCCGCCATTCTCGCTGCGGGGCATGCAAGCGTAGATTTCGTCATCGTGGGATCTGGACCGAATGGAGCCAGCCCGCATCATGAACTCTCCGACCGGGTAATCTGCGGGGGAGACGTCGTGGTTGTCGACATCGGTGGCACCATGCCCAGCGGTTACTGCTCTGACTCAACGCGGACCTATGTCATTGGAAACCCGTTACCGGAATTTCTTGATCGATACTCGGTCCTGCAGGCTGCTCAGGCCGCTCAGGTAGCGGCCGTAGCACCTGGCCGCACCTGTCAGGAGATCGATGGCATCGGCAGGAGCATTCTCGCCGAGGCAGGCATGGCTGAGTTATTCATTCATCGGACCGGCCACGGCATCGGTTTGCTCACGCATGAGGAGCCGTACATTGTTGAGGGCAATACGTTGCCGCTGGAGCCAGGGATGGCCTTCAGTATCGAACCGGGTTTCTACGTCGTGGGACAGTTTGGTGCCCGGATCGAGGACATTGTCATCTGCACACCTGATGGGGGATTGCCGGTGAATCATCGACCGCATGAACTGATTACGTTGTGAGCACCAGCAGGCGCACGCTGTACTTCGGAGGGCGCATCTACTCTCCCGTGAGTCCGTTCGCGACTGCCATGCTTGTCGATGAAGACTCCATCGCCTGGCTCGGTGATGATTCGGCGGTTGCCGCACATCGTGATTCGGCAACACATGTGGTCGACTTGCAGGGAGCCCTGGTCACGCCAGGATTTGTTGATGCGCATGTTCACTCGACGGCGGCGGGACTGCAACTGATCGGCCTTGATCTGAGCGGGGTTACCGGGTCGGCGGAATTGCTGTCGTACGTAGCCGAGCGTGCGCAAGCAAACGGAATCATTTACGGCCATGGTTGGGATGACTCCACATGGAAGACGTCAGATGTGCCCACTCTGGAACAGCTACAACGGGCCGCTGGCGGTGCGCATGTATACCTGCCGCGCATTGACGTACACAGTGCCCTTGTGAGTGCTTCCCTGTTGAGCCTTTGTGATGTGCACAGTGATTCCTCACGCGTCTCCGGTTCGGTCCACGAGGCGATCCGCCCCGTAGCCATGTCGTTGGTCAACACCACGTACATGGAGTCTGCGCAAGAGGCGTTCTTGCGCGGTGTGGCATCGCAGGGCGTTGTTGCTGTCCATGAGATGACCGGGCCGATTATCGCAAGTGCGCAGGACTTTCAGTCGTTACAAGCAATCGCCACTCGGGTTGGGGTCAAGACAGTCGGGTACTGGGGCGAGCTCGCCAGCGAGGGTGGCATTGAGCACGCCATTGAACTGGGCTGTCTCGGCGTCGGCGGCGACTTGTTCGTTGACGGGAGCCTGGGGTCGCACACCGCGTGGCTCCGTGAGCCATATGCCGACCGAAATTCTATCGGTGCGCCGTATTTGGATGCAGGACAGATCGGCGATCATCTGGTGCGAACAACTCAGGCTGGCATGCCGAGTGCATTCCATGTTATTGGTGACGGAGCGGCTGAGGCTTTCGAAGCAGGACTTCGGGCAGCGGTTGAAGTCATTGGTGTGCCTGCCGTCCGTCAGGCTGGTCACCGCCTCGAACATGCTGAAATGCTCTCCGATAGCCAGATCGCAATGCTGAATGACTGGTCTATCACGGCGAGCATGCAGCCAATGTTTGATGCGTGTTGGGGTGGGACTGACGGTCTGTATGAGGTACGTCTTGGGCGTGAGCGAGCGACCTCGCTCAATCGATTCTCCGACCTTTATCGGGCTGGGGTGGTGTTGGCATTCGGGTCGGACGCACCTGTTTGCCAGACAAATCCCTGGATCACCGTGCGGGCCGCCATGATGCACCATCAATCCGGTTCGCGACTGTCTGCTCGCTCTGCCTTCAGCGCGCACACTCGAGGCGGGTGGCGCGCCATTGGGGCAACTGACTGCGGGGTCCTCGCGCCTGGGGCACCGGCTCACTTCGCCCTCTGGGAGGTGGCGGAGCTGGCCGTCCAAAGTGCCGATGAGCGCCTGTCAGCTTGGTCCACAGATGAACGGTCAGGAACGCCGGCCTTGCCATGGCTGGGGGACGATCAGCCATTGCCCAGATGTCTTGCCACGATTGTGGACGGTCGGACAATTTACGACACCGGCGAGCGCACACCGGTCCGTGTATGAGTGGACCAGCGGCCAGCTATAGGCGCCTGCTTCCTGCACGCTCTACCGTCCAGCGGCCCGCGTTCGCTCGCGCCGCCTGCGCCGCATTAGCTGGTGCTCTGGTTGCCCTGGCCTTTGCCCCAGCGAGCTGGGGGTACCTCGCCATCGTAGGAATTGCCGGCATCACGTGGGCGCAGTACCGAGCACCACTGTGGACCGGGGCGTGGACAGGAGCTGTCTTCGGCCTTTGCTCGTTCGGACTTGTCCTTCCCTGGATGAGAATCGTCGGCTGGGATGCATATATCGGGTTGGTCCTGTTCTGCGCGGCCTGGATGAGTCTCCAGGGCATTGCTATCTCGCTGGTCACTCGTCTGCCGGCATGGCCAGTGTGGGTGGGCTGTATCTGGGTCCTTCAGGAGTGGCTGCGTGACCACATTCCCCTTGGAGGATTTCCCTGGGGTCGAATTGCGTTCTCCCAATCCCAAACAGTCCTGGCCTTCAGTTCACGTATTGCCGGCGCCCCTGGTCTTTCGTTCGTGGTGGCGCTCATCGGGGCCAGCCTGGCAGCGATTTTCCTGGGCGCGTACGCACTCTCGGTTCGGACGGTCCAGGTGTGGACAGTGGTTGCTGTCGTTGTCGCCATCGGGGCATGGGCAGTGCATTGGTACGTGCCCAAGCACGGAGCCAGCGCGGTGATTGCGGTCATTCAGGGGGGAACTCCTCAACTGGGCATGGGGGCGATGGACGTGTCTCGAGCCGTCCTGAACAATCATTTGGCACAAACCCATGCGCTCGCTCGACAGGTGAGAGCGGGCAAACAGCCTCAGCCTCAATTGGTCATTTGGCCAGAGAATGCCTCCGATGTCGATCCGTTCCGGGACGGCACGGCGTATGCACAGATCTCGGCTGCTGCCCGAGATGTCGGAGCACCGATTTTGGTGGGCGCCGTCGTGAATGTGCCTGGTAATCCTGATGGACTTTGGAATATGGGCGTCGTGTGGAATCCGACGAGCGGACCCTCCCAGCGCTACATCAAGACGCATCCAGTGCCGTTCGGTGAATATGTCCCATTTCGCTCGATCCTCACCAGGTACATTCCGCAATTCGAACGCATACCACGTGATTTCATCGCCGGGTCCAGGCCAGGCTTGCTGCTGGCCGGCGGTGTGCGAATCGGGGACATAATCTGTTTCGAGGTCGGGTACGACCAAATCATCAACGCACTGACGTCTGGTGGTGCTCAGCTCTTGGTCGTGCAAACCAATAATGCAACATACGGAAACACCGCTCAGCCTGATCAGCAGCTCGCTATCGAACAGCTGCGGGCAATAGAGACCGCATCCCCGGTGGCGGTGGCGGCAACCACGGGAGTCAGCGCCGTTATTCGACCGGATGGCAGCTTTGCGGCTCGAATCGATCAGGGTCATGTTGGGTCGCACGTGTCACGCATCTGGCTGGCCGATCAGGAGAGCCTTTCCAGCAGACTTGGGTCGATGCCGGAGCTGCTTGGTTCGGCGGTGGGCATGGTGGCGATCATCTCAGCGGCACTTCAGGTGGCACTGGCCGCCAGGAGACGGGACCTACGTAGGCTTACCCAGTGACCGATTCGAGCGAGGCTTCGTTTGCCGATCTGGGCAGGATCGTGGTGATCATCCCGACCTATAACGAAGTGGAAAACCTGCCGTTAATCGTCGGGCGAGTGCGCGAATCTGTCCCTGAGGCCCACATTCTGATTGCAGATGACGATTCGCCGGACGGTACGGGCCGCCTGGCTGATGAATTTGCCAGCAATGACAGTCAGGTACACGTCATGCACCGCGAAGGCAAGCAAGGGCTCGGGGCTGCATACTTGGCAGGCTTTGCGTGGTCATTGCAGGCTGGCTTCGAAGTCGTCGTCGAGATGGACGCCGACGGTTCGCACCAACCCGAGCGGCTCCCGCGACTGCTAGCCGCGCTGCGGGGTGCCGACTTGGTGCTCGGCTCGCGCTGGGTCAACGGTGGCGGAACCGTGAACTGGCCAAAGTCGCGACAATTTCTGTCAAAGGGTGGCAGCTTCTACACGCGAACGATGCTGGGAATTCCAGTTCGTGATGTCACTGGTGGATACCGAGCATTTCGTGCCAGTACGCTCAGGAATCTGGGCCTGGACGAGGTACTGAGCCAGGGATATTGCTTCCAGGTAGACCTGGCGTGGCGCGCGATTCAGCGAGGCATGGTTGTGAAGGAAGTGCCGATCACGTTCGTGGAACGAACGATCGGTGCAAGCAAGATGAGTCAGAAAATCGTTGTCGAGGCCCTCTGGCGGGTCACGGTATGGGGCGCTGAGAGCCGCTGGAGCAAGCTTCGCCGCAAGGCAGTGAATCCACGCTGATGCGATTCCGTACCCGTGCACTGGTCTTCGGGTATCCCCTCGCCGAACTGCTGGTGGCATTCGGTGTTGCTCAAGTCATTGGGTGGGGAAGCACGATTCTGCTCCTGCTGTTGGGTATCCCCGTGGGCGCTGCCGTCATGAGCAAGGCATCGCGCGCACGACCATTGTGGTTCCTGGCGGGGATACTCATGGGACTGCCCCCGCTTTAGTTACCTCGCGGGGTTGAGGTTTTAGGCCGCGAGTGCGACCTGTTTGTAGATGGTCTCAAACTCGATTGGGGTGAGTTTGCCGAGGCCCCTTTGTCGCCGTCGACGGTGGTAGGTCCGTTCGA
>CAIKZY010000145.1 GCA_903832025.1 uncultured Actinomycetes bacterium
CCACCCTTTCGCGCCTCATCACGAATGGAATTGCCATAGTCGAAGACTTCGGCACCTGCGTCAAGGAAGCCGACCATGGACTCAACATGCTTGGCCATGGATGCCTGTGCGCGTTCGGTGAATTCCTCGGGCTTGTTGTCGGCGTACTCGCGTGCGTCGGCAATATCGATCCCCTCCGGGATGTAGAAGAGCGGGTCGTGGGCGCTGGTCTGATCGGTGACAATATCCACATCGACACCGCGACGTAGTAACTCAGCCAGCACCGTGGCGGCATTGCCGACCACTCCGACACTGATTGCCTGTCGCTGGGCCTTGTAGGAACTGACGCGTGCGATCGCATCGTCCAAGTCATCGGCGATCTCGTCCAGATATCGGGTTTGAACACGGCGCACGAGCCGGGTGGGATCGATATCGATCATGAGGCACGTTCCTTCATTCATGGTCACCGCCAACGGCTGCGCTCCACCCATGCCCCCACAGCCCGCAGTCACCGTCAGCGTGCCTGCCAGCGTCCCTCCAAAGCGCTTGGCGGCCACTGCGGCGAACGTCTCGTAGGTGCCCTGCAGGATGCCTTGGGTGCCGATGTAGATCCACGAGCCAGCGGTCATCTGGCCGTACATGGTCAATCCCAGCGCTTCCAGGCGCCGGAACTCGGGCCAGGTGGCCCAGTCGCCGACCAGATTCGAATTGGCGATCAGGACTCGTGGCGCCCACTCATGGGTGTGCATGACTCCCACGGGCTTGCCGGACTGGACCAGAAGGGTTTCATCGTCGGCCAGGGTGGTCAAGGTTCGCACGATGGCATCGAAACTGGGCCAATTTCGCGCAGCCTTGCCTGTGCCGCCATACACGATCAATTCGTCGGGATGCTCGGCAACGGCTGGATCAAGGTTGTTGTGCAGCATCCGAATGGCCGCTTCGGTCTGCCAGCTCTGTGCCGTCAGGGTGGATCCGGTGGCGGCGTGCAAGACTCGTGATTCGCTCATACGGGCATCTCACCACGGAAGTGACCGCAGCGGGGGTACTCCTGGGATAGGAATGGTCTATGAGCACCCAAGCCCTGCATCACGACCCGCTCTGGCCTCGTGCTACGTCCTGGATCAGCACCGATGCACCAGGGGTCCTTGAGCACGTGGATCTGGCACTGCTTGGCGTCGGGACGTTCAGGCATTCGATCACTCCAGGCGGCACGCACAGCACACCTTCGGCGCTTCGTCAGGCGCTGGCACGCTATTCCACGCACAGCGGTAGAGGGGATACGGATCTGTCTTCACTGCTTGCGTGGGATTTGGGTGACGTGGATGATCCAGATGCCCCAGGCGGAGCCCAGCGCGTTCGAGACCTGATCGCTCCGGTCCTGACTCGCGCTCGCCTGATTGTCGCCCTAGGCGGGGACAATGCACTGACTCGGCCGGTGATGCAAGCAGCACATCCTGATTTGGCGAGGTCCGGATTGGTGACCATTGATGCCCACCACGATGTGCGCGATGGGCATTCGAATGGATCTCCGGTTCGTGAATTGGTCGAGGCAGGTCTTGACCCAACGCGAATCGTTCAGGTCGGGATCGCCGACTTCGCGAACTCCGGTGCATATCGTCGCCGCGTGGATTCGTGGGGCATCACGGTCATCTCCCGTGATGAGATCGCCGAGATGGGGGCCAAGCGTGCGATAGAACGAGCGCTGGCGATCGCCGGTGCCGGGCAAGCGCCGATCCACCTGGATATCGATGTCGACGTGTGTGATCGAGCCGCGGTCCCGGCATGTCCGGCCGCGCTCCCAGGTGGAATCAGTGCATTCGAATTACGGCAGATGGTCAGCGTTGCGGCAATGAGCCCGTCGCTGCGATCAGTGGACATCGCCGAAATCGATGCCAGCTGCGATGCTCCAGATGGTCGCACCGTGCGCCTGGGGGCACTGCTCATTTTGGACTGTGCGTTGGGCCTGGCCCGTCGAACGTGACGATCCCGAACCTGGTGTGCCGCAAAGCCGCGTTCGGTGCTCGGCGACATGCGTCCTGGGACAAGGACAAGCCGTCTGAGGAAAATTGCCGCCCGGAGTTGCCCCATTTTCTGGCCAATGGGAGTAAGAATGAACTGTTAGCCGATAGGCGAGCACCAGTGTTCATGCGCGTCATGAACTGACGGTCGGAGGGCGCACCATGACTCAGCAGACTCCAGGAACTTCACGACTTACGCGGACCGCGGCCAAGGAGGTCCCGCATCGCTCGGCGGATCGACTGTTCTCGGCAAAGTCCGCTGCCAAGACAATGTGCGAGAACTTGATGCACGACATTCGCCGTGCGCCACTTCACGACGCCGACCGCAAGGACTTCGCTGCGGCAGTGGAACGCGCCCTGCACCTGCTGCAGCA
>CAIKZY010000146.1 GCA_903832025.1 uncultured Actinomycetes bacterium
AGGTGTTCAAGACGACCTCCAACGCGCACACGCTGACCGGTGACGGCATGGGCATCATCTGGCGCAAGGGACTGCCACTGGAGGACATGGAGTTCTACCAGTTCCACCCCACCGGTCTGGCGGGCCTGGGGGTGCTGCTGACCGAGGGCGCACGCGGCGAGGGCGGAATCTTGCGCAACGCCACTGGCGAGCGCTTCATGGAGCGAGTTGCGCCCACGATCAAGGACCTGGCGCCACGGGACATGGTCGCCAGGGCGATGGTGCAGGAAGTGCGCGAGGGTCGCGGCGCCGGTCCGAACAAGGACTACGTGTACCTGGACCTTACGCACTTGCCCAAGGAGCAGATCGAGGAGAAGCTCCCCGACATCACCGAGTTCGCCCGCACCTACCTGGGCGTGGACCCGGTCACCGAACTGGTTCCGGTGTTCCCGACTGCGCACTACGCGATGGGCGGCATTCCCACGAACGTGGAAGCTGAGGTCCTGCGAGACAACGACCACACGATCCCGGGCCTGTACGCAGCCGGGGAATGCGCATGCGTCTCAGTCCACGGCGCCAACCGTCTGGGGACCAACTCGTTGCTGGACATTAACGTGTTTGGACGTCGAGCCGGCATCAACGCTGCCGAGTACGCAAATTCGGTCAGTCACGTTGAGCTTCCCGACGATCCCGCTGCCTACACCATTGAATTGGTGGAGATGTTGCGCTCGTCTACTGGTGGAGAGCGCGTGTCCACCATTCGCCGCGAGATGCAAGAAACGATGGACATGAATGCCCAGGTGTACCGCACCGAGGCGACCTTGAAGCAGGCGCTTGCCGACATTCAAGGACTGCAACGTCGGTACCGCAACGTGTCGATTCAGGACAAGGGCACTCGGTATAACACCGACTTGCTTGAGGCGATCGAGTTGGGCTTCTTGCTGGATCTTGCCCAGGTACTGATCGTCAGCGCTCTTGAGCGCAAGGAATCTCGCGGCGGTCATGCTCGCGAGGACTACACCACGCGCGACGACGTGAATTTCATGCGCCACACCATGGCCTACCGAGGCGTCGATGATCAGGGACAGGAATTCGTGTCCCTGGATTACAAGCCAGTGGTAGTGACTCGTTACCAGCCGATGGAGCGTAAGTACTGATGACCGCCGCAGTCGTAGTTCCCGAGACCCCGGTCCTGATCGCTCAGGATGTCACGTTCCGCATCGCTCGCTTCTTGCCCGATGTCGACTCCGAAGTCCACTGGGAGGATTTCGTTGTCCCGATGTACCCCACCGATCGAGTGCTCGATGCTCTGTCCAAGATTAAGGGTGACCTTGACGGCACCTTGAGCTTTCGCCGCTCGTGTGGGCATGGCATTTGCGGCTCAGACGCCATGCGCATCAACGGTCGCAATCGACTGGCGTGCAAAACCCTGGTGAAGGATCTGGATTCCTCCAAGCCCATTACTGTCGAGGCCATCAAGGGACTTCCGCTGGAGAAGGACCTGATCGTCGACATGGAACCCTTCTTCGCGGCGTATCGACAGGTCTTGCCTTTCTTGATTCCCGATGGTCATGAGCCTTCTCGAGAGCGCCTGCAGTCCGCGGAGGACCGTGCGATTTTCGATGATGGCACAAAGTGCATCCTGTGCGCCTGCTGCACCACCAGCTGCCCGGTGTATTGGACTGATGGGCAGTACTTCGGTCCGGCAGCCATCGTTGCCGCCCACCGCTTCATCTTCGACAGCCGTGACTCAGGCGCTGAGCAGCGACTGGAGATCCTCAATGACCGAGAGGGCGTGTGGCGGTGCCGCACGACGTTCAACTGCACCGATGCATGCCCGCGCGGCATCGAGATCACCAAGGCGATCCAAGAGGTCAAGCGCGCCTTGATTTTCCGCCGAGTCTGAGGCGAACCTGGTACTGCCTGATCCCTGTGCTTCAGGCAATTACCATGCACCGTGATGCGTAGGGTCCTGTCCATCAGCGCCGTGGCTTTGACAGCCATGGCGCTATCCGGCACTCCCGCGCTGGCGGCAGTCGAAGGCGGAGCTCAACTCGGGCTTCGGGGCCATCAGGTCAATCCGATGGCCGGAGCCACGTCCTTACCCACAATTCATGCCAAGAGCTGGGTCCTGGCGGATGCGACTACCGGAGAGATCCTGGCAGCCAAGAACGCCCACTTGCAGCGGCCACCGGCATCGACGCTGAAGCAGCTCACGGCCAGCGCGTTGCCGGCGTACGACGCGGGCGCGGCGGGGGCCGTGACGGCGTTGACGCAGGCCGTGGGCTACGGCAACCACCACGACGCCGTCACCGGCACCGCCCGTCAGGTGCGTGGGTGCACGCGCGTTGGATGTGAACCCCGCACCGCGCCCCGTACCAACCCTCACTCGCCCCCCCCGCTACAGCCGGGAGCACGGGCCCGACGAC
>CAIKZY010000147.1 GCA_903832025.1 uncultured Actinomycetes bacterium
CCAGGCCAGCACCTGGGAGACCAGGATTTCAGGAACTGACGCCCCCGAGGTCACTCCGATGGTGTTGACATCGTTCAGCCACGACGGATCGATTTCTTCAGCACCGTCGACCAGGAATGCGCGATTAGCGCCGGCCTCTACGGCAACCTCGACCAGGCGCACGGAGTTCGACGAGTTTGCCGAGCCGACCACGATCACCAGGTCGCATTTGGCAGCGATGGTCTTGACCGCACCTTGCCGGTTCTGCGTTGCGTAGCAAATGTCATCACTGGGTGGTGAGACCAACTGCGGGAACCTGTCCTTGAGCGCATCCACGGTCTGCAGGGTCTCGTCAACGCTCAACGTCGTCTGGGACAACCAGATGAGCTTGTCAGAGGCAAACTCCAATTCCTGCACTGCATCCGGGCCGTCCACCAAGGTCATCACCGAGGGGGCTTCACCCATCGTGCCCACGACCTCTTCGTGACCTTCGTGTCCGATGAGCACGATCTGATACCCCTCGGCGGCAAACCGCTTCGCTTCGGCGTGCACCTTGGTTACCAGCGGGCATGTGGCATCGATGGCTTTCAGGTCTCGCTCGCTTGCCTGCTGGTGCACTTCAGGAGAGACCCCATGCGCGGAAAAGATGACCGTGGCCCCCGCCGGGACTTCGTCCACCTCTTCGACGAAGACCGCGCCCTTGTCCTCAAGAGCACTCACCACGAACTTGTTGTGGACGATCTGCTTGCGCACGTAGACCGGAGCACCGTAGTGCTCCAGGGCGCGCTCAACGGTGACCACAGCACGATCGACTCCCGCGCAATACCCGCGCGGGGCGGCCAGCAGAACCTTCTTCGGGTGACTCACACGCATCATCGTAAGGTCATGTGCCTGAAGGTGCCCGACCACCGCCAGTGACCAGGGCGGTATCACGCAGGTGTCCGCCACTGATCCGATGGACCCAAATGTGATCTGACCCGACGTGGACGATGGACAGCGCCGCGCCTGGCGGCCAGGTGGCAAGCAGATGGTGATAACAAGATGCGCGTGGGGTCCTTCGCGGAGCTGCTCCCCATTCATCCAGCGGCCAGGGCAGCCCCGTGCACCGGTCATGAGGCACAAGAAAACCGCGTCGTTGCCTGACTGGTTGCCTCCAGGGACGCCGACGATGCCGTCTGGGCTGTTTAGGGTGACCACATGGCCTTGCAGACGTCTCCGGAGCAACCAGCAGCGGTGCGCACGATCTCGCGCCTGCTGGCGGAGTGGATCGGCCGACTGGGAACGGTGTGGGTCGAAGGCCAGGTTGCCGAATTTCGACGCCGTCCCGGCGCACGGAACCTCTATCTGACACTACGCGACACCGATGCCGACATCTCATTGACCGTTATTGCCGATGTCGCGGTTATCGGTGCCGTTCATCCACCGCTGTCCGAAGGCCAACGCATCGTGGTGCAGGGCAGGCCAGATTTCTACGCGGCGCGGGGGACGCTGTCCCTGCGGGCACTGAATATCAGCGCCGTCGGCATCGGTGACCTGCTGGCGCAGTTGGAGGCATTAAAGGCCACGCTGGCGGCAGAGGGCTTATTCGCGACGGATCGCAAGCAACCTCTGCCCTTCCTTCCGCGAACCATCGGCTTGATCTGTGGTCGCAATGCCGCGGCCATGAAGGATGTCCTGGTCAATGCGCGCAAGCGGTGGCCCGCGGCCCGCTTTGCGGTTCGCGAAGTGGCGGTGCAGGGGATAAATGCAGTCTCAGAAATCACCGCCGCGCTGCACGACCTGGATGCGGTCGCCGAGGTTGATGTCATCATCATCACCCGCGGTGGCGGCAGCGTCGAGGATCTGCTGCCGTTCAGTAATGAAACGCTCGTGCGCGCAGTAGCTGGAGTCAGCACGCCCGTCATCAGCGCCATCGGTCATGAACAGGACATGCCCTTACTGGACCTGGTAGCCGACTATCGAGCCTCAACGCCTACCGATGCTGCCAAGGCAGTGGTGCCGTCCTTGGTCGAGCAGCAACAAGTGATTCAGGCGCTTCGCGATCGAGCCCGAAGCCGACTTACCGGCCAGCTTGAGCGAGCCCAGACCAGCGTGCTGGAACTGCGAGCACGGGCACGAGCGGGATTGCTGCGCGGCGTTGAGCTTCGGCAACAGCAGACCACGCATCTGACCGCCCAATTACGCGCGCTGTCCCCGCAAGCAACACTTGACCGTGGCTATGCCATCGTCAGCGGGCCATCCGGTGCGATCGTGCGCGACTGCGGCGAGCTGGCGGCAAGGGACAAGATCGCCGTTCGCGTGGCAACGGGTACCTTCACCGCCACCGTGCAGGATCTAGGCTGATGTCCATGACGTCGGCATCGCAATCGACACCGAGTTTTGAGTCTGCTCGCCAGGAGTTGGCTTCCATCGTCGCGCAACTGGAATCCGGCGGCACCACCCTGGAAGAAGCAGTGCAGCTATGGCAGCGAGGCGAGGAACTGGCCGGCATCTGTCAGGTGTGCCTGGATGAAGCCGCTCAAGAAGTCGCCGAGTCCGACAGTCCGCCCGCCACGGACTGAAGCTTGGTCCAATCAACGGTCCCCGAGAGCACGATCGTGTTGGTCGGAGTGATGCGCACCAACGAACGCTCGCCCGGTGCCTGCAGCTTTTCCCAGCCGACTCCGCCAATGATGACTGCACCCACCGCAGTGCCCTTGCCGGACTGCTCAGCGACATAGTCCGGATTCTTCGATGCTGACTGCTCAATCTGGACGTACGCGTTCCCTGGTGTCAGGTAGCCCACATGCCATGCGAAGTCCGGCCGTGAGGCCGTGGTGGGCTCCCAGCGGACAGACGTGGGAATGAATCCAGTTGCGCCCGCCTTCGCGACATAAATCGGATACCCCGCCTGGCTTCGGGCGTACGTCACCAGCGGGCCGATCTGCACGGCCTTGACGCCTTGGCTGTGTGGACGCCAGGTGAACAGCACGATCACGACCACGACCGCGACCACCACGGCCATTGACCGCACCATGTCGATCACGGTCTGGCGCATACGGGCATTGGACCGGCCTGTCGGCTGGGGCTGTTCGGACATCGGAATCCTTTACCTGGCACCACTACGATTCGGACATGGATCCCCACGGCAGCGATTCCCAGCGCACACCAGAAGTCCCAGACCGCAATCTTGCCTTGGAACTGGTTCGGGTGACTGAGGCGGCTGCCATGGCTGCTGCTCGCTGGGTGGGCCGAGGGGACAAGAACGGTGCAGACGGCGCAGCAGTCAATGCCATGCGCCAACTGATCGGAAGCGTGTCCATGCAGGGCCTGGTGATCATCGGCGAGGGCGAGAAGGATGACGCGCCGATGCTGTTCAACGGCGAGAAGGTCGGCGACGGCACCGGTCCTCGCGTTGCCGTGGCAGTGGACCCCATCGACGGCACCACGCTGGCCGCCAAGGGCATGCCAAACGCCATTTCGGTCATTGCGGTCACCGAGCGTGGAGCAATGTTCGATCCCAGCGCCGTGTTCTACATGGAAAAACTGGTCGTGGGCCCTCAGGCTGCAGGCTCCATCGACATCACCGCCCCCATCGCGTGGAATCTGCAGCAGATCGCCAAGGCCAAGAGCGAGCGCGTGGCTGACCTGACCGTGTGCATCCTGGATCGACCACGGCATGAGGAACTGGCCAGCCAGGTGCGCGCGGCCGGCGCACGGATCAAGTTCATCTCCGACGGCGATGTAGCCGGGGCGATCATGGCCGCACGCGCCGGAACCGGAGTCGACTTGCTAGCCGGTATCGGTGGCACCCCGGAAGGCATCATCGCCGCCTGCGCCATGAGTTGCCTAGGCGGGGAGATCCAGGCTCGCCTATGGCCCAAGGATGACGCTGAGCACCGCAAGGCCCTGGACGCCGGGCTGGATCCGACTGCGGTTTTGACCACGACCGACCTGGTGACCGGGGACAATAACTTCTTCTGTGCCACCGGCATCACCGACGGTGAACTACTTGAGGGGGTTCGGTACGCCCCAGGCGGACCCACGACACACTCAATCGTGATGCGCTCGAAGTCCGGAACGATCCGGGAGGTGCGCAGCGAGCACGCCATCGACAAGCTCTCGACCTACTCCTCGGTAGATTTTCAGACTCCCGGAGCCTGACGACCAGGGATGAGTGCTTCGGCGAGTGGGCACATCAGCTGTGCCACCCTGGTCACAGGGTGCTCACCGTGATGAACTGAACAGCCTGGGCTCCACTGTGCGCCCCCGAACAGCCGTACGCTGGTCAGGTGGCTGAGTTCACCTACACCGACATGCTCCCCCTGGGCACCGACTCCACCGAGTATCGGCTAGTCACCACCGAGGGGGTGTCCACGCAACTGATCGACGGTCGCACCATCTTGACAGTGGAGCCGGCAGCACTGCGGCAGCTCGCTTTTGAGGCAATGCGCGACATCGCGCATCTGCTGCGCCCCGGTCACCTGGCGCAGCTCGCCAAGATCTTGTCCGATCCCGAAGCCTCACCCAATGACCGTTTCGTGGCCCTGGACCTGCTGAAGAACGCGAACGTGGCGGCCGGTGGGGTGCTTCCCATGTGTCAGGACACCGGAACGGCCATCGTGATGGGAAAGCGCGGACAGCACGTGTGGACCACCGGGGACGATGAGGAGCACCTGTCGGCTGGCATCTTTGACGCCTACCAAAAGTTGAATCTGCGGTACTCCCAGATGTCCCCGATCTCCATGTGGGAAGAGCGCAACACCGGCTCCAACCTGCCGGCGCAGATTGACCTGTACGCCAATACCCACGTCGGCCACGAGGCTGAGTACCAGTTCCTGTTCATGGCCAAAGGCGGTGGTAGCGCGAACAAGAGTTACCTGTTCCAGGAGACCGCCGCGCTGCTGAATCCAACAAGTTTCGCCAGGTTTCTCGACGAGAAACTGCGCGCATTGGGAACGGCTGCATGCCCGCCGTATCACTTAGCCGTGGTGGTGGGCGGAACGAGTGCGGAATATGCGCTGAAGACCGCGAAGTACGCCTCGGCACGCTATCTGGACTCACTGCCGGTTCATGGCAGCCCCGACGGGCGCGGCTATCGCGATCTGGAGATGGAAGCCGAGATCTTGAAAATGACGCAGGACTTCGGCATCGGTGCACAGTTCGGCGGCAAATACTTCTGCCACGACGTGCGCGTCATACGGCTCCCACGTCACGGGGCGTCCTGTCCCGTGGCTATCGCCGTGAGCTGCTCAGCCGATCGCCAGGCCCTGGCCAAGATCACCCCAGACGGAGTGTTCCTGGAAGCACTCGAGCACGAGCCCGCCCACTACGTGCCGGAGATCACTGACGAGCATCTCGATGACGATGTGGTTGCCATTGACCTCAACCAGCCAATGGACGCTGTGCGGGCGCAGCTGAGCACGCTGCCCGTCAAGACTCGGGTATCGCTCACCGGCTCACTGATCGTGGCTCGGGATCTGGCTCATGCACGCATCAAGGCGATGCTTGATCGTGGCGAGGAGCTTCCTGGATACATGCGCGATCACGCGGTGTACTACGCCGGACCAGCCAAGACACCCCAGGGCTACGCCTCAGGCTCGTTCGGTCCCACCACCGCCGGCCGCATGGACAGTTACGTGGACCAGTTTCAAAAGGCGGGCGGTTCCATGGTGATGCTGGCCAAGGGCAATCGCAGCACTGCAGTAACCAAGGCATGCGCCGAGCATGGCGGCTTCTACTTGGGAAGCATCGGCGGACCTGCCGCACGCCTTGCGCAGGACAACAGCCGAACGGTTGAGGTCCTGGACTTCCCCGAATTGGGCATGGAAGCGGTCTGGAAAATCGAGGTGGTGGACTTTCCCGCATTCGTCGTGGTGGACGACAAGGGGAACGACTTCTTCGCCGAGACGATGAAGCCGATGTCCATCAGCTCAGGTCCGCCCAAGTAACGATCGGCCATCGCACCGAGTCAGCCGTGGCAGGAACTACCCCAGTTATGCGCGCCTGCCCCCTTGCGCCAGATGGTCCAGAACGCGCGGTCCTGCCAGTAGCGGTTCCAGGCATTGATGGGCTTGGCTTTCAGCGACTTCAGGATCGTGGTGCCCTGCGGTCCAAGCTCAGCGGCTACTTCCGGCGCCATCGCCCGAATCGCGCCTGCTGCCAAGGACTTCGACATCTGATAGGCACCCCGATACGGGCCGTGGCCCGAGGTATACCAAGCGTGCGATTCGCGGCGGATGATGCACATCCGAGTGGACTCCACCGACCTCACGTACCACTTGCCCTGGTACAGGCTGGGCAGCACTCCACGCAAATCGCTGGCAAGACCAATACCCCTGGCGTAATAGATCGCGCGTGAGCGAATGGCCTGGGATGCCGCCACTTGTGCCGCAGTTTGCGGCTTCAAGACCGGGCGCGCCGCTCGGTGCACGGCCTTGTGCACGGCCTTGTGCACGGCTACGTGCGTTTTCGCATGCCCAGCACGATGGGCGGTCCGGTGCAGCGTTGCACGGGTGGTGAGCCGACTTCGGTGGCGGGCGGATGCCCTCGCCCTTTTCACCGCTGCCCGGTGTTTTGCTGCCCGGTGTTTTGCTGCCACGGCCTTGGACTGGTGACGGCTAGCGCCAGGACGAGTGCCGGCAGTTCGTGGAGCGGCATGTCCGCGTGAGCGCTTGGTGGACACCGGATTGTGCGTATGCGCATGGGTTGCAGTGGACGTATGAGGAGTGGATGCCGTCCGGGCGGTCGCCATGGCGCCGGGCGCGCTGACCATGACCAGCGACAGGGCACTGAGCCCGACCGCGATCCAGGTCACACACTTGCCCGACATGGCCGTCCTTCCCGTGAATCCCGAATGTTGCAGGATCTACGGTGCCCAAGATCGCGCGATCTGTCACGCCCGGCGATCGTGGGCCATCTCACGGGCGTATCGGATATTTCCGACATTGGTCACGACAGTTACGCGCGCTCCTCATGGCGACGCGAATCTGCTGTGATGGTGATCACACCACTATCCACACCTACAGTTGGATGTCCTCGAGCATTTCGGTGACCAACGCCGCGATCTGAGAGCGCTCGGATCTGGTCAGGGTCACGTGCGCGAACAGCGGATGTCCCTTGAGTTTTTCGACCACTGCCACGACGCCGTCATGGCGGCCCACGCGAAGGTTGTCGCGCTGTGCCACGTCGTGCGTGAGCACCACTCGCGAGTCCTTGCCGATACGAGACAGCACTGTCAACAGCACGTTGCGCTCCAAAGACTGCGCTTCGTCAACGATGACGAAGGAATCGTGCAGGCTTCGGCCACGAATATGGGTCAACAGATCGG
>CAIKZY010000148.1 GCA_903832025.1 uncultured Actinomycetes bacterium
GCCCCCGGTGACAGCGTGGTCTATGCCTGGCGCTCATTCGAGGCCTATCCCATCATTGCCACAATTGTTGGTGCGACGTCATATCAGGTGCCGCTTGATGAACAGGATCGGCATGATTTGTCAGCTATGGCCGATGCAATCGATGACACAACCAAGATGGTGATTGTCTGCAATCCCAACAATCCAACAAGCACCGCCGTGAATCACGGGGCCTTACGGGACTTCCTCAACGTTGTTCCCCCGCATGTACTCGTGGTTATTGATGAGGCATACTGCGAATTTGTCAACGGGGATCTGGTACCCGATGGCCTGGTGTCGTATAGAGCACACCAGAACGTGGCGGTGTTGCGCACGTTCTCGAAGGCATACGGACTTGCCGCATTGCGGGTTGGGTACTGCGTGGCGCATGCGCCCGTTGCTGATGCCCTGCGCAAGGTCCAAGTCCCGTTCGGGGTGTCCACCATTGCCCAACGCGCGGCAGTGGCATCGCTGGCGGCTTCGGGGGAATTGCTTGCCCGCGTGGGGGAGATCGTCGATGAGCGTCGCCGCGTGGTGGCAGCCCTGCAAGATGTTGGGTTCAGCCCAGCAGAGTCCGAGGCAAACTTCCTGTGGCTGGGGCTTGGGCCGGACACCGCTGCGTTCGCCGCTGCATGCGAGGAGCAATCCCTGTCGGTGCGGCCATTTGCTGGAGACGGCGTTCGAATCACGATCGGCTCGGCAGCAGCGAACGATCGGCTGGTCTCTGTAGCGGCTAACTGGCTTGCCACGCGCTAAGACCAAACACGATGCGGGACCGGTGAGTTCACGGCTGAGGTGAGTCGTGGGTCACACGCTCAAGGGGCAAACTGCCCGATTGAGTCGGGTCAGCCTGCAGTATCTTTGGCCTAGGTTCAACTCCTTTTCCACCCTCTTTCGGAAGGCATCACACGGTCATGGCACGCAGCGGCAAAGTCACGGTCATCGGCGCGGGCTTCTACGGCTCCACCACGGCACTTCGCTTGGCGGAGTACGACATCTTTGACACGGTCGTGCTGACCGACGTCGTAGACGGCAAGGCGGAGGGCTTGGCCCTTGACCTGAATCAGTCCCGATGGATCGAGGGTTTCGAAACCAAGGTCGTCGGGCAAACGACCGGGCCGAACGGCGAGGGCTACGAGACGATCGCCGGTTCGGAAATCGTCGTCATTACCGCTGGCCTGCCGCGCAAGCCCGGCATGAGCCGCATGGATCTCATCGAGACCAACGCCAAGATCATGCGCGCGGTTGCCGAGAACATCGCCAAGCACGCCCCCGAGGCCGTCATCATCAACGTCGCGAACCCGCTCGATGAGATGACCGCGCTCGCGCAGATCGTCACCGGCTTCCCGTACGCCCGCGTGATCGGCCAGGCCGGCATGCTGGACACCGCCCGCTTCACCCACTTCGTGGCAGAGAAGCTGAACGTGCCGGTTGCCTCGGTCACCACGCTGACTCTCGGCTCCCATGGCGACACCATGGTTCCCGTCGCGTCCGCGTGCAAGGTCGATGGCAAGCCGCTATCCGACCTTCTTTCGGCTGATGAGATCGAAGAGCTCGTCGTGCGCACTCGCAACGGTGGCGCCGAGGTTGTCGCACTGCTCAAGACGGGCTCTGCCTACTACGCACCGTCAGCTGCGGCCGCGCGCATGGCCAAGGCCGTGCACGAGGATTCCGGAGCTGTCATGCCCGTGTGCGCATGGGTCGATGGCGAGTACGGCCTGTCGGGTGCGTACCTGGGTGTGGAGGCGCAACTGGGCAAGGAGGGCATCCGCAAGGTCGTCGAGACTCCGTTGACCGCCGACGAGAAGGCACTCCTCGTCGAGGCCTACGAGGCAGTCAAGGCCAAGCAGGGTGACGTCAAGGACCTGTAAGTCTTTCCTAGCCGAACATTTCAACAGAAGGTAGACACATCGTGAGCAAGATCAAGGTTGAGACCCCAGTCGTCGAACTCGACGGCGACGAGATGACCCGCATCATCTGGCAGTTCATCAAGGATGAGCTCATCGTCAAGTACCTCGACATCGACCTGAAGTACTACGACCTCGGTATCGAGTACCGCGATGCAACTGACGATCAGGTCACGATCGACTCCGCGCATGCGATCCAGAAGTACGGCGTGGGCGTCAAGTGCGCCACGATCACTCCCGACGAGGCGCGCGTGGAGGAATTTGGCCTGAAGAAGATGTGGAAGTCTCCCAACGGCACCATCCGCAATATCCTCGGCGGCGTCATCTTCCGCGAGCCGATCATCATCAGCAACATCCCACGCCTGGTGCCGGGCTGGACCAAGCCGATCGTTGTTGGCCGCCACGCGTTCGGTGATCAGTACAAGGCCACCGACTTCAAGGTGCCCGGTGCCGGCAAGCTCACGATGACCTACACCCCGACCGATGGCTCTGCTCCGATGGAGTTCGAGGTATTCGACTTTCCGGGCGCCGGTGTCGCAATGGGCATGTATAACCTGGACGACTCGATTCGCGATTTCGCTCGCGCCTCGATGCGTTACGGGCTGAACCGCAAGTACCCCGTGTACCTGTCGACCAAGAACACGATCCTGAAGGCCTATGACGGCCAGTTCAAGGACATCTTTGCCGATGTGTACGAGAACGAGTTCAAGGCTGATTTCGAGGCCGCCGGTATTGAGTACGAGCACCGTCTCATCGACGACATGGTCGCAGCGGCCATGAAGTGGGAGGGCGGCTACGTCTGGGCATGCAAGAACTACGACGGCGACGTCCAGTCCGACACCGTGGCCCAGGGCTTCGGCTCACTCGGCCTGATGACCTCAGTGCTCATGACCCCGGACGGCCAGACCGTCGAGGCCGAGGCTGCTCACGGAACCGTGACCCGTCACTACCGCCAGCATCAAAAGGGCCAGCCCACCTCCACCAATCCGATCGCCTCGATCTTCGCGTGGACCCAGGGCCTGACCCATCGTGGCCGGATGGACAACACCCCGGCCGTCTCTGCCTTCGCCGAGACTCTGGAGCGTGTCTGCGTCGAGACCGTCGAGGAAGGCAAGATGACCAAGGACCTTGCCCTGCTTATCAGCAAGGACGCACCATGGCTGACCACCCAGGATTTCCTGGCAGCCATTGATGAGAACCTGCAAAAGGCCATGGCGAAGTAACTCACTGGGTCTGGCTCACCGACGGTGGGAATCGCTTGGGCGGTTCCCACCGTCGCCGTTTCGGGAGCTTCTGGATCACTGGAATTGATGCTCCCACCCGCTGATTCACCCCGATTTCGCCCTCAGGCTCGGTTTGACTGCTCCTCCAGGAAGTGCTTGCAACGTACGCCTATTGTTGGTCCGTGGGTGATGTGCTGAAGAGCCTGGTACTCGTGCTGGTCTTTTCCATAATTGGCGGCCTGTTCGCCGCCGCAGAAATCGCTCTGGTTTCTTTGCGCGAGGCTCAGGTCAGCCGCCTGGCGGTAACGGGAAAGGCGGGTCGACGGCTTGCAGCGCTGACGGCTAACCCAAATCGTTTCTTGGCCGCAGGTCAGGTGGGAGTTACCCTCGCCGGCTTCTTGTCCGCGGCTTTTGGCGGAGCTGAGATTGCCCCACGGCTATCCCCGGTCTTGCAAGGATGGGGCATTCCTGCTTCTGTGGCCAATCCAGTCAGCTTCGTGGTCGTGACCGTGGTCATCGCCTATTTTGCGCTGGTCCTGGGAGAGCTGGCACCCAAGCGTCTGGCGCTGCAACGAGTGGAATCCGTGGCATTGGCAGCTGCCGGTCCCATCAACTTCATGGCCATCATTTTCCACCCCTTCATCGCATTGCTTTCGGTTTCCAGTGATGCCGTGGTTCGACTGTTCGGTGGTGACCCTGCGGTCGGCAAGGAACAGATAACCGGCGCTGATTTGCGTGACATGGTGGCTAGCCACGCTGATCTATCCGTGGAAGAGCGCGAGCTGATTGATGACGTGTTCGCTGCGGGAGATCGAGAACTGCGCGAAGTCATGGTGCCGCGGACCGAAGTTGACTTCCTGTATGCGTCCTTACCGACATCGCAGGCTGTGCGCATCATTGTTGACGCACCGCATTCACGGTATCCGGTGATCCGAGGATCGGCCGATGACATCGCGGGGTTCGTGCATGTCCGAGACATCCTTGACCCAGCAGTAGCCGAGCGCTCCATTCGCGTGAGTGAGCTCGTGCGGCCCATCACCGCTTTTCCCGGAACCAAGGGAATCCTCAGTACCTTGACAGAGATGCGCCGATTGCGGCTGCATCTGGCCGTCGTGGAGGATGAATACGGTGGCACGGCAGGCATCGTGACCATGGAGGATCTCGTTGAAGAGCTGATCGGGGATATCCGCGATGAGTATGACCCCGTCACTGCATCAACCTCCAGCCGATTATCGGGAATCAGTGACATCGACGGACTGCTGAACCTGGAGGACTTCTCCGAGAGCACGGGAATACAGCTCCCTGAAGGGCCGTACGAGACCGTCGCTGGATACGTGATCGCGCAACTGGGCGCC
>CAIKZY010000149.1 GCA_903832025.1 uncultured Actinomycetes bacterium
AGATCCCGCTGCAGGCCTACTTCCGAATCAACACCGAAAACATGGGGCAGTTCGAGCGCACCTTGATCATTGTCGATGAGGATGCCTACGTGCACTATGTAGAGGGATGCACCGCGCCGATCTACTCGTCAGATTCTCTGCACTCTGCGGTGGTTGAGATCATCGTCAAAAAGGGTGCCCGTTGCCGGTACACAACAATCCAGAATTGGTCAACCAATGTGTACAACCTGGTGACCAAGCGCGCCATGGCCTACGAAGGCGCGACGATGGAATGGGTGGATGGCAACCTCGGTTCCAAAGTGACGATGAAGTACCCAGCCGTATGGCTTATGGGGGAGCACGCCAAGGGCGAGACGTTGTCGATTGCCTTTGCCGGTCCGGGCATGCATCAAGACGCTGGCTCAAAGATGGTGCATGCCGCGCCGAACACGTCATCGTCCATCGTCAGCAAGTCCGTTGCCCGTGGTGGCGGCCGCACGTCGTATCGAGGCTTGGTGCAGATTCATGAGGGAGCTCATGGCTCCAAGAGCACCGTGCGCTGCGATGCCCTACTGGTGGACGACATATCCCGCTCCGATACGTATCCGTACGTCGACGTCCGCGAAGATGACGTGTCCATTGGTCACGAGGCAACAGTCTCAAAGGTCAGCGCGGATCAGTTGTTCTATCTTCAGTCCCGCGGCATCGCTGAGGACGAGGCGATGGCGATGATCGTACGAGGATTTGTCGAGCCAATTGCCCGCGAGTTGCCAATGGAATATGCCCTGGAACTCAACCGTCTGATCGAGCTGCAGATGGAAGGGGCGGTGGGATGACCTCGGCGCCACCCATTGATCATTCACCGCAGGTCAGTTCGGCCGATCCTGCAGATTTCTCAGAACCGAGCTCTCGCGACGAAGAGTGGCGATTTACTCCTCTTGATGACTTCAGGATCTTTTTCCAACAGTCACCTGCGGGAGATGTGAGGGCAGCCGACGCTCCATACGTCTCCAACATCCCGATCGCGGACTTGAGATCAACGTGGGTTGCCAGCGATCTGCCCACTGCGGTCGCGCGGGCCGGATCTCAGCAAGCGGTGCTCGTCACGATCCCGAATGACGCCGTACTGCACGAGCCGCTTCGAGTGGCACTTGTTGCAAGTGCGGATTTGGCGCACGAACACGTAGAAATCGTGTTTGGACACCATGCGCGAGCAACGATTCTGATCGAACAACCGGAACACGGTTTCGTGTCAGGTTCGATCGTGCTCCGTGCAGGGGACGGATCTCAGGTCAACCTCGTGAACGCAGTCGATGGCGCAAGGGACCGCAGCATGCTGCTTCACGTACACGTGCAAGTCGGTCGAGATGCGCACGTGACATCGACACAGGTGTCCTTGGGCACTGCATCCTTGCGCGTGACCTCCTCGGTGGGCTACGACGGTCCAGGTGGGCGAGCAGACATGCTGGGTGCCTTTCTTGCCGATGATGGACAGTTCATGGAGCATCGGTTGTTCGTTCATCACGATCAGCCACAGTGCGCCTCGAATGTCGTCTACAAAGGAGCGTTGTCAGGCGCCAGCACACACACGGTATGGGTGGGCGATGTCCTGGTCCGACGGGAAGCCACGGCCATTGACACCTACGAGATCAACCGGAATCTGCTTCTGACTGAGGGTGCACGCGCGGATTCGGTGCCCAATCTAGAACTGGAAACCGGTGACATCGTCAGTGCCGGCCATGCAAGCGCAACTGGCCGGTTCGACGATGACCAATTGTTCTATCTCCAATCTCGGGGTATCCCGGCAAATGACGCCAGGCAATTGGTCGTCCGGGGGTTCTTCGCCGAGATCTTGTCCCATGTCGAGGATCCGCACTGGCGTACCGATGTGATGGCGCGGATCACGAGTCGACTCGGTATGGAACATCTTCATGACGAATTCGGCCACGACGAGCCAGACGGTTAACGATGACGCGATTCTCCACTGCCATTCCGCTTAACGAGTTGCCCAACAAGGTCCCCCAGGCACGCATCAGCGATGGCGTTCCCATCGCTATCGTCCGAATCGATGACGAGGTCTTCGCGGTTTCCGATCGGTGTACTCACGCGGATGTTGCCTTGTCCGAAGGTGAAGTCGAAGGTTGCAGTCTGGAGTGCTGGCTTCATGGAAGTGCCTTTGACCTGAGGACGGGTAAACCATCGAGCCCGCCAGCAATTGAACCAGTTGCTGTTTACGCAACCCGTATCAGCGGCACAGACCAGGACGCCTTGGTCGAAGTAGACGTCACGAGCCCCATCAACACCGAAAGCAGGCTTTCATGAGCACTTTGGTCATCACAGATCTTCACGCCTCAGTCATCACCGACACCGGTGATATTCCGATCTTGAACGGGGTCTCCCTGACCCTGGACTCAGGGGTCACACACGCAATCATGGGCCCGAATGGCTCAGGCAAATCCACACTCGCCTACGTGATTGCTGGGCATCCGAAATACAAGGTCACCTCCGGAACAATCACCCTCGATGGGCAGGACATCCTGGCCATGAGCGTGGATGAACGCGCCCGCGCCGGCCTGTTCTTAGCGATGCAATATCCGGTGGAAGTCCCCGGTGTTTCAGTCTCCAATTTCCTGCGCACCTCGGTGACTGCCGTTCGCGGGGAGGCACCAAAGCTTCGCACGTGGGTCAAGGACTTCAAGTCCGCAATGACTGATCTGCAGATGGATCCGGAGTTCGCCGAGCGCTCGATCAACGAGGGGTTTTCCGGTGGGGAGAAGAAGCGTCATGAGGTGCTTCAACTGGGTCTGCTCGCCCCAAAGTTTGCGATCTTGGACGAAACCGACTCGGGTCTAGACGTGGATGCCTTGCGGATTGTTTCGGAGGGGGTCAATCGCTATAAGGGGGCCACAGGTGGCGGAGTACTCCTGATAACGCATTACACCAGGATTTTGAGGTACATCGCTCCTGATGTGGTCCATGTCTTCGTCGATGGACGGATCGTCCTCACCGGTGGCCCGGAATTGGCGGACGAGTTGGAATCGGGCGGTTACGAGAAGTTCGCGACGGCTGATGCCTAATCTGCCCGCTCTTGACGTCGCAGCCGTCAGGACACAATTTCCCATTCTTGAGCGTTCGGTGCGCGGACGGCCACTTGTGTACCTGGATTCAGGCGCAACAAGCCAAAAGCCATTATGCGTACTGGATGCCGAGCGCGGCTACTACTTGCATTCCAACGCTGCTGTGCACCGCGGCGCGCACGCTCTGGCTGAAGAGGCGACTGAGGCCTATGAGAGCGCTCGGGTCACGATCGCTTCCTTCGTCGGGGCACGGGCTCAAGACCTGGTATTCACCACCAATGCCACGGCAGCGCTGAATCTAGCTGCCTACGCGTTCTCCAATGCAACAGCGCTGGCCGCCCGCGGGCATCGGGTGGATCCGCGGTTCGTCATTGGCGAAGGTGACTCAATAGTGGTCACCGAGATGGAGCATCACGCAAATCTCGTTCCTTGGCAGCAAGTCTGCGAGAAAACCGGGGCCACATTGCGCTGGATTGGCCTGTCCGATGACGGACGGTTGGACTTGCGCAATCTCGACAGCATCATCGACCAGACCACCAAGGTGGTATCGCTCTCTCATCAATCCAACATCCTTGGAACTATCAATCCAGTAGCGCAGATCATGGAAGCAGCGCACAGCGTGAACGCCATTGGAGTGGTCGATGCCTGTCAGTCCATCCCCCATATGCCTGTTGATGTGCACGACCTCGGCGCAGACCTAATCGCCTGGAGCGGTCACAAGATGCTTGGCCCTACCGGCATTGGATTTCTCTGGGGATCGACTGAAATCCTCAATGCCATGACGCCATTTCAAACTGGTGGATCAATGATCGAAACAGTCACCTTGGAACGATCCACTTTCGCTGCGCCACCACAGCGCTTCGAGGCAGGTACGCAGATGGTGGCCCAAGCGATCGGTACTGCTGCTGCAGTGCGCTACTTGGAATCTGTTGGCATGGTGGAAATTGCAGCCCACGAACATGCCTTGACTGCCCACGCATTAGCGGGCATTTCACAGCTGCCTGGTGTGCGCGTGATCGGTCCGACCGATACCCACATGCGGGGGAGCGCGATCTCCTTTGTCGTCGATGGTCTTCATCCGCACGACGTGGGTCAGGTGATGGACGCCCAGGGCGTTGCGGTTCGCGTTGGGCATCACTGCGCGTGGCCCACATGCCGGCGGTTTTCGGTGCCAGCAACGACACGCATTTCTCCCTACCTGTACAACACCCTTGACGATATCGATGCGGGTCTGGCGGCAATCGCGGCCGCCCAGGAGTTCTTTCAGGTGGTGAATTAGTGGATCTTGAGGGCCTGTACCAGGAAATCATCCTGGACCATTACAAGCACCCACGCGGCAAGGGTGAACTCACGAGTCCCTTGGCTGAAGTGCATCACGTCAATCCCACGTGCGGCGATGAAATCACCGTGCAAATCGCGACCGATCCTGCGGGACATTTACTCGTGGGGTACCAGGGTCTGGGCTGCTCAATCTCTCAGGCCAGCGCCTCGGTCATGAGTGAGCTGGTCAATGGCAACAGCATTGAGGTTGCCGAAACTGCCCGCGCAGCCTTTGTCGACATGATGCATGCCCAGGGATCGGGCGAACCGAACGAGGAGATTCTAGGCGACGGGATCGCCTTTGCTGGAGTGGCGAAGTACCCCGCGCGGGTAAAGTGTGCCTTGCTGCCATGGATGGCACTGCGCGATGCACAAATCCAGGCCAACCTGGCCGAATCGGAAGAAGGATGACCATGGTCAATGCAACGCAAGATGACATCCTGGAGGCCATGAAGGACGTGGTCGATCCGGAGTTGGGCATCAACGTCGTGGATCTGGGGTTGGTGTATGGCGTTGAGGTCGACGACGCCAATGTCGCCACGGTAGATATGACCTTGACCTCAGCGGCCTGTCCGCTCACCGACGTGATTGAGGATCAGACACGAGCCGCGTTGACACCTGTGTGCTCAGATTTCAAGATCAACTGGGTTTGGATGCCACCGTGGGGACCGGACAAGATCACTGACGATGGCCGTGACATGCTGCGTGCACTGGGTTTCAACGTCTGAATCAGCCTCACACCACAGTTGCAAGGGCACATGATCACCGCTACCGATATCGAATTGCGCGCCGGCGCGCAACTATTGCTGGAGCATGCCAGTTTCCGGGTGGGTCCTGGTGATCGCGTAGGCCTTGTGGGCAGAAATGGTGCTGGCAAGACAACACTGACCAAGGTGCTGGCCGGAGAGACAACCCCTGCCGCCGGCACGGTGACGAGCTCGGGAACTGTGGGCTATCTCCCCCAAGATCCCCGCAGCGGTGACCCGGACGAAATCGCGCGCGATCGAATTCTCTCAGCACGAGGTCTAAAGGACGTAGTGCGCCGCATGGCTGAGGCAAGCATGGCGATGGGTTCTGTCGCTGCCGAGGATCAGGAGAAACTCATTGCCCGGTATGCCCGCGCAGAGGCAGAATTCGAGGCCTTGGGTGGCTATGCCGTGGAATCCCAGGCAGCTGCCATCGCTGCCTCCGTGGGATTGCCTGATCGTGTCCTGGCTCAGCCGTTGGGTACCTTGTCCGGCGGTCAGCGACGACGTGTGGAGCTGGCGCGCATCCTGTTCTCCGGCGCAGACGTACTGTTGCTCGATGAGCCGACCAATCACTTGGATGCCGACTCCATCCGTTGGCTGCGTAAGTTTCTCATGGGTTACAACGGCGGCTTTGTGGTGATCAGCCACGATACTGAGCTTCTGGAGGACACCGTCAACAAGGTGTGGCATCTCGACGCCAATAGGCGAGAAATCGATGTGTACACCATGAGTTGGAAGAACTACCTGACGGCTCGAGAGACGGACGAAAAGCGTCGCAAGCGTGAACGCCGCAATGCCGAGCAGCAAGCAGATACGCTGCGATTCCAGGCAGAGCGCATGAAGGCCAAGGCCTCCAAGGCGAAGGCGGCGCAAAACATGCTCCGTCGGGCTGATGCGCTGCTCGAGGGAGCCGATGCGATCCGTCAATCGGACAAGGTTGCGAAGTTGCGTTTCCCCAAACCAAAGGCGTGCGGGAAGGTGCCACTCACAGCGAGTTCACTATCGAGATCCTATGGATCTTTAGAGGTGTTCACCGATGTCGATCTGGCCATTGATCGCGGTTCGAAAGTGGTCATTCTCGGTCTCAATGGCGCCGGGAAGACCACGCTCTTGCGCATGCTGGCAGGTGTTGACCCGCCCGATACCGGACACGTGGAAGAAGGCCATGGAGCAGTAGTCGGGTACTACGCGCAGGAGCACGAAACCCTTGACCCGAAATCAACCGTGTTGCAGACCATGCAGCATGCCGGGTCACACTTAGATGACACCGCGCAGCGCACGGTGCTTGGATCTTTCTTGTTCAATGGCGATGATGTCGAAAAGCCGACCGGCGTCTTGTCCGGTGGCGAGAAGACTCGTCTAGCTCTCGCATGCCTGGTTGTCTCCGGGGCCAACGTGCTCTTACTCGATGAACCGACGAACAACTTGGACCCTGCGAGCAGGGAAGAGGTCCTGTCCGCGCTTCGTGGATACGAAGGCGCAGTTGTTCTGGTGACCCATGATCCTGGTGCAGTATTCGCTCTGAACCCAGAGCGCGTGCTGCTTTTGCCTGATGGAGACGAGGATCTGTGGAGTGATGACTATGCCGAGCTCGTTGAACTTGCCTGAGCCAACCTTTGACGGCGCTGTGAACAATGGCGTCTCAGCGGTCATTGAGGGTTGTACCTGCACGATCACCTTGTCATCGCCAGACAATTTGAATGCCCAGACACCGTCCATGTGGGCACAGCTTGAGGCTATCGGTACGGGCATTCCGCAGCGAGTGAGCGTAATCGTGATTCGAGGGCAAGGTCAGGCTTTCTCAGCAGGACTGGATCGATCATTGTTGACCGGACCTGCAGCTCCTGGCGAGCAGACACTTCCCCAATTGGCAGAAGGCCCACCGGACGTGCTGGATGCGTTCATTGCCCAGGCTCAGTCGGGCTTCGCATGGCTTCGCAGTCACCGAGCGATATCGATTGCCGTGGTGCATGGACATGCGATTGGTGCAGGCTTCCAGTTAGCGTTGGCGGCTGATCTGCGGATAGCGTCTGAAGATGCGTCTTTTGCCATGAAGGAAATTGCCTTCGGGATCGTGCCCGACTTGGGTGGAACGGGCGTTCTCGTTCAGCAGGTAGGTTACGCACGCGCGCTGCAGATTTGTGCCACTGGATTGCCGATCTCAGGCAAGCAGGCCGAAGCGTGGGGAATCGTCCAGCACGCGGTGCCCAAGCGCGCGCTGGACGCCACGGTCGACTCCCTTGTGGCGCATCTGAGCAGCCTGCATCCCAACACGCTGGCGGCGGTCAAGGCGCTCTTGGCCGGGGCGGAGATTCGAGACTTGAAAGCTCAACTCGATGTTGAGCGCATAACTCAAGTGAAGCTTCTGACCGGGCAGGCATTCAATGGTCGATAACGCCTGGCAGGTGTATCGCGGGATGACTCGCGATCGGTCTGTCAAAGGCAAGCAGGTGGACCGAAGACTCGTAGCGCGGGTGTTCTCCTATGCCCGTCCGTACCGAGGTCTGATCGCCGCTCTACTGGTCACCTTGGTTGCCGAATCCCTACTGTCGGTGGCCCAGCCGCTCCTGTTTCGCCGAATCGTAGACAAGGGCATCCAATTGCACGATGCCCGTCTGGTGACCCTGACTGCACTCATGATTGCTGCACTGGCTATTGCCGACGCAGGCCTTGGGCTCGTCGATCGCGCATTCTCCTCCAAGATCGGCGAAGGACTGATCTTCGATCTCCGGACACAGGTTTACGACCATGTCCAAGAGCAATCCATTGCCTTCTTCACTAGGGCGCAAACAGGCGCACTGATTTCGCGTCTGAATAATGATGTCATCGGAGCGCAGCAGGCCTTCACGTCCACCCTGTCCGGAGTTGTTGGCAACATCATCTCCGGCAGCATTGTGCTGATCACCATGTTTATCCTGAGTTGGCAGATCACACTTGTGTGCCTGGTGCTGGTACCCATGTTCTTGTTCCCCGCGCGATGGATGGGCAGAAAACTCCAGAGCCTCACCCGCGAGCAGATGCAGCTCAATTCGGACATGAGCACGCAGATGACTGAGCGCTTCAACGTGTCGGGAGCACTGTTGGTGAAACTGTTTGGTAGCCCAGACGAGGAGGCGCAGGGCTTTGCGAGCAAGGCCGGGCGTGTGCGTGACATCGGGGTCCGCATGGCGATGGCGAACCGTTGGTTTTTCACCGCACTTGCCCTGACCGCATCCTTGGCGACCGCCATCGCCTACGGCCTGGGTGGCAACCTGGTGATCACTGGTGCTTTGTCCCTGGGAACGCTGTTGGCCCTCATCGGTCTCCTGGCGCAGCTGTATGGACCACTCACCGCCCTGTCCAACGTTCGAGTGGACGTTATGACCGCGCTTGTCTCGTTCGAGCGGGTTTTCGAGGTCTTGGACCTTCCGCCGATGGTTCGCGATGCGCCAGACGCACTCCCACTGTTGAACGAATCGGCCTCTGTGCAATTCGACCGGGTGTGGTTTCACTATCCCAAGGCAGCAGAGGTGTCCCTTGCCTCGTTGGAAGCCATCGCCCGCGAAGACAGCACCGCAACTGGCGCGGACGTTCTCAAGGGAGTGAGCTTTACGGCTGCAGCCGGCACCATGACCGCCTTGGTTGGTCCCTCAGGAGCCGGCAAGACGACCATCAGCGCATTGGCAACGCGTCTGTACGACCCGAATGCAGGCACCGTGCGGATCGGGGGACAGGACATCAAAGAGGTAACGCTCACCTCCTTGCATGACACCGTTGGGGTCGTGACACAAGACGCTCACTTGTTCCATGACACCATTGCGAACAATCTTCGCTATGCCAAGCCTGACGCCAGCGATGCTGACCTAATGACCGCCTGCGAGTCCGCTCACATCTCGGCGATGATCAATGCCCTGCCTGACGGTCTCAATACCGTCGTGGGGGACCGCGGCTATCGGCTGTCGGGAGGTGAAAAGCAACGCATCGCCCTGGCACGATTGCTTTTGAAGGCTCCTGAAGTACTGATCCTGGATGAAGCTACTGCCCACTTGGATTCAGAATCGGAAGCGGCTGTGCAACGGGCATTGGACTCTGCCCTCACCGGTCGCACCTCGATCGTGATTGCCCATCGACTCTCGACGATTCGCAAGGCAGACCAAATCCTGGTTCTGGTTTCAGGAATGGTAGTCGAGCGGGGAACCCATGAGGAGTTGCTCGCGAGAAATGGGGTCTATGCAGATCTCTATCGCACCCAGTTCGCCTCTCAGGAACGGTTTTCCGACGTGACAACGGCTTCGGGTGAGCGCGCCTAAGACACCAGGGGAATAGCTGAACGGTGACCGCAGATTTACGACGGAATGCCGAAACGAACACCATTTTGCGGGACGAATACATGCGCGGCCATGTCAGCGGTGCACGTGCACCAACAGCCCATATCGTCTTGTGTGCACTCAGCGGTTCAGCCGCTCGGCAGAGAAGCTGCCGCCGAGAGTTGCCTCATTGCCTAGAATTCCTCTAGTCCAACCATGGTGCGTTGGACGCTACACGGATAGCAGACACACCCTCTGCGGACGAATTCGTCGTGCCTGGTCAGTGACCACCGGACTACCGGCCGAATATTGCAAGCAGTCGGGACATGAAACGCCATCGGCGTGATCTGAATACTTCCGTGAGGGTTTCCCGATCCTCGCGCAAGCCGGATATCTGGAACTCAAGGGCCGCCAATGCCTCCTTCAGTTGTGCCACGCTCGCGAGCGCCTTATCGCGTTCGACCTGGGCATCGGTGAGATTGGCGAACATGGCGCCGCCGAGATTTGGCACGGCATCATCCTGGAGGGCCATTCTCGGCCCTGGCATCTCTGATGATGCTGTCGATCCGATTGCACCAATACACACCTCTACCAGTCGTTGTGCCACACCTTGCCACGTGTAGGGAGTTGCTGCTCGCCGCAATGAAGCAATGTTCTCTCGCGCCTGTTGCGCATCGGATGCAAGTTGCACAGTTCGCCGGGCCCACTGTTTCGCATTGAAGGTTGTCATTTGAGCGGGCTCGGGGACGAGGTCGGCCAGAGAACCGCCGCAGCCTGCTAAGCATGGCGTGCCCAGTGCGGCAGACTCAAAGGGAACCAGACCAAATCCCTCGACAGTTGTTGGATACAACACGACGTCGGCCGAAGTGATTAGGGACTGCAATTCAAGCTCAGGAACGTGACCCAACCACGAGACGGAAAGGCTGCCGGGTAATGCGGCCTCGCACTCCCTGAGTGCCTGCTGAAGGTGTCTCAGCAGGCTCCTTTCCGACTGAACCGTTGAACCGAACTCGGGTTCGGGTCCCACCAGCGTCAATTCAACGTTATGTCCTAGGCCGGCGATTTCAAACGCCACCTTCATCGAGAACTGGCGATTCTTATGGGCAAACGCTGCCCCATATTGAACGAGACGAATCGGTGTCGTTGTGTCGCTCAGCTCATGCACGTCTCTGCCAGGAATTTGTTGAACATGGTCCAGTCCGTTGCCAATCACCGCCACTGGCGATTCGAGACCGATCGATTGAATCCACAAGCTGACACTGTGCGAGTTCGAGGACAGCGAGCTGGCTATTCCCATTGTCCACTCGCACAGTTCGCGATACGTTGCCCACGCCTTCGGGCTGGCAAAGTAGTTTGGCTGTTCGTATGCGATCCCATCGAGAACATGCAGATGCATCCTGGGCGCGGCTGTCCGGGCCAGCAGGACTTCAGCGAGATCAAAGAACTGACATGGGCGCACGAAGATGTCGCACACATGTTCTGTGCTCACGGAGTCGTCGGATGAAACGATTAGACGACATTCAGTGGACCACGTCGCGCAAGCTTGGCGCCAGAAGCTGTGCATGTCCGAACCGACGAAAAGCACCAATTGATGCACGAGCGGGTTATGCGCCATGGCCTGGGCCAATTCCAATACCAAGCGACCCGTGCCAGTCGGGTGCGAGTGAACCATCCTGCAGTCGAGGCCGAAGATGACTCCTGATCGGGAGATCAGAGCCACCCGGAGGGAGGATCGTCGACCATTTTCACTCCCTGATGGCAGACGTTCACGCATTGCGATCGATATTGCGGTCTCATACGACGGATAACGCTCACGCAAAATTGCTTCATTCGATGCCTTGCGTATTGGCGCTTCCGAGTCAGATCGGAACGATGCTCCCCCCTCGTGAAAGACCAGGCACTGCGGTGCCAAGACGTGGACAAAGCCGTGCTCGATACATCGCTGCGAGAAGTCAACTTCCTCGCCATATCCTCGGCCAAAGCACTCGTCGAAGTCTCCGACCAGGTCAAGTGCCCGTCTGCGAAATAGCGTGCAGTGGCCGATGGCTGTCGGCAAGCCTCGATAGATCTGACGTGCGTTGAGGTCTGAGAGCCCGTCGATGACCGGCGCAATTCTGGCGGGACTTACTGCGCGTCGCAGTTCCGGAATTCCTGCCAGCGTTCCCTCGTTCGTGGCTGCCGTAACCGTGGCAGCATGGGTCACCAAAGCAGCAGTCTCGCACAGGGCCTCAAACCATCCTGCTCCGACGACAACATCGGAATTGATGAGAACCACGTCCATGCCGTCAGTCAATTCAAAGATGTGATTGGCGGTCTGGACGAAACCGAGGTTCTGCCGGTGAAATATCCAGGTGAATGGCCTTCGTGTGGAAGCGCAAAATAGCGCCACGACATTGTCGACGCCATGTTCAGGAGCGCCGTCGTCGATGATGACAATTGGGACCCCCACGGGAGTGTGCAGATCCAGCGATTGGAGGCATGCAGCTAGATGCTCATGACTGCCATAGATCGGCAGACCAATAGCAACCAGCGTCTCGTCAGCCATCTCTCCAAAATCTTCCACTGGCCCTTTGCAACGCTATCAGCCTGTATCCACTGCCTGTGGGATCAGGATCACGTGCACGTGCTCGATGACAGTGACCGGAGGAACCCATCAGGCGTCCTGGTGCTAGATCAAGCCGGAATTCGATCCCAAGGCTTTCGATGAAGGGAGCAAAGCTTGATCCCGCTGTGTGTTCACTTGCTGATTTTCGTCTGCAGCCACTGCGTATGGCCCATGCCGCATATGCGAGTTGCGACCGGTCGCGACACTGACATTAGAATTTCAGGCATCTGGTGACCAAAGTGCGATACCAGCACATGTGTGGGGGGGGTTCATGATGAACGGTCGGTGGACCATATTTGCAAGCGTGTCACTGCTGACCGGCTCTCTTGCCATTGCGTGTCCCGCGCATGCCACGATTTCTTTCACGACGTTGTGGCAGACACCTGGTACCTACACGTGCATCGTTCCCTCAAATGTCTCCTCCATGATTGTCCAAGTCATTGGAGGCAACGGCGGAGCTAGTTGCGGGGCAAGTGGGGGACATGGTGCGGCGATTACCGATACGGACTTCCCGGTTACTCCCGGGACTGTTCTCACCGTGTTCGTCGGGGGAAACGGTGGTGATGGCACAAATATCGACAACTTTGGCGGCGGCGGCGGGGGTTCGAGCAGTCTGCTCATTGGCGGTCCTATCGGCGTAGGAACCCCCGTGATTATCGCCGGTGGTGGCGGCGGTGCGGGAATTGACTTCAACGGCGGGGATGGGGGAACGACCGATCTCACCGGTGGCGGTGCGGGTGGCCAAGGATCGGCTGGCTCAGACGGGGGCACCATGAGCAGCGGCGGAGCCGAAACGACCGATGGGGGTGCCGGCGGTGCGTACGGATCCCCTGGATCTGACGGACATACCTACGGCGGTGGCGGCGGAGCTGGCTATGGCTCTGGCGGCGGCGACGGTGGAGGCACTGCCGGCGGCGATCCTGACGGCGGTGGCGGGGGCGGCGGCTACGGCGGGGGCGTTGGCTACGGCGGGGGCGTTGGCTACGGCGGGGGCGGCGGAAGTAGTTTAATTCCTGATGGTGCGGTGGCAACTGTGTACCAAGTGCAGCCGCAAGTCGGACTGTCCATTGCGTGCGGGGACGATTCCGCGGTCGGAGTCGCGCCCGCCGACGTGCTCCAGCAAGTAGGACAAGTCCCTGGAGGAACATGTGCCGTTCGCGCAGACGCGCGGCTGAACTGGGCAGGTGTCCCTGATGGGCATTGGGCATATTCCTGGGCACAATGGGCCAATGGAGGAGCTGGCGGGCCCGTGTGCACCAGAACCCTGTTCTACGACGTCAATACGGCGAAGTGGGCCATCCGCGCCTAGGCGCAAATGGCCCCTCCGGGCTTTCACGGCGCGATCGACAGCCCGCCGTCGAGTTTGATGACTGATCTGGTCAGGTATGAAGCACGGGCAGATAGGCAAAATGCAGCCAAGTCACCGAATTCACTCGTGGTGCCGTAACGCCCCAGCGGGATA
>CAIKZY010000150.1 GCA_903832025.1 uncultured Actinomycetes bacterium
CGATCCCGATTCCCGGAAACCAGATGTGGACTTCGGCGACTCCCTGGCCGGGGACCTGATGCGTCGGGATTTCACGGTCAATGCCATGGCCGTTGACCTTGCCTCCGGAACGCTGGTCGATCTGTTTCACGGGCGAGCTGACCTGGCCGATCGCATCCTGCGCACCCCTGCCTTGGCGCACCAGTCATTCAGTGATGATCCATTACGAATGATGCGCGCGGCTCGATTTGCCTCCCAGTTGCACTTTGCCGTAGCCGCGGACGTGGCACAGGCCATGATCGACGATGCACCGCGCATCACGATCGTCTCGGCTGAGCGAGTGCGTGATGAATTGGTGAAGATCATCATGAGTGAGGATCCGCGCACCGGCTTGACGTTGCTCGTCGACACCGGACTTGCTGCCCACGTGCTCCCCGAACTGCCGTTGCTGCGTCTGGAAGCCGACGAGCATCATCATCACAAGGACGTCTACGAGCACACGCTCACCGTCCTGGAGCAGGCGATGGTTTTGGAACAGATGCACGAACCCATCAGCGGGCCCGATCAGGTGCTGCGCCTGGCTGCGCTCCTGCATGACATCGGCAAGCCTCGCACGCGTCGATTCGAAGAAGGCGGACGAGTGTCGTTCCATCACCACGAGGTCGTCGGTGCCCGGATGACGAAAAAGCGCATGCAGGCATTGCGCTTCTCGAATGACGTCATCGACCAGGTGTCCCAATTAGTGGAACTGCACCTGCGTTTTCACGGGTACGGCGCCGGCCAATGGACCGACTCTGCGGTGCGTCGCTACGTCCGCGATGCCGGTGAACTCCTTCCTCGATTGCACAAGCTGACACGCGCTGACTGCACTACGCGAAATCGCAAGCGCGCTGCGGCATTGCAACGCGCCTATGACTCGCTGGAAACGCGGATCGCCGAACTCGCCGAGGCCGAGGAGCTAGCCTCGATTCGGCCGGACCTCGATGGCGCGCAAATCATGCAGATCCTCGATATCGCACCCGGGCCGCTCGTGGGCCAGGCGTATCGCTTCTTGATGGACCTCCGGCTGGACCACGGACCGATGGATACCGAACAGGCGACGCAGGCGCTGATGTCCTGGTGGGCAGCGCACCCCAATCGCTGATCACCGGCATGCGCTGATCACCGGCATGCGCTGATCACCGGCATGCGCTGAGGCCGGGACGTGAATGCACGGCACGTCCGAGTTCGGTGGTCACTGTCCGCGCCCGGCCAGGTCAACCGCCTGGCCAGTTCAATCACGCAAGGCCAGCACACGACGGTGGTGAGGTTGGCCAGGAATGCGACAAGTCAGGCCGTTTGCGGCACTCTTGGCAGATGAGCGAACCACTGAGCCTGCCAACCGAAGTCAGAACAGCCACCTATTCCGAGCGCATCGATGCGGGAGTGGCCGCGCGCCAGCGCCGTCCAAGGACAGCGCTGGCTGACTGGACACCGGCTGCAGATCGCAAGGATCCGGTGACGTTGCTGGCCGAGCAGGAAGTGGGTCGGGTCGCAGAACTGCTGCCGGTGCGCCATGAGCGGATGTCGGCATCTGCCTTTGCCTTCTACCGTGGAGCGGCAGCGATCATGGCTGCTGACCTGGGATCGATGCCCAACACCGGCCTGGTCGTCCAGCTGTGCGGTGACGCGCATGTTGCCAACTTCGGACTGTTCGCCGGTCAGGATCGTTCGGTGGTGTTCGACGTCAATGACTTCGACGAGACCAACCCCGGGCCATTCGAGTGGGACGTGCTGCGTCTGGCGGCAAGTTTCACCCTTGCAGCCCAAGACAACGGCTATACCTCCGAGGAAGCCGCGTTGATGGCCAAGACCGCCGCGCGCGCCTACCGGCAGTCGATGGCGCAGTTCGCGTCCATGGGTGACCTGGCCATCTGGTACGACCGCATCAGCTCGGCCGAGTTGACCAACTGGGCGCAGCTCGCCGGTGGCGATAAGGGCATCAAGTCGGTCAGTCGCATCATCGACAAGGCCCGGACGCGTGATTCGTGGTCGGCGGTGTCCAAGCTCACTGAGGTAGTCGATGGCAAGCGTCGGTTCCTGGATCAGCCGCCGCTGCTGGTGAGCTTGCCGGCTGATGATCCCCAGTCGGATGGACAGATGCATGAGCTCATGCGGCAGTACCGGGACAGTCTGCAAGATGATCGACGGGAATTGATCCGTCGGTATTCGATGGTGGACTTAGGCCACAAGGTGGTTGGCGTCGGCAGTGTCGGCCTGCGCGCCTGGGTCGTGCTCCTTCAAGGCCGCGACCCTGATGACCTGTTGGTATTGCAGGGCAAGGAGGCAGTGCATTCGGTCCTGGAGCCGTACACCGGCGCGAGCCAGTTCGATCACATGGGCCAACGCGTGGTCAACGGCCAGCGACTGATGCAGGCCGCCAGTGATGCATTCCTCGGGTGGATCACTGGGTTTCGTGGCCGTGAGTACTACGTGCGCCAGTTGCGGGACATGAAGTGGTCACCGGACTTGGCCAAGCTGCCCCCAGCGGTCATGGTCGGCTACGCCGAATTGTGCGGCCGCACGCTCGCGCACGGTCATGCTCGGTCAGGGGATGCGGTGGCCATTGCCGGCTACCTGGCCACGAGCGAGAAGTTCGACGAATCGGTGTCAGTGTTCGCGACGAAGTACACCGCGCGCGTGCAGGCCGACTACCACGAGTATCTGGCTGCGATCAGCGATGGCCGCGTGTCGGTTGCTGCCGAGAGCTCACTGACCAAGGAGATGATCATCCGCGCAACCTAGGCGGCAGTCAGTGCAGGTGCACCGGTGGTGTTCCCTGATGGGGCTCCCTGCAGGATTTCCGCGCCGGTCCACAGGCCTGCGCCCAGGGCGATGCACCACAGCACGTGCCACACGTGCATCACGTCGCCGGTGGCGATCAGCAGCAGCGTGATCGCGCTGATGCCCACATGCCACGCACCGGGCTTGCGGGCAACCAGTGCGCTCAATGGATTGGCACGAAGTCCTCCGCCGATCTGACGCAGTCCACGGGACAGCGCAGCTCGTACCTTGGTGGCCAGCATGAATCGCGAGCCAAGCCATCCGGCGATGATGACGGCAACGGACAAGACGATCATGGCCTGCACGCCTTGCACCAGGTAGGCGAAGAAGGTGTTCCAGAAGATGTTGGACACCGGGGCCAAGAACGTGTTGGACAGCTGATCAACGAACACCCCCTGACCGATGTTCAACGCCGCATCCAGTGCCACGGTGCCGACCAGCAGCGCGATACCCGTGGCCATCACCATGCGGGCCCGGCGGCGGGCCAGCCACACCGCGAGCACGAACAGGGCGGTCAAGATCAGCGGGAACCAGGCCAGCAATGGGTTGGTGAACGAGTAGATCAGGCGCAACTGGGCCAGGGCGGGGCTGTTGAAGAGCACCACCTGACCGGCATTGGGCGGAATCGTGACGTGTGATGCCAGCGATAGTCCGTGCGTGACCAGGTGTTGCTGCACGGCTTGCAGCAACGAGGTGATGTTCAAGACCAGTTGGTCGCCTTGCAGGGAGACCGGACCGCCTGGCCGGCCTTCCAGGACCGCCATCAGTGACTTCTGCGCACCGGTCAGGACGGCCAGCCAGATGGTGTTGAAGGCATCGGATGACACGAATGAATGCACTGCCTGCCCGATCAGGCTGTTGATGCCGGCGGTGATCGGCCCGGAAATTGTCTGTTCTAGCGTGGGGTTGGAGATCACCCCGCCCAGCACCTGATTGACCAACTGGCTGGTATTGACCTGCTCGGTGATCACCTTGGTCAGCTCGGCCGAGACCGCATCTTGCATCGCGGGGTTCTGCGCCAGCGGTGCCACCGTGTCCACGAAACGCGTGGTATCGGTGACCGTCCGATTGCCCCAGTGACCCACCAGGGCCACCGGGGTGATCAGGGCGGCGATGAGGAATACCAGCAATGCCGCCACCGAGCGCACGCCGACCCGTCGTGGTGTTCTGGAGCTTGGCACGGCGATGGCTGAGGATGCGGTGGACATGGTGGAGAGCCTAGGACCTTTCAATTGCCCTCGGAGCCCACCTGGGGCACGTGCGGGTGACTTTTTCTCGCGGGCCGGCGTCGCTGGATGGCTGCTCAACCCGTTGGCGCCGAGAATGCCCATCGGGCAGGGACCGCGTGGTCCCTGCCCGATTGATTCGTGATTGTCAGGACGGTCAGCGCTCGATCGTGCCGGCGATGAAGTCCTCAACGGCCTGCTTGGCCTCGGAGTCGTTGTACTGCACCGGCGGGGACTTCATGAAGTAGCTGGATGCGGACAGGATCGGCCCGCCGATGCCGCGATCCTTGGCGATCTTTGCTGCGCGGATGGCATCGATGATGACACCGGCGGAGTTCGGGGAATCCCACACTTCCAGCTTGTACTCCAGGTTCAGGGGAACGTCACCGAAGGCGCGGCCTTCCAGGCGCACGAACGCCCACTTGCGGTCATCGAGCCAGGCGATGTAGTCCGATGGGCCGATGTGCACGTTCTTCTCGCCCAGGTCATGGGACAGCTGGCTGGTGACCGATTGGGTCTTTGAGATCTTCTTGGACTCAAGGCGGTCGCGCTCGAGCATGTTCTTGAAGTCCATGTTGCCGCCGACGTTGAGCTGGTAGGTGCGATCGACAATCACGCCCCGATCCTCGAACAACTTGGCCAGCACGCGGTGGGTGATGGTGGCACCTACCTGGCTCTTGATGTCGTCACCCACGATGGGCAGGCCGGCATCCTCGAACTTCTTGGCCCACTCCGGCGTGCCGGCGATGAACACCGGCAGTGCGTTGACGAATCCGCAGCCGGCATCGATGGCGCACTGTGCGTAGAACTTGGCTGCCGACTCCGAGCCAACTGGCAGGTAGCAGACCAGCACGTCGACCTTGGCGTCCTTCAATGCCTGGACCACATCCACGGCCGGCTCATCGGACTCGATGATCGTCTCGCGGTAGTACTTGCCCAGGCCATCTAGGGTCTGCCCGCGCTGCACGGTGACACCGGTCAGCGGAACGTCGCAGATCTTGATGGTGTTGTTCTCCGAGGCATTGATTGCCGCGGACAAGTCGGTGCCGACCTTCTTGGCATCGACATCAAATGCCGCCACGAATTCCACGTCGGAAACGTGGTAGGGACCGAATTGCACGTGCATCAGGCCGGGCACTGCTGCGGACGGATCGGCGTCCTTGTAGTACTCCACGCCCTGCACCAGCGACGATGCGCAGTTTCCCACGCCAACGATCGCTACTCGAATTGCTCCCATGCCATTCCTCATTTCCGGATGTGATCGACTTGTTCAAGACTGATGAGTTCGTTCAGCCACCGCACCTCGCGCTCGGTGGCCTCCACGCCGTGCTCCTGCAATTGCAGGGTGTAGTTGTCCATGCGCTCACGCCCGCGCTTGATCGACTCCCGCATCGTGGACAGTCGTTCTTCCAGTCGGGACCTGCGTCCTTCCAGGATGCGAACACGCACCATGGCCTCGGTCTGGGAGAAGAACGCCAGGTGCGCGGCGAATCCTTCGTCCTCCCATGCCTCAGGCCCTGGCTGGTTCACCCAGTCGCCGAAGGCCTCTTTGCCTTCGGCGGTCAAGGCGTAGACCACCCGAGCCCGCTTTGCCGCCAGGGGCGGCGCCTCGGACTCCGTTGCCGGGGTGGTCTGCAACTCGCGGATCAGGCTGCGCTCGCTCAGCCGGCGAAGTGCCGGGTACAGCGAGCCAAAGCTCAGCGCCCGAAATGGCCCGAGAACCGCGGTGAGGCGCTTGCGGAGCTCGTAGCCGTGCAGGGGACCATCGGCCAGCATGCCCAGCACTGCAAATTCCAGTACGTCAGCTCGGCGGGCCATGGTTCCTTTCCGGGTGGGCTGTGCGGGGAAGTGCCGAAACGATATAGCAACTTGATATATCGCGTCAAAATCTGCGGCGAGTCGGCGACGGCGTACCCTTTTCCCATGGCTGCACCGCGCAAGTCCGCAATCCGCGGCACGATCGCGCGCGGTGAAAGCGGTGCGCAAGGGTACAAGCCTGGCGGGCCATCTCGTGATGAGCCAGAAGATGTGGTCGACCCCTGCGCGCCCCGTCATGTGGTCAATCGCCTGTTAGCGCGTAACCAGGCGGTCCGTCACTTCTTCTCCGGGGGGATGCTCACCTCGGAGTATTGCGATGCCGATCCCTACCTGTTGAAGGCTGCCCGGCACCACGGCACACCGGCCAGCACCAGGTGCCCGATCTGCAAGGACGATGGGTTTATCCACCTGAACTACGTCTACGGCGACCAGTTGGGTCCCTACGCCGGGCGAGTTCGTAGCCCTGCCGAGCTTCAGGAGATGGCCACGCAGTACGGGGCATTCACGGTATATCGGGTGGAGGTATGCGTGGAATGCGGCTGGAACTATTTGCTGGGCACCTACGTCCTCGGTGACGGCGTGCCGCGTCGGCCACCGTCGGTCCCCCGTGATCTGCTTGACCAGTAATCGTCCCGACCCGCTGGTTGCCCGCAGCGCACCTGACTTCCCCGAAGGATGCCCGTGAGCCAGTCCCGCCCCGCGAAGAAGGCCCCGGCCAAGCGCGCACCGGCCAAGCGAGCCGCTGCCAAACGGCGCCCTGGGGCCAAGAAGCACTGGATTCGCCGCATCCTGATTGCCGTGGTGATCCTGGCCGGGGTCGCGGTAGGCGGATTCGCGCTCATCGTGGCGATGACACCCGTGCCGGCACCGAGCGAACTGGCCACGGCACAGGCCACCACGGTGTTCTACAGCGATGGCACCACAGTTCTTGGTTCCCTGGGCGAGTCCACACGCCACTCGGTGTCCCTGGCCACGGTTCCCCTCGGCGTGCAGCGGGCTGTGCTGGCGGCCGAGGATCGCTCCTTCTACTCCCACGGCGGTGTCTCACCGCTGGGCATCGGACGGGCACTGCTCAACGATGTCTCCGGTGGCCGCCTGCAAGGTGGGTCCACGATCACCCAGCAATATGCCAAGAACGCGTTCTTGACCCAGGATCGAACGATTTCCCGCAAGCTCAAGGAAGTCGTCCTGGCATTCAAGTTGGAGACCGTAGTCTCCAAGAACCAGATCCTCGAGGATTACCTGAACACGATCTACTTTGGCCGCGGGGCGTATGGCATCGACGCGGCGGCCGGTGCGTACTTCGGCAAGCCGGCTTCGCAGTTGACCGTCGCCGAAGGCGCCATGCTGGCATCGATCATCCGCAGC
>CAIKZY010000151.1 GCA_903832025.1 uncultured Actinomycetes bacterium
CAAGGCGATCGGGGACACGCTCGCCGCGGTCGGGCCGCCGGTCAGATAGCGGTGGGCGTACGGCAGGGAGAACGCGTACAGGATCGCGCCACCGAGTTGAGCTCCTATGCCGATCGCGGTTCCTGAGCCGACTCCGTTCCACACTCCGATCACGATGAGGATGCCCAGATAGCCCACAAAGATTCCCGCAACCCTCAAGGCGGATGGACGCTGCTCAGGGAAGAACAGCAGGTTGACGAGGAGTACCCAGATCGCGGCCATGCTGCCGGCGATCGCGGCCAGTGACGTCGTGGTGTGCGAGACGGCGACGCCAAGGAGGAGTACGGGACCGACGGCCACGAGCAACGCATACATGGCCAAGCGCGGCCACAGCGCCCGCGGTGGTAGCCGCGTGCGCGAGATCACGCACGCGATGGTCAGGAGCAACGCGGCGAGACCGCACCGTCCGAAGGCAATTCCTATTGGGGTGAATGTCGGCAGGCTCCAGGCCACGAACAGGTAGCTCAGGCCCCACACAAGGACGATGGCCACGTACGCGGGCACCCAGAGCTTGACCATGTCGAGGGCACCTAACCTTCACTCGCCCGGAGCCCGCCGCGGAGACACCATCAGCAGTGAAGTCGAGGGGGTGCAACTGACGTCTCTCCACGCCAGCCACGGTCTTCACTTCGAGTGCGGTGAAGTCCTCGGCACAGTACCGGTAGAGCCCGTCCCCGCTGGCAACGGTAGTGCTCCGAAGTGGGGAGCCTCCGGCGGGGCGGGGAAGCGAGTACTCTCACCTGACCGGGCTCAGGACACCGCGGGACCCCAGATGAGGCCATGCCGAACTACGCAGACAAGCCCCATGGTCCCGCACATCTTGCGATAGAACGAGGCAACAGTGCCCTCAAGAACGATTCCCGGAAGGCCTGAGTCCGTGGCCGCGTGCCGTGGAATCGCGGTGGCGACAGCGGTCGCCCCAAGTGATGCAACCGCCGCCAAGTTTCCGACTCCGTTACCGCAGCCTCGATCGCACGCTCGCTGCGTCGACGTGGCGAGCCAGACGACCCTCGCGCCACACGCCGGGCGGCTCGGCACGGCAGTCATGAAGCCTGCGCGTCAATGGGCCTTTGGAAGAGTTCGATCGGGAATCCGTCGGGGTCAACCAGGTAGCACACCCTCATGCCGGCAAGAGGACCCCCGGTCAACTCGAGGATGTCGCCTCTCAGCGAACCGCCACTCTCGATCCCCGCTCTCACCGTGGCCTCGATGTCCTGTACGTAGACCGCGAGGTGTCCGGATCCAGGGTCGCAGGGTCGCGCCGCGGCAGAGTGCCGCTCCAGCCCTGCGTACTCAAGCAACTCCACAGAGCCACCACCCGGAAGCTCGAGGAACACCACCTTCACTTCCGTGAAAGGCAGGCCGACAAGCGCCCGATGCTCAGGGCTGGAGAGAGTACGGGTGAATTGGATCTCCAAGCCCAGTGCGTCCCGGTAGAAGGGCAACGCTTGCTCCAGGGATCGGACGGTGATGCCGACATGGAAGAACCCCAGGACGGTGGTCACGCACCCACCCCCACCGAGATTCCGCTACTCGCGCTTCTACGCCCTATGCAATCGTCCATATCTGATGGCGCTCCTCGTCGGGTTCCTGCCTACCTCGAGCGGAATCCGCATCGTACTGAACGTGAGGGGCCCAACCCCTGAGGCGAAGCTGTGCGTTCTTGGTGGCCACAGCGATCACATCGCCGAGGCCTCGACCTTGGGGCTCATGCAGGGGTCTTTCGCTGCTCAAGGGCATCAGCGGCGACTCAGGAGGGGCCTCCGGAGTGCGGGCGCGGTCGCTTGTACGGGCGAAACGCCGGTGGGTGCGTTTCACGCAGGAGGGCGCCATGCGTAGTCTTGCCCCGAATGTTCATTCGTTCAGCGATGAGGAGTCATGATGACCATAACCGGCGTGCGCCGTTCTTCCGGTGCAGTGCTTTCCGCAGCGATCGTCATGGTCGGGACTGCCCCGAGTTTGGTTGCCTCCTGACCTGTGAGGATTCGTCCTCGCTGGAAGGATGTTTGTCATGCCGAAAGCATTTCCGATCGAGTTCCGCCGCGATGTCGTCGCGGTTGCTCGTTCCTCTGATGCCCCGATTGC
>CAIKZY010000152.1 GCA_903832025.1 uncultured Actinomycetes bacterium
GCAATCGGGGCATCAGAGGAACGAGCAACCGCGACGACATCGCGGCGGAACTCGATCGGAAATGCTTTCGGCATGACAAACATCCTTCCAGCGAGGACGAATCCTCACAGGTCAGGAGGCAACCAAACTCGGGGCAGTCCCCGTGAGGGTCTACTTGCGGTCAGTTGCCGTAATGGTTGTCGAAGTCTTGGTGCAGACCACGGTGAGGTTAATGGAGTGCAGTGACTGGACCTGGGGCTGACTGCTGCATTCCCCGCCTGGTAAAGCGTCGTAGCTTCGGAATTCGTGATCATCCGCGTTCAGCAAGATCCCCACCATTTTGAGGCGGATTGTTCCCTGAAAGGTTTGATGGTCATAAATCTTCAGATCAAACTCGGGGAGACCTCTGGTGATCGACGAGTTGGAGTTGATGTCTCGTTGGACGTGTTGTCCGGGATGCAGTGAGCAGTCTTGGAAACTGGCAGGGCGACCGCCCGTGGGGGCGCAGGGGTTGTCCGGTCGCTTGTCCTCCCAGTATCCGTTGTTAATGCCGTCAATTGCGATGTGCATTGGACTGCTGGTGCTGTTGATGATCGTGACCGACCGATCTGCAGCAGCGGCGCTCGCGGTCACCTGGGACAGCGCCATGGTTGCGGCAATCACCAGTGTGGCCGACATGGCGGCACGTGTTCCGAAACGCATGGCGTGTAGCTTCTTGTTCGAGACGCCTGATCTGATGTGAATGTCCACCTGCGACGTGAACGTCCAGCATCGCGGAGGAGATCCTGGCATTCCCGTGCGCATGTCTGAGCGCGCAGTCTAGGTCAATGCGCGCGTTAGTTGGTGTGCTCCCATGGATCGGTTGAGTGCAATTGCGGGCGCGTGGCAATGGGATGCCCGGGTCGGCTGTCCAGGCGTGATCTGGTCTTCGGTGCCTGGCGCACGGTCAGGATTTCAGACCTGGCCCACGTAGGTGACGTCAGCCTTGGGCTGGCCTGAGGTTGCGCTTGGCATAGGTGGGCCATGAGTACGCTTGCGGCACTGGACCGCAGGAGGAATACGTGCACTTGATCGCCAGCTTTCGTGTGCTGAGTGGACATGAGGAAACGGTGCACGATCTGCTGACCGACTATGCAGCCATCGTCCGTGCGACTGATGGCACCGTGCGATTCGAGACCTTTGCCGATGCGGCCGATGCACAGTGCATCGTGGTCATCGAGCAATACCGCGACGCACACGTGTTCCAGCAGCACATCAACGCACCGGAGAATGCGCAGTTCAATGCCGAACTCTCCAGTCATATTGAAGGTGCTGTGCACCTGCAGTTCCTGACCAGCCTGCCGGAGTAGCTAGCGATCGGCAGGCCAATCGGCAGCGGTGCCCGCCCGTCGATGGAGGCGAACAGCGGTCCAGCCGAAATAGCAACCCAGCGGGATTTCCATAAGCACCGCAGCGGCGATTGCCCCAACCTGATCAACGGTGCCCCACGACAGGCACACGTCAAACCAGGCATCGACCAGGGCCAAGGTGGCGCATACCGTCACCGCAAGGACCAAATGGGCATTGCGACCAAAGGCGCAAACCCCAACCCACGTGAAGGCCAGCAGCATGAAGACGTCGAACCCCACCCAGGTCAGGCGCCACGCGCCGCCGCTGGAGGTCTCAGGCAGGGTGATGCCCAGATCGATGATCCATGGAATCAACACGATGACCCCGATGGTTGCCAGCAGTCCTAGGAACCACACGCCTGGGCGCCGCGGTCGGTCGACTTTGGCGCGCTGATCGTTATCCGGCGCCGGTGATGCATTCATGGGTTCGCTCGCTTCAGACAACCAGCAGTGGGCACGGCAACTCCTGCTGCCCGGTCCGGTCCTGATCCAGCCCGCCCGTTCCTGGCCGGAACTTATCCATCAGCAGATGCCCCGGTTGTGGCGACGGATTGATAGAAGGCAGTCTCTGCGGCCTTGCCCGGAAATTTCCACAAGACCAAGACCAGTCCGATCAGGGTGCACCCCAAGGCCGATGCCAGCGCCAGGGATTTGCCATCAGTGAAGGCTGCCGCCGCCGTGCTGGTGATGGCGTGTGCGGCTTGCGCGGGATAGCCGGTGGCCACCTGGGCTGCGCCTGCATACGAGGCGGTCATCTCCTGGGCCGCAGCGGTGCTGACCTGGGATGCCTGCGCGGGGGTCAGTGATGTCAGGGCATCGCGAATGTGTGCTGAGTAGGTGGCAGCCAGGATCCCACCGAGCATGGCCTGCAAGATCGCACCGCCGAAGTCCCGCGTGAGATCCAAGAACGCTGATCCCATGCCGGAGCGATTCAGGGGCACTGAGGACATCAGGGCCCGTGATGCGGGCGTGGCGGCCAGGCCGACGCCTGCGCCGGTGAATGCATAGGCAGTCATGACCCACCAGACCGATGCCGAGTCAGTCCACACGAAGGTCATGATGGTGAAGGCACATGCCACGGCGCCCAGGCCGAGCATGAAGCAGAACTGGGATCCCTTGGCCGCAATAATCTTCCCGGCGACCTGTCCGCCGATAGCGGTGAACAGTGCGGCCGGCAGCACCACGGCAGCGGCGCGAATCGTGCTGTATCCCAGCACGTTCTGCGTGAACTGCTGGCCGATGAACATCACGGCGATGAGCGAGCCGAACGTGATCGCACCGGCCACGAAGGCCACCCAGAACGTCGGCGCCTTCGCCAGGTTCAGTGCAATCAGGGGTCTGGCAGCACGGGTCTGCCGCCAAAAGAACAAGATCAGGACCGCGATCGCGATGGCAACCAGCGTCAGCCAGGAAGCGGTGATGCCCTTTCCTGCCAGTTCGATGGCCAGCACCAGGCCGCCCACACCGATCACGGACAGCACGCCGCCGAGGTGATCGACGGAGAACCGTTCCTCCCCGGCATGCCACGGCAACACGATCAGGCCGACAGCCAGGGCAAGCACGTCCAGGGGCACGGTGATCAAGAACACCGATCCCCACCAATAATGCTCAAGCATCCAGCCGCCGAGCAGGGGGCCGACCGCCGCCATTCCGCCGCCGATCCCTGACCACAGGGCTATGGCCGTGATCTGCGCCTTGCCCCGATACAGCGCCCCGATCAGGGACAAGGTGGTGGGAAACAGCAATGCTGCGGCAAGCCCGGACAGCAATCGCGCGACGATGAGCTCATTGGCGCTGACTGACCAGGCAGCCAGGCAGGCGGTGGGGATCGTCAGGACTGCACCGAGAACGAACAGCATCTTGCGTCCGTAGCGGTCACCGATTGACCCCAGATACAGCACAGTGGCAGCCAGACCCAAGGCGAACGCATTGGCGATGTAGGTGAGCTGGTCCTGATTGGCATGCAGGTCACGGCCAATCGAAGGAAGTGCGACATTGGCGATACCCAGGTTGATATTGGACACCACGGCCCCGGTGACCAACGCCAGCAGCACGTAGGTCGAGCGCTTGGGAGTATCGCTGATCGTCACTGTCGGGCTTCCCACTGCTTCAGGCTACCGTTTGCTCCGTGAATGCAGCCGAACAGTTGTTAGAGGCATGTGCCAGTGCTCTGGCCGAGGCCGATGTGGTCACCGACCCGGATCGACTGCCTACGTACTCGCGCGATCGGTCCACCGGCTCTGAGGCAGGTACCCCGATTGGCGTGGTGTTCCCGCGCACCACGGAGCAGGTGTCGGCGGTCATGCAGGCGGCGCATCGACTCAAGGTGCCGGTCGTTCCCCGAGGCGCCGGCTCCGGGCTGTCGGGTGGATCCAATGCCATCGACGGGTCGCTGATCGTCTGCGTTGAGAAGATGCGCGAGGTGCTGGAGGTCGATGTCGCCAACGGCTACGTGGAAACCCAGCCCGGCATCTTCAACACCGAGCTTCGTGAGCATGTCGCCGGCCATGGGGTCTGGTATGCCCCGGATCCGGCAAGCAAGGATTTTTGCTCCATCGGCGGCAACGTCAACACCAATGCCGGTGGCCTGTGCTGCGTGAAGTACGGCGTGACCCGAGATGCGGTCCTGGGTCTTGAGGTAGTGCTCGCCGACGGTCGGGTTACCCGACTTGGTCGTCGCACGATCAAGGGAGTGGCCGGATACGACCTGGCCGGGCTGATGGTCGGCAGCGAGGGCACCCTGGGCATCGTCACCATGGCCCGGCTCAGGCTGCGCCCGCTTCCGCCACCGGCGACCACCGCCGTGGCCGTGTTCCCTGATGTGTTCCGGGCCGGCATGGCTGTTCGCGCCATCATGTCCGAGCTCACCCCCAGCATGCTGGAGTTGATGGACCGCACCACGATCGCCGCCGTCGAGCAGTGGCGACCGATGGGACTGGACACCAACGCACAGGCACTGCTCCTGGCGCAAAGTGATGCTCCAGGACAGGCCGGCATCGATGAGTCTGATCGACTGCTGGAGTTGTGTCAGGCGGCCGGGGCATCGGAGGTGTTCCGCTCGGAGGATCCTGAGCAGGCGGACATGCTGCTTGGCGCGCGTCGGATGGCGATCCCTGCGTTGGAATCCATGGGTGATTGGCTGCTAGATGACGTGTCCGTGCCGCGCTCTGCATTGGCGCAGGCGATGGTGCTGATCGAGCAGGTGGCCGCCAACCGGCAGGTCATGATTGCCACCTTCGGCCATGCCGGCGATGGAAACCTGCACCCGACCATCGTGGTTCCCAGGCAGGACAAGGATGCAGCAGTTCGAGCAATGGCTGCCTTTGACGACATCCTGGACGTTGCCTTGCAATGCGGGGGAACGGTGACCGGGGAGCATGGGGTAGGAAACCTCAAGCGTGCCGGGCTTGCCCAGGAGCTCGATGCTCCGGCAATCGACCTGCATACCCGGATCAAGGCGGCGTGGGACCCCGAAGGCATCTTGAACCCGGGCAAGGCACTGCCACGCTGGTAGCGGCGTCGATCAGCATCAATCGGCACCCGAGGGCGTTTGCGATTCGGTGCGGGACTTAGATAGGGGATGTTCGCTTCAGGGAAAGGACCTGTGACAGGTGTCGACCTCCTGGATTGACGGTGCCGCTGCGCCGATCCCGCTCGCAAGCCCCGCTGAATTGCGCGAATCGCGGCGGTACCGGCTCAAGACCGTGCTGCTGGGCAAGCCGATCATCAGTGAGCATCTCAAGCATGAGCGACTGAGCAAGTTCCTCGCATTGGGCGTGCTGTCCTCCGATTGCATCTCCTCCTCCGCCTATGGCAGCGAGGAAATGCTGATCGTGCTGCTGCCGGCCTTCGGGCTGATCGGCTTCACCATGCTGCTGCCGTTGACCGCAGTGATCTTGGCGGTCCTGCTGCTGGTGACCTTGTCGTATCGCGATGTCGTGAAGGTGTACACAAAGACCGGCGGGTCATATGTGGTGGCTCGGGAGAATTTCGGGCCGATCGTGGCTCAGGTCGCCGCAGTGGCATTGATGCTGGACTACATCGTCACCGTTGCCGTCCAAGCGGCAGCCGGAACGGCCGCGCTGACCTCCGCCGTTCCGGGCCTTGGTCCATGGACACTGTGGATCACCGTCGGGGTAGTGCTCATCCTGGCCTTTGGCAATCTGCGCGGCATTCGGGAGGCCGGCAAGGCGTTCGCGCTCCCGACGTACTTTTTTGTCGGCTCCATGTTCGTGGTCATCATCGTCGGCATCATCCGCGAGGTGTTTGGCACGCTGCAGCAGTACCCGCTGAATCAGCCGGGGACCTTTCCCGAGCATTCCACCTCCAGCAGCGTGCTGGCCTTCGCATCGATCTTCATCCTGCTGCGTGCATTCGCCAACGGCGGCTCGTCATTGACCGGACTGGAGGCCATTTCCAATGGCGTGTCCATGTTCAAGCGGCCAGAGGGCGACAACGCCCGCAAGACCCTGGTCGCCATGAGCATGATTCTGGGAACCCTGGTCGCAGGAGTGTCGTGGCTTGCCTTTCACACCCATGCCCAACCGTATGAGAGCGGCACTCCGACGGTCATCTCCCAGGTAGCCTCGGCAGTGTTCGGCAGCGGCGCCTTCGGACACCTGCTGTTCTTGGTCGTGCAGCTTGCCACCATGCTCATCTTGTACACCGGTGCCAACACGCCATTTAGTGGATTCCCGTTCCTTGCCAGTTTCGTTGCCGAGGATCGCTTCCTTCCGCGCAGCCTGATGAAGCGCGGACATCGACTGGTCTTCTCCAACGGCATCATCGTGCTGACGGTGGTATCCATCGCATTGCTGCTTGGCACCGGCGCGCACGTGGACAAGCTCGTGGCCTTCTACGCCATCGGGGTGTTCACCGGTTTCACCCTGGCAGGCTTTGGCATGGCCAAGCACTTCGCCAATCATCCCGATGGGCCAAAGCGAGGCAAGGTTCTGCTCAACCTTGCCTCTGGCACGGTGTCGCTCATCGTGGTGCTGGTCTTCATCGTCGTGAAGTTCAACGAAGGTGCCTGGTTGGTCGTGGTGGTGTTCCCGATAGCGGTGTTCGCGCTGCTGCGACTGCATCGCCGGTATCGCCGGGAGGCGGCGGCACTGGCAGTACTCACCCCCGAGACCGGGACGTCGATGATTTCCCGACACTCCATCGTGGTGCTGGTGGACAATGCGGACCTGGCCACGATCTCGGCCGTGCGATACGCCTTGAGTCTTCGGGCCGCCAACCTGCGCGCGGTTCACTACGTGCTGGATGAGACCCACGCCGAGGAGCTGCTCAACACCTGGATGGGACAGGCGGCACTGGCGCGGGTTCCGCTGGAACTGATTGCCTGCCCCGATCGCCGCTTGATGAGTGCCATCTCCCGACTGGCCGCCGCGGAGACCGCAGATCCGTCCACCGAGCTCACCTTGCTCCTGCCTCGACGGTCGTACTCATCGATCGTCGGGCGGATCCTGCACGATCAGACCGCCGATGACATCGCCCGATCCATCAGCAAGCAGCCGCGCGTGGTGGCCACCATCATCCCGTTCGACGTGAACGGACTCCTGGAGCGTCGAGCCACGGTCGAAGCACAGATCCGCGGCAACGGTTCGGTGACGGCCACGGCACCAACTGCGGTGCTGGACCGCAGCGCACCGACAGTCATCGAAGAGCGCGAGGGCGTGACGCCCATCGGCTCTCTGCAATGGCGCAATCGCGCCAGCGTGAGTGGACAAGTGCGCATGGTCCACCTGTCGCCGATGTCCGGTTCACCGGCGTTGGAAGTCGAGCTGTGGGATGACAGTGGCGGGATCACGCTGGTCTTCTACGGCCGACGCAGTATTGCCGGGATCAAGGCTGGTACCCGAATGAGTGCCAGCGGCACGGTCGGTGAGTATCAGGGCAAGCTGGCCATCGCCAACCCCGTGTACGAACTGGTATCCGAAGAGGAGTAACCGTCCCCGCATGCATTCGCACCTGACTCCCGCGAGCATGGCAATGATTCCCGCGGCACGGTGGCTGGTTACCCGGAAGCCCGCAGGGCAAACTAGGCGTTGGTCGATCATTGCCGTTCAGTGAGGAATCCCGCCATGGCCTTGGATGAGTTCGCTGACTCAGTGGTTGCTGCTGAGCACCGATGGATCTACGGTTTCCCCTCCACCGTGGTGGCACGACTGACGAACTTCAATGACCCACGGCAGGAGTGGCGTCGACTGTTCTCCGAAGTCCTGGGGACGTTCTTCCTCGTCCTGGTCGCTGCCGGCGGGGGCATGATGGCCGCGCAGTTCAGCGGGGCCGTCGGACGTGCAGCCGCAGTCACCGCACCGGGACTGATGGTGATGGCAATGATCTTGTTCATGGGCAAGGTGTCCGGTGCGCACTTCAATCCGGCAGTGAGCATCGCCTTTGCCCTTCGCGGTGATTTTCCCTGGCGCCGAGTGCCCGGCTACATCCTCGCGCAACTGGCCGGTGGACTGCTGGCGTGCTGGTTCCTTCAGGCGGTGATCAACACCTCAGCGGTCAACGGCGGCACCTATCCGGCAGCCGGTGCTACGCCGCTTGCTGCATTCATGATGGAGACCGTGCTCACGCTCGGACTGGTCAGTGTCATTCTCGGCACGGCCTCCGGTGCCCAGAACATCGGCATCATCGGAGCGGTGGGCGTGGGGGCATACATCGCACTAGCCGGATTGTGGGCCAGCCCGCTGTCCGGTGCATCGATGAACCCGGTGCGCAGCCTGGCACCGGATGTCATCGGGCATGACTATGCCAACTATTGGGTATACCTGGCCGGCCCCCTTGCCGGTGCCGTGCTGGCAGTGCTGGCCGCGGTGGTGCTGCGCGGTGCCGGCGGAGGCCGGTCGGGCTCGCAGGCTGCCCAAGGCGCGTTGTTCACGCACGTGCAAGATCCGAACAAGGACTAGGCGGCATCCAGCACGGCAAGCAGTTCGGCGATCTGCCGCTGGAGATTACCGCGCACGATCGCCGCCGAGGCCATGAACCGCTGCTGCTCTGCGGCATACAGCGCGCGGCCCTGCGAGGTCTGGACCTGGATGGGCTCAACGCCGAGCTCCTGCAAGTCGTACGGCGAAGCACGCATGTCCAGCGCACGCCCCTGCCGGGCAAGGGCAAAGCAGTCGGCCACCAGCTCGCTGGCAATGAATGGGGAAAACCACATCGCGTACTTGTAAAGGTCCATCGATGCGTGCAGGCAGCCGGGTTGCTCCAATTCCTCCTGGCGCTCGCGCGTTGGCACGAGCGCATTGAGTGGCACGGCGGCATCGGTAAAGAACCGATAGGCATCGATATGCGTGCAGCGCAGTCCCACCTGGGAGATCGTTGCCTCCAGCTCCTGTTCACTCACGCGCAGGGGATACTGCTCATGGCGCAGTTCAGGCGCGCGGTAGACCATGGCCCATTCATGCAGGGCAAAGCAATTGGTCATCGGTGCGCGCTCAGCGGTGCCGATGAGAATGCGGTTCACCAGTTCCAAGCGTGCGCGATGGCGTGGCAACGCATTAGCATCCACGGTGACCGCGTCACCATCGCGGCGGTAGTGGCCAAGTTCAAGGAACTGCTGCGCATCACCGAGCAGTCCCACTCCCAGGCCCGGGTGCCAGCGGCGAAGTTTGGCCATCGAGTATGGGTAGTACTCGAACAGGAAGTCATCCACCGGATGACGTTGTCCGGCCGCACGTCGCGCCGCCCTGCCGACAATCCATGGGTCAGCTCGGTCCCAGTGCACCTGCTGGCGTGCTCGCCACTGCGCTTGGGTGAGGACGTGCCCGGTCACGGATGCACGGTACCCAGCGGACGCCGATCCTCGGGATCTACCCTGTGTCCATGCATCGTCATGCACTGTGGCATCCATTCGCCGACATGTCCGTGGTCGCCGGGAACGATTTCATCATTGCCAGCGGCGACGGCTGCACCGTCACCGATACCCATGGTCGCACCTATCTGGACTCCACCGCCGGGCTGTGGTTTGCCAACATCGGTCACGGGCGCATCGAGGTGGCCCAGGCTGCCGCGCAGCAGATGTCCAGGCTCGCGGCGTACTCCACCTTCGGCGACTACGCCAACGCGCCGGTGCTGGAACTGGCTGATCGCATCGCGGCGATGGTGCCGATGACGGATGCGAAGGTCTTCTTCACGTCGGGAGGCTCTGATTCGGTAGACACCGCCGTGAAGATGGTGCGCAAGTACTGGCAGTTGCTGGGCAAGGACGACAAGCAGTCGATCGTGACGCGAACCTCGGCATATCACGGCATGCATGTTGCGGGCACGTCCCTGGGGGGCATCGCGGCCAACCGCGCCGGCTTTGAGGACTTCGGGTCGCAGGGAAGAACGGTTGCCTGGGATGACCCGCAGGACCTGGAGGCATACCTGCACCAGGTCGGCCCAGAACACGTCGCCGCGTTCTTCTGCGAGCCGATCATCGGAGCCGGTGGGGTGTACCTGCCACCGGATGGGTACTTGGAGCGGGTGCGTCAGATCTGCCGAGATCACGATGTGCTGTTCGTTGCCGATGAGGTGATCAGTGGTTTCGGCCGCACCGGTTGTGCGTTTGCCTCAACACGCTGGCAGCTTGATCCCGACATCATCTTGGCGGCCAAGGGCATGACCAGTGGGTACGCGCCGATGGGTGCAGTGGTGGCCAGCGGCACGGTCGCAGATCCGTTCTGGGCACCTGGTGCGGGAATGTGGCGCCACGGCTATACCTATTCCGGACATGCGGTCAGCGCGGCGGTGGCCCTGGCCAATCTGGACATCTTGGAACGCGAGTCCTTGGTCACTGCCGTTCGTGGGCTGGAGGTGACACTGTCGGCAGCCTTGGCGCCGCTTCGCGGCCATCAGTTCGTGCATCAGGTGCGCAGTGGCATCGGACTCCTGGGAGCCGTGCAGTTGGATCCGGCCGTGCTGGCCGAGGATCCCGGCTTGCCGACCAAGATCGTGCACGGCCTGCGGCATCACGGCGTCGTCTCGCGCATGCTGGCCGATGGGAGCATCCAGATCTCGCCGCCGTTCACGATTACGCGCCGGCAGCTGCAGGAACTGTCCACCGGTATCGATGCGGTGCTGACCGACCTGGGCTCAGCTCGAGAACCGATCCAGAGCCTGCATGCCGAGCTCCTACCGGAGCAGGATCGCGACTATCGGGGGTTCGACTCCCTGGACGATCAGCTGCTCTTGGACGTGCCCCCGCATCACGGCTCGTGACGCTCGGCCAGGAGGTCGCGAATCTCCTGCAGGAGCTTGATATCGGCTGGGGTGGTGTCGACCTGGCCCTTGCCGCTGCGCTCGCGGAACTTGTTCATCGGTAGGACGAAGATGAAGTAGATCACCGTCAAGGTGATGAAGAAGGTGATCACCGAGTTCAGCATCTTGGTGAAGTCAATGACCTGACCGCGAACGGTGAGCGTTCCCGCATCGATGCCGCCGCCGAGGAAGATCCCGACAACCGGCTTGATCAGCGCATCGGAGAAGGCACCGACAAGTGCGGCGAAAGCTGCACCGACCACCACGGCCACGGCCAGGTCGATCACGTTGCCCCGCAGGACGAATTCCTTAAAGCCTTTCAGCATGGCCCGCCTTCGTGTGTGGTGACCGGAGATGTCCTGGCCGGTCAGGAGGTGGAAGCAGAGGTGCCGGAGTTCAAGCTCGTGGAGGTCGTGGTGGAACTGGCAGTGCTGGCGGCCGATGAGCTCGATGAGGAGTCGGCAGCGCTGGAGGTCGCACTGCTTGCCGGTGCACTGGTCGAGTTGCCGGAGGTCGATGGCGAGCTCTTGGAATCCCGGGAGTCGGTGCGGTAGAAACCGGAGCCCTTGAAGACCACGCCGACATTGTTGAATACCTTGCGCAGGGACTCCTGGCCGCACTGCGGGCATACCGTCAGTGAGGAATCGGACATCGACTGCACGGCATCGAATGCGTGTCCGCACGCGCTGCATGCGTACTCGTAGGTCGGCACGGTGCACCCTCCTGGTTCAGTGTCTGGCACTCTGACGCGTTGAGTGCTAATTCTGCCCTGAGGGGGTCCATTCGGCAAAATCTCCCCGATGGGATCTGCCTGGAACACCCGTCGTAGGTTTCGCCCATGCGCATCCCCGTCGCCTACCTGCAGGTGGCAATCGGTGCAGCACTGGGCTCACTGTGTCGCTACGGACTACAGCAAGCCTGGGATCCGAAGGGATCGGCTGGCCTGCCGCTGGGAACCTTGGTCATCAATGTCGTCGGCTGCCTGGTCATCGGCGCGGTCATCCCGCTCCTGCATCGCTCACCGGCGGGAAGAGCAGCGCAACCGTTTGCCACAACGGGCTTTCTTGGCGGCTTCACCACCTTCTCGGCATTTGCGATGGAAACAACGGCCCTGCTCGATGCCGGCAAGGGTGCGATGGCCATGGGCTACGTGGCACTGACGTTGCTGTTGGGTCTGATGGCAGTGGCCATCGGTGTCCGCCTGACCGCACGATGGGGCCGACCGTGATCATCATGGCCATCGTCATCGGCGCATGCATCGGAGCACCGTTGCGCTACTTCACCGAACAACGCCTCACCGCAGCGTTGCCCGGTCGATCCTTTCCGTGGGCATTGCTGCTGATCAATGTCAGCGGCTGCGTGCTCGCCGGTGTTGCCGCAGCACAATTGCACGGTACGGCCCGGATCTTCGTGATCACCGGGATCTGCGGCTCGCTGACCACCTTCTCCGGATTCGGGTGGTCCATGTATTGGCTGTGGCACGAACGCAAGCAGGTGTGGCTGGCTGCACTGGCAACGATGACCATTGCCTGCATCGTTGGGTTTTGGATTGCCTACTGGATCTGCACGCGCTGACGCACTGTCCGGGAGACAGGAACCGGGCACCCAGCCCACTGGTCCGCGCGTTCCGGTGCGAGCATGCTGGACCGTGCATGCCAGTGCCTGCATTCCGGTCCGTTCAGGCCAGTCACTGCCGCACGCACCAGCGGGCGCTGTCCGGCGTGACCACTACATCAATGCGCTCGTCGTGATCCTGGGCGGGAAGGGCCGGCAGGAACTCATCGGCAAAGACCCATCCCATGCGAAGCGGGCCGCCGGCTTGCCAGGACCGGATGCCTGACAGTGCTCGATCGAAATATCCACCGCCTTGACCCAGGCGATTGCCTGCAGCGTCCACGGCTAGTGCGGGAATGATCATGACCTGTACCTGTTCGACGGGCATGCTCACGACAGTCTGTGGCTGCGCGATGCCGAAAGGGCCAAGCTCCACAGGATCGTCAGCCCGCAGCAGCGCCCAGGTCATCGGATCCCCAGGGTCTGCAGAGGCGCCCAGGATGGGCACAAGCACGCCAAGGCCGCGCGCTTGGCATGCGGTGATCAGCGGCTGAGTGTCCGGTTCCTCCGGCCTAGACAGGTAGCAGGCGACCTGCGAGATCGACAGGTCTAACTCCTGCCACACCTGCAGCGCGTACGCGCACATGCTCAGGCCGGCTTGCCTGACTTCCCGGTGAGTGCGCAGTCGGCGACCCGTCCGCATCTGCGTGCGAAGCGCTGCCTTGGCCTGCGCAGCGGCATGGTCTTGGTCAGCACTGGTCACCAGTCAATCGTGCCGCATCCTCTATCGTGCGGTTATGGGCCACAGCCAAGGCGTGCGAAAAGCAGTCATTCCCGCAGCCGGCTTGGGAACGCGGTTCCTGCCCGCCACCAAGGCCACTCCCAAAGAGATGCTGCCGGTGGTGGACAAGCCAGCCATCCAGTACGTGGTCGAGGAAGCCGTGGCCTCCGGACTCGATGACGTGCTGTTCGTCACCGGTCGCAGCAAGCGAGCCCTGGAAGATCACTTTGATCGCAACCTTGAGCTCGAGGAAGTCCTGCGCGGGAAGGGTGACCACGCACGACTTGAGCAGGTCACCGAGCCCAGCGACCTTGCCCGAATCCACTACGTCCGCCAGGGCGAGCCGCTCGGGCTCGGCCACGCGGTACTGATGGCCGAGCAGCACGTGGGCGATGAGCCATTCGCGGTACTGCTCGGTGATGACCTGATTGATCCCCGGGACCCGATCCTGCCCGCGATGATGGACGTACGGCAGCGATTCGGGGGCTCGGTGCTGTGCGTCATGCAGGTTCCTGCAGACCAGATCTCCTTGTACGGCTGTCCGGCGGTAAGCCCGACCGATCGGGCAGATGTCTGGGCGGTGACCGACCTCATCGAAAAGCCTGACGCAGCCCAGGCGCCGAGCTCCTATGCCGTGATCGGCCGGTACATCTTGGATCCGGCCGTCTTTGATGTCCTGCGGCGAACCGAACCCGGTCGGGGCGGGGAGATCCAGCTCACCGACGCCCTGCGGACGCTGGCAACGTTGCCGGGAGAGGCCGGCGGAGGCGTGCACGCGATCGACTTCACCGGACGTCGCTATGACACCGGCGATCGCCTGTCCTACCTGCAGGCAGTCATCATGCTTGCCACTCAGCGTCAAGACCTTGGACCAGAGCTCCGGCGATGGCTGACAGAGTTCGTCGCCACGTTGTCATGAGCAACTGGCCGGTCGTGCTGCAGCATGGCCTGATTCGCCTTCGGCCGTTGCGCCAGCGCGATGGACGGTCCTGGATCGCGGTGCGCAAGCGCAGTGCTTCATGGCTGCAGCCGTGGGATGCAACGTTGCCAGCCGCTGCTGCGATGCACGCCGAGATCAGTCCCACGTTCGGCGCGATGGTGCGTCGGTCCCGTGCAGAGGCCAAGGCCGGCCGCACCTTGCCATGGGCCCTGGAATACGACGGATCCTTCGTCGGCCAGGTCACCGTGGGCGGTATCGCGATGGGCTCGTTGCGTGGGGCGTATATCGGCTACTGGATCGATGCCGATCACGCAGGAAAGGGCATCGTGCCCACGGCGGTGGCCATGGCATGCGACTACTTGATCAACGAACTAGGGCTCCATCGGATCGAGCTCAATATTCGCCCCGAGAACCAGGCGTCCCTGCGGGTGGCCGAGAAGCTGAAATTCACCCGAGAAGGACTTCGGCCCAAGTACCTGCATATCGATGGTCAGTGGCGTGATCACATCACGTACGTCCTGTTCGAAGGCGATCAACCAGGCGGAGTCCTGGCCGGGTACCTCGCGACGCAATAGGGAAATTTCCGACACGCCGAAAATACGTTGTTCGTCACTTCAGCGGTGTGTCTCAGTTGTCCCTCTAACGTACGACACGTGACGGGTCTGATCTACATCGTGATCATCGCGCTGTGGGCTGCGGTCTTGATCCCGATGTGGCTGCGACGCCACGACCAGATCTCCGAAGTTCGGAGCACGGCGCGCTTTGAGCATGCGATGCACTTGCTTTCCGCCGATGACGGCCAGCGACCGGCGTATCGTTCGACCACGGGGATGTGGAACAAGATGATGGAACGTGCTCAGCCAGGCCCGGCAAGGACATCGACTCCGGCTTCATCCAGCCCCAGCCGCGGCACAGGTCCGGTGCGTTCGTCCGGTGTGAACCGATCGAACCAGTTGACTGGGTCTGCTCGTCGCCGAGCAGTGGTGCTCGCTACGTTGACGGGCCTGACCGCGCTGACACTGCTGGCAGCCTTTGCCTCTATCGTGCCGATGCCCCTTCCGATCCTGCTGGCACTGGTCACCGGTGCGTACATGATCGCCAGTGCAGTGACCGCTCCTGCTCGCGCAGCTCAGCGACCGGCCCGCACGCCCAATCCGATGCGTCGTCCAGAGCGCTCCGTGCAGCCGCAGGCTGCCGTGCCTGCCGCAGCCGTGGTAGACGACTGGGAGACCTGGAATGCCTGGGACGATGAACAAGACGGCTGGGATGCGGTGCCGACCACGCTGCCCACTTACGTCACCAAGCCACGCGCCAGTCAGGTTCCCCGTCGGATTGATCGCTCGCGGCCAGGTGAGTGGACCGGCACCGCAATGGTGGAGACCGCGCAGGCCATGATGGACGCGGAAATGTCCGCCGCGGCGGATGAAGCACCGTTGCCGGCCGGGTATGACGATGCCACTGCCGAAATCGAGATCGTTCACCTCGATGCGCCACGGCGCGTGGTCGGCCAGTAGTCGCGATCGCCTTTCCAGGCTGGCCACGGCGCACCTGAACGCACTGCTACCCTCGGTCACTGCAAGGGGCTGTGGCGCAGTTGGTAGCGCGTCTCGTTCGCAATGAGAAGGCCAGGGGTTCGAATCCCCTCAGCTCCACCGAGGTGAAGATGCAGCGCGCCGATGCCAGCCGGCGGCCCAGGGGCGCAACCTCTCGGCATCCGTTCGCTGGCTGTATCGGCGGCCCGTGATCCAGGGCGAGGCCGGACCCTGTGGCTGTTTCGGTGACCGCTCAACACGCTGCGTGCGATTGGTTCGCGAACTCGGCGCGCCCACTCCAGGTCAGGGCAATGCCATGGCAAAACTTGCATAATGCAAGTGAAAAAGTAACTTGCAGTTCACAAGTTAAATGTGGACTCCGGAAAGGGGCGACTCAGATGGCGGATCGGGTGCTGGTGTCGGGCGTCAGCGGCTACATCGGACAGCATTGCGCGGCCGAGCTGTTGAATCGGGGCTTTGAGGTGGTGGGGACCGTGCGCTCCTTGGCCAAGGTCGAAACCACCAGGAGTGCCATTGCCGCAGCCGCTCCCGTGGATCGGTTCACCTGCGTGGAGGCTGATTTGCTCAGCGACAGCGACAGCGACAGCGGCTGGGCTGAGGCGCTGCACGGGTGCGGGTCTGTCATGCACGTGGCATCACCGTTCATCCTGGCTGCGCCGAAAGATGACAACGCATTGATCGCGCCGGCTGTGGACGGAACCAGACGAGTGATCAAGGCCGCCCAGGATGCGAATGTGCGGCGAATGGTGCTCACCTCATCCACCTTTGCCATGATCGCAGGTCGCGGAACCGGTCGCTTCGGGCCCGAGACGTGGTCAGATACCGATGCGCGCATCGGCACGTATGCCAAGAGCAAGACCCTTGCCGAACGGGCCGCGTGGGCGGAAACCGTTGGCAGCGCGATGGAGCTCGTGGTGATCAACCCTGGCGCGGTCTATGGCCCGGCGCTGGGAGCCCAGGTCGACAGCGAAAGCATGTCGCTCATGACCAACTTGATTGGGGGTCGCATCCCGATGCTGCCGGATATCGCCATGGGCATGGTGGATGTGCGCGACGTGGCGCGACTGCATGCCGAGGCATTGACGAGCCCCGCTGCGGCCGGCCACCGTTTCATCGCGGCCACGGCGGAGCCGGTCAGCATGATGCACTTCGCCACCGTGCTGCGCGATGCAGGCTATGCCAAGGTTCCCTCACGCAAGGCCCCGAATGCCGCATTGCGCGTGATGAGCATGTTCGATCGGCAGACACGGGGCATGGTGCCGTTCCTCGGCCAGAAGGCGTCCTTCGACAACCAGGCCACATTTGCAATACTGGACTGGAAGCCGACTCCCATCGAGACGTCAATCGTGGAGATGGCGGCATCGATCACTGGCTAGGAGGCTGGGTGGGCACGCAATCTAGGTCGCAGAGCCTTGACTGGCGTTCGGTGTGCTCCATTACCACCGGGCTTGATGTGATCGGGGATAAATGGTCACTGCTCATCGTGCGTGACTTGATTGCGCATGGCACGCGCACGTACTCGGAGTTTCGCGACGCCGCAGAGCATGTGTCCACCAATATTCTCGCCGACAGACTTCGGCTCTTGTCATCCCTGGGAATCATTGAGCGCACCAACCCTGGAGCTGCAGCACGCAATAACGCCTATCGCCTCACCGAAAGCGGCGCCGCTTTGCGACCGGTGCTGGAAGATATCGGCAAGTGGTCGCAAAAGTATCTCCGGCCGTTTCACGCCGCCATGGTTGACAGCGTCTGATCGACGGTGATGCCCGGCGCAGATCGCGCGGATGAGTTGCACGCGCAGGTGCGCCCACAGGGTTGCTCGTGGACGTGCGGTTCGGGATCTCACGATGGTCGCTCACGATCTCCTTTCGGCTATCGGGAAGTGGTCAATCGCTTGCAAAAAGCAAGTCACTGAGATAGATTGTGAGATGCAAGCCAATCAGTCGATGAGGAGCAACCGCAATGGCGGACACGCCCAAGCCTGCATACGGACTCGTGCAGATCAATATCAAGAATCCTGAAGAGTTCATGGAGCGCTACGCGCAGCACGTCTTTCCCATTCTTGCGGCGTGGGGAGTGGAGATGATCGCTGGTTCGATGACGCCGGTCACCAAGGAAGGAACTTTCAGCGGAAATTGGGCAGCTGTCCTGCAATTCCCCAGCATGGAGGTTGCAGAAGCCTGGTACGCATCGGCAGACTACGAACCCTTCAGGGACCTGCGGATCAACGAACTGACGGACTCCGGCAGCCTGGTCTTCGTCGAGGGCCGCTGACCTCACCAGCAGTAGTTGGTGGGTCAGCCTGAAGGCGCCGTGGCTGTTTCACCGGCCGCAGCTGTCCAGTCGGGAACACCGCAGCAGTGTGATCAGAACTCACCCGTGATGGGGGGAGGCTGATACGTGCGCGGCCACGGGGTGGCATAGCGGGCATTGCCCTTGGCGGTGAACGCCGCAACAACCGCTGCCCATGTCACGGGTCGCTTGCAACCTCGGCTGTGCGACGGGAGGAACTCCCGACGCTGTCCAAAAGGCTTCGTGGGCACCGGGCATGCGCGCCGACGCGCCCGGCACTACCGTTGCGACCAACGCTCCTGTCGGCAACGAGGTAAGGGCTCTGCTCACATGTCACATGCACCGACCGGATCGACAAAGCCACCGTGGGGACTGCTCGTCGTCATCCTGGCTGCAACCTTCATGCAGTTGCTGGACGTCAGCATCGTCAACGTGGCCTCCCCGGATATCCAGCGCACGCTGGGGGCTTCCTATGGCCTGGTGCAATTGGTGCTGGCCGGATATCAGCTGGGCTTTGCCTGCTCCTTGATCCTCGCGGCTCGGCTGGGCGACATCTTCGGTCGACGTCGACTGTTCTTGATGGGCATGGCCGTGTTCACCATTGCCAGCATCACGTGCGGGCTGTCGGTGAATATCCAGATGCTCATCGCCTCGCGTGTGCTTCAAGGGGTCGGCTCGGCATTGATGTTCTCCCAAGTGCTGGCCTTGATCCAGGTCCTGTTCCAGCCTAAGGATCGCGCCGCGGCCTTTGGCGGCTACGGCACCGCAATCGGCTTGGGCTCGATCATGGGGCCGCTGGCCGGCGGCCTGCTGATCCAGGCGAACCTGACCGCTGACCCGTGGCGTGCGATCTTCCTGGTCAATGTCCCCATTGGCGTTGCCGCCTTCGTCATTGCCGCCTTGCGGCTGCCGGAATCCAAGGCAGAGCAGCGGCCGGGCCTGGATTTCACCGGTGCCATCTTGTCGGCGATTGGCCTTGGCCTGTTGATCTATCCGCTGTCGGAGGGCAGGACCTATGGCTGGCCCGCCTGGTCCCTCCTGATGTTGGGCGGCGCGGTGGTCGTCCTGGCGGTACTGGTGATGTACGAGCGGCGCCTGGCACGGGCCGGCGGCGATCCGATCTTTGATACCCGACTGTTCGCCGATCGCGCCTTCCGCGATGGCGCGCTGCTGAATTTCGTCTTCTACCTCGGCATTCCATCCTTCTTCTTCACGATCTCGATCTACCTGCAGGTTGGCCAGGGCTTCAGTGCCCTGCAGGCCGGCCTCACCACATTCGCCTATGCCCTGGGCGCGGCCCTGGTCTCCCGCCGAGCCGGCGGCCTGGCCAAGAAGATGGGTGCAGGGGTGCTGGTGATGGGCAGCGTCATGATGACCGTGGCCATGGCGGGGTTGGTGGCCACTGCACACCTGGCCGGGTTCGCGCCGAAGATGTGGTACTTCTGGCCCGGCATGCTGCTTGCCGGGCTGGCTTTCGGATTCTTCGTGCCCACCGTGATCGGTGCCGTCCTGGCAAACGTCCACCTGCAGCGAGCCGGATCGGCATCGGGGGTCCTGGCGACCTCGCAGCAAATCGGTGGAGCGGTCGGTGTGGCCATCCTGGGCATCGTGTTCTTCGGCTTCATCAGCGGCCACGCTCCCACCTCGGCGGCCAACGCTGCGCCGGCATTGCACGCCCAGCTCACCAGTCAGGGCATACCGGCCGGCGCCAGCGATGCGGCCGTTGCGCGCTTCCAGCATTGCTTTGTGGTGCAAAGCCGAAGCGTTGATCCCACATTGGCACCTCCGGGATGTCGCACGGCTGCAAGCCCGGCCGCGGCTCAGGCCTTCACCGCGGCCGGCACGCAGGCCAATGCCACCAACTTCACCGGGGCCATGCAGGTTGGGCTCGGTGCCGAGGTGCTGGTGTTCGCGGTGACCGTTGTGCTGTCGGGCTTGCTGCTAGCGGAGGAGCGCCGCAATCGCGGGGCGCGCTCGCAGGTGGATGCCCAGGCGGGCCTGGTCGGTCACTAGACCCAGGTAGGGCTCCACATGCGCAAGTGCCATGAGTCGTAGGGCAGCAGCTGTCCGGTCCACACCGGATAGAACCACCACGCAGCCACCACGGCCGCCACGACGAATGCCCCCGCGGCCAGTGCGCCGATGCGGCGTCGGCGTTGCTGCATGGCGATCATCCGTGCACGGTCTGGGTCATCGGAGTCGGTGGCTGACTGCGGTGTTGGTCCGATGATGGCCCCGCACGTCAGTGCAACCGCCATCATGACAAATGGGCTGTAGACCACCGTGTAGAACGTGAAGATCGTCCGATTCAGGTACAGCATCCACGGCAGCCATCCTGCGGCGATCCCCACCATGATCGCCGCTGCCCGCCAGTCGCGCCTGGCCAGCCAGCGCCACAGCATGTAGACCATCGCCGCGACTCCGCCCCACCACAGGATCGGGTTGCCTAGGGCCACGACCTCTGCTGCGCAGTTGGACACGGTGCATCCATGGGAGTGGTCCGTAACCGACAGCCAGTAGAAGGATGTCGGCCTGGCCATGAATGCCCAGCCCAACGGGTTCGCCGAATAGGCATGGGGAGTGTCCAGGCCGATATGAAAATGCCAGGCCTCAGCGTGGTAGTGCCACAGGGAGCGCAACGCAGCAGGAATGATGCTTCCGGGCTGGGAATCTGCCCACGTGCGATCCCATCCGCCCGAGGTAGCCAACCAGCCGGTCCACGTCGACACATACGCCGCCACGGCAACAGCGAACATCGACACCGCGGAAATGGGCAGATCGCGAAGGATCGTCGCCCGCCACGGCATGCGCACCCCGATGGCCCGACGTAATCCGATGTCCCACACGACGGTCAAGATGATGAAGGCCGCCAGGAAATAGATGCCCGACCACTTCACTCCACAGGCCAGGCCCAGGCATAGCGCGGCAGCCCACCGCAACGGGCGAAAGCCAAGGCGCGGACCGAAGTCGCTGTCCGCCAAGCCATTGACGGCCACCCACGCCGCCATTCTCGCTCGAGTCCGATCGCGGTCCACCACCAGCAATCCGAACGCCGCCAGGACCCAAAAGGTCAGCACCATGTCCAGCAGTCCGGTTCGGGACATCACCAGGTGAATGCCGTCGATCGCCAAGAATCCACCGGCCAGGGTTCCGACCAGGTCACTGCGCGTCAGGCGACGGGCGATCCGAGCGGTCATCAAGACCGTGGCAATGCCCAGCACGCACACAGCGATACGCCAGCCGAATGGCGTGGCCCCGAAGAGGAACTCCCCGACAGCGATCGTCCATTTCCCCAGGGGCGGGTGCACCACGAACTCAGGGCCGCTGCCGAAGATGCCCAGCGTGTGCCAGTTGCCGTTACTTGCCAGCAGGATCTCGTTGGCCTTGTCCACCATCACGCGCTCGTAGCCAAACCGAAGCAGGCTCAGGGCATCCTTTGGGTAGTACGTCTCGTCGAAGATCACCGCATGAGGAAGACCGAGGTTCCACAGGCGCAACACGGCCGCCACCACGGTGACGGCAAGAGGCCCGATCCAGCCGTGCCATCCACGTGATGGCATCGCCGTGACCAGCAGGGCCGGCACGTCTTCGGACTTCGGCTGCACGGCGATCTCCACCTGGCCATCGTAAGTGCCACAATGACGCGGTGACTGACGGCGGGCAAGTGATCTTGGCGGCCACGCCCCTCGGCAACCCCGCTGATGCATCTGCCCGACTTCGCGAGGTGCTCCAAACCGCCGACGTCATTGCCGCTGAGGACACCCGAAGGCTGCATCGATTGGCAACGGATCTTGGCGTGAGCATCACCGCGCCCGTGGTGTCCTATTTCGAAGGCAATGAGAGCACTCGCACCACCGGCTTGGTGCAGCAGGCGCTGGCCGGGGCCACCATCGCGGTGGTCACCGACGCCGGCATGCCCTCGGTCAGCGATCCGGGATTCCGGTTGGTCAGCGAGGCCATTGCCGCAGGCGTGACCGTCACGGCAGTCCCCGGCCCATCCGCAGTATTGACCGCCTTGGCGGTGTCCGGACTGCCGGTCGATCGCTTTTGCTTTGAGGGTTTCCTGCCGCGCAAGGAAGGCCCCCGCACGCAGCGCCTGGCCGAGCTTGCCGACGAGCCGCGCACGATGGTGTTCTTCGAGGCTCCGCACCGACTCGCGGACTCCGCCGCTGCGATGGCTGTCGCGTTCGGTCCGGACCGATCGGCCGCAATCTGTCGAGAGCTCACCAAGACGTATGAGCAAGTCATCCGCGGACCTCTGTCCGAGCTTGCGCAGTGGGCCACGGGGGAGGTGCTGGGGGAGATCACGGTGGTGGTGTCGGGGGTTGTCGATGAGCCGGTGGCAGCCGACCAGTCGCAGTCGTGGGTGGCGCTGGCCGAAGAGCTCCAGCGACAGGGCATCGATCGCAAGCAGGCCATCGCCGAGGTAGCCCGGCGAAACGGAGTCCCCAAGCGCCAGGTCTACGCCGCAATGGTGCTGGCAAAGCCCCAACGGCTCGACGAATCCGGCATGTGAGCTCGGCCGCCTAAGATTGCGCCATGCCCGCGGCCGACAAGGCGTTCTACGTCACCACACCGATCTACTACGTCAATGACGCTCCGCACATCGGTCACGCCTACACCAGCACCGCCGGTGATGTCCTGACGCGCTGGCATCGTCAGCGCGGGGAGCACGTGTGGTACCTCACCGGTGTCGATGAGCACGGCACCAAAGTGGAGCGGGCAGCAGCAGCCGGGGGGGTCAGTCCGCAGGAATGGGTGGACACCCTGGTTGCCCGCGACTGGCTGCCGGTGCTGCACACCATTGACGCAGCCAACGACGACTTCATCCGCACCACATCTGAGCGGCACGTGCTTGGCGTGCAGCGGTTTTGGGAGGTACTGCGCGAGAACGGCTACTTGTTCCCGGCGCCGTATCAGGGCTTCTACTGTGTGGGATGCGAGGAGTTCAAGCTCGCCGGCGATCTGGTCGACGGGGACGGTGAGTTCGTCGGTCACAAGGTGTGCCCGATTCACGGTCGCCCGGTGGAGGAGCTGGAGGAGGAGAACTGGTTCTTCCGTCTCACCGCCTTCACCGATGCGCTCATTGCGCACTACGAGGCCAATCCACAGGCCATTCGGCCGGCCAGTGCCTACAACGAGGTCATGAGCTTCCTGCGACAAGGACTTGTCGACATCTCGATGTCGCGATCCAGTGTTGGCTGGGGAATCGCGCTGCCATGGGACCCCAATCAAGTGGTGTACGTGTGGTTTGACGCCCTGTTGAACTACGCGACCGCTGTGGGATACGGGGAGCCGGCCGACAGCGAGCTCGGTCAGCGCTTTGCGCACACATGGCCAGCCGACGTGCACCTTGTGGGCAAGGACATCCTTCGCTTCCATGCCGTCTACTGGCCGGCCATGCTGCTGGCAGCAGGCCTCCCGTTGCCCGGGACGGTCTTCGCGCACGGCTGGCTGCTGGTCGGCGGGGAGAAGATGAGCAAAACCAAGCTCACCGGCATCGCCCCATCCCAGATCATCGACACCTTCGGATCCGATGCGTTTCGCTACTACTTCCTGCGCGCGATCGCCTTCGGCAACGACGGGTCGTTCTCGTGGGAGGACATGTCCGCTCGGTACACCGCCGAGCTGGCCAACGGCCTGGGCAATCTGGCCGCACGGGCAACGGCAATGGTGGGCAAGTACTGCCAGGGCGCGTTACCGGCAGCAGTCCAGATCGGTCCTGCCGAGCAGGTGCTGATCGATGCGGCGGCGCGGGCGGCCACCGGTGCCGACGCATGCATGCTGGAACTGGACTTTGCCGGCGGAATCGCCGAAGTGCGGGCGTTCGTGGAACTGGTCAATGGCTACATCACCGAACAGGCACCGTGGGTCCTGGCAAAGGATCCGGCCAATGACGGGCGATTGCACACGGTGTTGAACACCGTGTGTGAGTCGCTGCGCATCATGGCCGTGCTGTACAACCCGGTGATGCCCAAGGCCATGTCCAGCCTGTGGGAGCAACTGGGCGCGCAGCAGGCGTTGGGTCACCTCGCCGATCAGCGCATCGCCACTGTCGCCACGTGGGGACAACTCCCGGCAGGAACGCAGGTCACCAAGGGCGAACCGCTCTTCCCGCGCATCGAGGACGTGACCTGAGGTGCTGCAGACACCGCCAGAGCCCTTGGCCGCACCGGTCATTGACACGCACTGTCATCTGGACATTCGCGATGGCGATCGGCACCCCGGTGCCACGGCGGACCCTGACGACCTGCTCGCTGCGGCAAGTGCGGTGGGCGTGCAGGGCGTGGTTCAGATCGGCTGTGACGTGGAATCTGCCCGCTGGTCAGTGCAGATCGCTCAGTCACGGCCGTGGGTGGTAGCAGGAGTGGCACTGCATCCCAACGAAGCACCGCGACTGCACGCCGAAGAAGGACGCCCCGCACTGCAAGCCGCGTGGGCGGCTATCAGCGAGCTGGCTAGGGATCCGAAGGTGCGTGCTATTGGCGAAACCGGATTGGACTACTTCCGCACCGACGAATCCGGCCGGGAAGTCCAGCACGAGTCATTTCGCTGGCATATCGCCTTGGCCAAGGAACTGGGCAAGCCCCTGGTCATTCACGATCGGGAGGCCCATGATGACGTCATCAAGATCGTGGAGGAGGAAGGCCAGCCGGACACGGTGGTATTCCATTGCTTCTCCGGTGATGCGCAGATGGCCCGGTACTGCGCAGCCAAGGGCTGGTACATGTCCTTCGCGGGCGTGGTGACCTTCAAGAACGCGCAAGGCCTGCGCGATGCGCTTCGGGAGGTCCCCGATGAACTGGTGCTCGTGGAGACCGACGCCCCGTACCTGACCCCGGTTCCATTTCGCGGCAAGGCCAATGGCTCGTATCTCATGCCGTACACCGTTCGCGCGATGGCCGAGGTGCGCCAGGTCAGCGAGCAGTCCATGGCGCAGACGCTGCAGGCCAACGCCATCTCGGTCTTCGGCCCGTTCGGATGACGCAGTTGCTTGGAGCACGCGAGGTTCGGGAGTTGGCGCAATCCCTGGGCCTGCGTCCGACGAAGAAGCTGGGACAGAACTTCGTCATCGATCCCAACACGGTGGAAGCCATCGTGCGTGCAGCGGGAGTGGGTGCAACCGATCGCGTCCTGGAAGTCGGACCTGGGCTAGGGTCTTTGACCTTGGCATTGCTGCAGCAGGTTCACAAAGTCATCGCCATTGAGATTGACCCGGTCCTGGCCGGGCAGTTGCCGATCACGATCGCCGCTCACATGCCACAGCGCGCCGCGATGCTGACGTTGATGCAGGCGGATGCAATGCACGTGGATCACGTACCCGACGAGCCCACCGCGTTGGTGGCGAACCTGCCGTACAACGTGTCTGTTCCGGTATTGCTGCACCTGCTGGATGCCGTGCCCACGATTACCACCGCCTTGGTCATGGTCCAGCGTGAGGTCGCTGAACGACTAGCCGCAGATCCAGGCAGTCGCACGTACGGCATCCCCAGCCTCAAGGCCCGCTGGTACGGCGCGGTGCGCCTGGCGGGACATATCGGCCGCAACGTGTTCTGGCCCGAACCCAATGTCGACTCCGCCCTGGTGCGTATTGATCGTGGCACCACGCCGGAAAGCACCAGCGGGCGACAGTGGGTGTTCACGGTGATTGATGCGGCATTCGCGCAGCGGCGCAAGGCACTGCGCGGCGCCTTGTCGCAACTGGCGGGTACCGCAACCGTGGCAGAGACGGCGTTGCGCGAAGCCGGCATCGATCCAACTCGGCGTGGTGAATTGCTGACCCTGGCGGAGTTCGTGTCGCTGGCAGATGCCTTGGCCCGTTGCCGTGGGCGGGTGTGAGCACCGCACCCCCGTACGCTGACCCCATGGAGTCGGTGACCGTGCGCGTCCCGGCAAAGGTCAATCTGGAATTGGCCGTCGGGCCGGTTCGTGCCGACGCGTACCACGAACTAGCCACGGTGTTCCACGCGGTCACCCTGTTCGATCACGTACGTGTTGCTGCCGCGGCACCGGGCAGCGGCATCGCCCTGACGATCTCCGGTGAAGGCGCGACGACGTTGCCGGTGGACTCCAGCAACCTGGCTGCCCAGGCTGTTGCGCTCCTTGCCCGTCACGCTGGACTGTCCCCTGATGTCGCGGTGCACCTGGAAAAGGGCATACCTGTCGCCGGTGGCATGGCTGGAGGCAGTGCCGATGCCGCCGGAGCGCTGCTGGCATGCCAGGTGCTGTGGGGACTGGGCACATCGCGCGATGACCTGATGCCCCTGGCGGCACAGTTGGGCTCGGATGTGCCATTCGCCTTGCATGGTGGCACAGCGATTGGCACAGGTCGCGGTGAGCACCTGACTGCGGTCCTGGCGCGGGGAGAGCTGCACTGGGTGTTTGCCCTGGCCGAGGGCGGGCTGTCGACTCCGGCGGTGTATCAGCAGTGCGACGTCTTGCGTGGTGATCTGCGCATCGATCCACCGCAGGTATCGGACATGCTCATGCATGGACTGCGCATCGGTGATGCGCACACGGTCGCCGGTGCCTTGCGCAACGACCTGCAACCAGCGGCAGTGTCGCTGCGTCCTGGCCTTGCCCGGGTCCTGGAAGCGGGAAGTGAACTGGGCGCACTTGCCGGCATCGTGTCAGGAAGCGGACCGACGTGCGCCTTCCTGGCCCGCGATGGCAGCCACGCGTTGGACATTGCGGTGGCACTGATGTCGGCCGGAGTATGTCGAACCGTCAAGACCGCACAGGGCCCGGCCGGTGGGGCCAAGGTGGTCAGTTAGCGCTTGCGCATGAGCAGGTCGGGCTTGGCTTCCATGTGCGCCAGTCCGTTCCAGGCCAGGTTGACCATGTGCGCAACGACATCATCCTTTTTCGGCTTGCGAACGTCCAGCCACCACTGACCGGTCAGCACAACCATGCCGACCAGCATTTGCGAGTACATGCGAGCCAGCTTCTTGTCCATCTTGTGGGCGGCGAACTCGTTGGCCAGCAAGTGCTCGACTTGTGCGGCCACGTCAATGATCAGGCTGGCAAACGTGCCCGACGTCTGCGAAATCGGGGAGTCGCGCACCAGGATGCGAAAGCCGTCGGGATAGGCATCGATGTAATCGAACAGCGCCATACCGGCTTGCTCCAGGAGCAATCTCGGATTGGATCCATGGAGGGCATCCTCGAACGACCGCAGCAGATAGTTCATCTCGCGATCGACCAGAACCGCATACAGCCCTTCCTTGCCGCCGAAGTGCTCGTAGACCACGGGCTTGGAGACATTGGCCTTATTGGCGATCTCCTCCACGCTGACTGCCTCGAACCCCTTGTCGGCAAACAGCTTTCGACCGACGTCCAGCAACTGCTCCCGGCGCTCCTGGCCGCTCATGCGAACCCGAGCGTCAGCGGCCCGTCGAACCGCGTCACGTCGTGCGACGCTGCTGATGTCAGTGACGTTGTCGGCGTCGTCCGGCTCCAACACCTCGATCACGGTGGTCATGCAGGTCAGTTCGCCCGAGCCGGGTGGAACTTGCGCAGCCGGTGGGCCTGGGACGGATCGATGAGCTTGCGCACCAGGCGATCGTGCTTGGGCCAGCGCACATCGGTGGCCAGGCCGGTCTTCTCCAGCACTCGGATGAATGATGCGCTCATGTCCACCTGGCCCTTGAACACCCCGTGCCGCGCTGAGGTTGGCTCGGCATGATGCAGGCTGTGCCATGACTCGCCCATGGATGGAATTGCCAGCCACCACACGTTGGAGGACAGGTCGCGGGAGTTGAACGGCCGCTTGCCAAAGACGTGGCAGATCGAGTTGATCGACCAGGTGACGTGATGGACCAGGGCAATGCGAATCAGTCCGCCCCAGAAGAAGCCGGTCAATGCCCCCATCCACGACCAGGTGAGCAGTCCACCCAGTAGTGCCGGCAACAGCAGTGAGGCGGTCACGATCAGGGGGAATGCGCGCGAGATGCGCTGCACGTCAGGGTCGTTGGCGATGTCGGGTGCGTACTTCTCCGGAGCCGTCTGCTCCTCGGAGAACAACCAGCCCATATGAGCCCAGTACAGGCCCTTTGCCACCGCACGCTTGCTGGTGCCAAATCGCCATGGCGAGTGCGGATCGCCGACTTCATCGGAGAACTGGTGATGCTTGCGGTGATCGGCGACCCATTGGGAGAGCGAGCCTTCCAACGCCAGTGAACCGGCAATGCCCAAGGTGTACTTCATGAAGCGATTGGTCTTGAACGATCCATGCGTGAAGTGGCGATGGAATCCCACGGTGATGCCCGCGGCGGTAACGGCCCAGAACAGCAGCACGATGAACAGGTCGCTCCAGCCGACGAACCCACCCCACGCCAGCGGGATTGCGGCGATGACCGCAAGCAGCGGGATAATGATGAAGATTGCGATCGTGACGCGCATTGCTTGGCTGACGTAATTCTCGTCAGCCGCCGCAGCGGTATTGGTGGGTTGGGCGAGGTCCATGACTCTCCTTTTCGAGGCAGCGACAACTACCTACGGTTCCGTAACCTACGCTACCGTAACCTCCCCTGTCCAGTCGAACGCGCCGATCATCTAGCCTTGACCACTGCATTGCAGTCCCGGGTCGTCTAGCGGCAGGACAGCGGACTTTGAATCCGTCAACGGTGGTTCGATCCCACCCCCGGGAGCCTGACTGTTTCTTGGCCGTGCCCGCGGCCACGGCCTCTCTGCCGGCACGGCCTGGCCAGGCAGGCAATGGCCTGGCAACCGTCACACCCAGACCGCATTCCTGGGTAGGGTTGCAGTCTTCCCCGCTCGGCCCTGTTCGTCGTGCCCATCGGAGGTAGCGTGACCACCACTGCGGTGCAGCATCCCTCAGTCGTCATCATCCTGGCCGCCGGCGAGGGCAAGCGGATGAAGTCATCCCTGCCCAAGGTCTTGCACCCGATTGCCGGTCGCACGCTGCTTGGCCATGTGCTGGGAGCGGCAGCAACCCTGGAGCCGGCACAGGTCGTGGTCGTGGTCGGCCATGGTCGTGAGCACGTTGTCGCTCACCTGGCTGAGGTTGCACCCTGGGCGATGACCGTGGTTCAAGCAGAGCAACGCGGCACCGGCCATGCGGTTCGCATCGCCCTGGCCGAGGTCCGGGCGCAGGGGATACCGATTGACCACGCACCGGTGGTCGTGCTCACCGCCGACACCCCACTGCTGACCGGTGACACGTTGATCAGCCTGCTCGACGAACACCAGCGGTCTGGCGCCGTCGCCACCGTCCTGACGGCATCGGTGGACGACCCCACGGGCTATGGTCGCGTGCTTCGCAACGAGGCCGGCGCGGTCAGCGCCATCGTGGAGCACAAGGATGCCTCCGAGCGGCAGCGCGCAGTCACTGAGGTCAACTCCGGCATGTATGCCTTCTCCGCCACGCACCTTGATGCGGCATTGCGCAAGATCACCACGAACAATGCCCAGGGTGAGGAGTACCTCACCGACGTCCTTGGCGTGCTCGATAGCGATGGAATGACCATCAGCGCATCGATGTGCTCCGATCACCGGCAGATCCTTGGCGTCAATGACCGCGTGCAACTGGCCGAAGCTGCCGCAATCATGCGCGACCGCATCAACGCGCAGTGGATGCGGTCGGGAGTCTCGATCCTGGATTCGGCCACTACATGGCTCGATGTTGACGTGGAGATTGCCCCGGACGCAGTCATCTTGCCCAACACCACCGTGCGCGGTCCGTCCTCCATCGCGGCCGGTGCCCGGATCGGACCGGGAACCACATTGGCCTCATGCGAGGTCGGCGAGGGGGCATCGGTGATCCATACCTGGGCAGAGCTGGCCGTGATCGGCGCGCAGGCATCAGTGGGCCCGTTCACGTACCTGCGTCCAGGGGCGGTCCTGGGGGACAACGCCAAGGCCGGGGCCTACGTGGAGATCAAGAATTCGCGCATCGGCGACGGTGCCAAGGTGCCGCACCTGTCGTACGTCGGAGATGCCGACATCGGCGCCGGCACCAACATCGGCGCCGCCACGGTGTTCGTGAATTACGACGGCGTGGCCAAGCACCGCACGGTCGTCGGCGAGCAGGTCCGGATCGGCAGCGACACCATGCTCGTGGCTCCGGTCACCGTCGGTGATGGCGCGTACACCGCTGCCGGCTCGGTGATCACCGAGGATGTCCCGCCTGGGGCCATGGCGGTGGGCCGTGCTCGCCAGCGCAATGTCGAGGGCTGGGTGCAGCGCAAGCGACCGCAAACGCCATCCGCTGAGGCAGCCCAACACGCCGAGCAGGACAATGCCTCCACCAATGATTCAGCGAAGGGATAACGGTGACCGAGATTACGGCCCCCATTCAGAAGAAGCTCGTCCTGCTCGCGGGACGGTCGCACCCTGAATTGGCGAACGCGGTTGCCGATGAACTGGGAATTCCGCTGTCCAAGACGGTGGCCTACGACTTTGCCAACGGCGAGATCTTCGTTCGCTTCGAGGAGTCGGTGCGCGGTGCCGACGCGTTCGTACTGCAAAGCCACACCACTCCGATCAACACCTGGATCATGGAGCAGCTGATCATGGTCGACGCGCTCAAGCGCGCATCGGCCAAGCGCATCAGCGTTATCGTGCCGTTCTACAGATATGCCCGCCAGGACAAGAAGCACCGCGGCCGTGAGCCGATCTCCGCACGCTTGATGGCTGACCTGTTCAAGACCGCTGGCGCAGATCGACTGATGACCGTTGACCTGCATACCTCGCAAATCCAGGGATTCTTTGACGGCCCGGTCGATCACTTGTTCTCCTTGCCGCTCCTGGCCCGCCGCGTGAAGGAAAGCGTCGGTCACGACCGGATCACGGTGGTGTCTCCGGATGCGGGCCGAGTCCGGGTGGCGGAGAAGTGGACAGACATCCTTGGCGCACCCCTGGCGATCATTCACAAGCGCCGGGATCCGGATGTCCCCAACCAGGTGAAGGTCCTGGAGGTCGTGGGCGAGGTCGAGGGCCGGGTGTGCGTGGTCGTTGACGACATGATCGACACCGGCGGCACCATCGTGAAGGCAGCCGAGACGTTGTTCGAGCAGGGAGCCGCGGGCGTCATCGTTGCCGCGACGCACGCCATCTTGAGTGACCCGGCTCGCGAGCGGCTCCAGAATTCGAATATCTCCGAGGTGATCGTCACCGACACACTGCCGATCGCTGAGCAGTCCCGATTCCCCAAGCTCACCGTGCTGTCCATTGCGCCGCTGCTGGCCAAGGCAATCACCGAAGTATTCACCGACGGCTCGGTCACCAGCATGTTTGACGAGACTCCGGCCCACGAACTGGGGAATTAGCACCAGGGCTCAAGGGCTGGATTTCCCTCGCGACTGACCGGTCAGTAGACTGGGAGCAATTCCTCGGCGAGGGTGTCGCACGCGGCACCGTGATCGACGTGGTCGGCGCCACACGCGCTTTGCCGAGGTGTCCGACGCACGAGGAGAAGTAACAGTGGCTGAAGTTTCCATCATCGCCGTTTCGCGATCCGATTTCGGCAAGGGCGCCGCTCGGCGAACTCGCCGCGAAGGCAACATCCCCGCAGTGATCTATGGCGAGGGATCCTCGGTGACCCACGTGGCCCTGCCTGCCCACGAATTGGAATTGGCCCTGCGCAAGCCTCGTGTGGTGCTGAACGTGAGCTTTGAGGGCAAGACCATCGTCACCAAGGCGCGCGATGTGCAACGTGACCCGGTCAAGCGTTCCATCGAGCACGTTGACCTGATCATCATCTCCGCCGGCGAGGCAACTGATCGCGGCAACGAGGCAGTGGCATTCGCCATTGCCGCCGAGGCCCAGGCGGTGCAGGACGCCAAGGATGCTCGCTCGGGCAACGCAGCCGCCGATGCAGCAGACGCTGCCCATGCCGCAGCCACGGCAGACGCCGCGGAGTAAACGCCCCACTTGCATGTCAGGTCAGGACCGGGGTTCCCATGAGTGAAGCGTGGCTGATTGCCGGGCTCGGGAACCCCGGTCCTGACTATTGCGCGACCCGACACAACGTTGGGTACCAAGCGGTTGAATCAATTGCGCAGATGGTCTCCGGAACGTTCTCCCGGCATAAGCGAGCCAATGCGATGGTGGTGGAAGGGAAACTGGGACTGCCCGGTCACCAACATTCGGTGATCCTGGTCCAGCCCTTGTCCTTCATGAACGAGTCCGGTGGGCCGATCAAGGCCCTGATGCAGTTCTACGGCATCCCGGCCGATCATCTGATTGCCCTCCACGACGAACTGGATATCCCGTTCACGGCCTTGCGCACCAAGTTCGGCGGCGGCGACAACGGTCACAACGGCCTGAAGAGCATTCGCAAGTCGCTGGGCACCGGGGACTTCTATCGGGTGCGCATGGGCATCGGCCGACCGCCAGGCCGACAGGAGCCGGCCGACTTCGTCTTGAAGCCATTTGCCGCTGCCGAGCGAGCCGGTGTGGCCGACCTGGTGAACCGCGCCGCCGATGCCACGTGCATGCTGATCACTGACGGCCTCGAACGAGCCCAACAGGTCTACAACTTCGGCCCGGCAAAGGACCCCTCATGAGTGACCTGGACATCTCCGACGCGCAACTTTCGACGATGGTCGCTAAGCAGGCGGGGCAGCTCCTGCTTGAGTTGCGCGAGTCCTTTGGCGTCATTGCCCCCGACGACACCGATCGCGCCAACGACTTGCGCAAGGCCGGTGACCGGGCAGCCAATGACTTCATCGTCGCAGCGTTGCGCGAAGCGCGACCGCTTGACGGCATGCTCAGTGAGGAAGAAAAAGATAACGACCTTCGCCTTGCTAGCGAGCGGGTATGGATCGTGGATCCACTGGACGGTACGTATGAATATGGGCAAGGACGATCGGATTTCGCAGTGCACATTGCCCTGTGGCATGCATCGACTGGCCGGCTCAGCGCCTGCACGGTGGACCTGCCGGCTCAGGGCCTGACGCGAACGATGTCCGATATCCCCGCGGCACCGGCGATATTGCCCAGCGACCGCCCGTTGAGAATCGTGGCATCGCGAAGCCGTCCCCCGGCAACACTGGCCGCTGCCATCGACATCTTGTCCGCGAAACTGGCGCAATCGGGGATTGCCCAGCATGGCGTGGAGATCATGGACGTCGGCTCGGTCGGCGCCAAAGTGAACGAAATCCTGTCCGGGCGAGCCGAGGCATACGTGCACGACACCGGCTTTTACGAGTGGGACGTCGCAGCACCGTATGGGGTCGCTCAGCATTACGGGTTGGTCGCCTCCCACGTGACCGGAGAACCAGAAACGTTCAACCACATGCCGCCGTACGTCACCGATCTCCTGGTGGCACATCCGTTGATCGCGGATCACCTGCGCGCGGCACTGCGTGAGGCTGCAACTTCGTGAGTCTTGCCGGCCTGCTGTCCTTGATGAGCGCTGAGCTCACTGCGATCACCGAGTTCGCCGGTGGCACGTCACCGGTACGCGTCAATGCCGTCGAGGCAGTTCAGCCAGCCGTTGCGGCAACGATCGCCGCGGGCCGAACACCCATGCTGGTAATCACGGCAACTGGCCGGCAGGCAGAGGACGTTGCCGCGCAACTTCGCGAACTCACCCCCGGCGCCGCCATTGCGGTATTCCCGTCGTGGGAGACATTGCCCCATGAGCGGCTGTCGCCGTCATTGGACACCGTTGGTCGTCGCGTTGCGGTGCTTCGACGTCTGGTGCACCCGGACGACCGCGATGAGCTCGCCGGTGGCATCGATGTCGTCGTGGCATCGATTCGGGCCGTGGCGCAGCCGATCATCTCGGGGATTGCCGAGACAGCGCCGGTGCGCCTTCGCGTGGAGGATCTCGGCGACCCCATGGATCTGGTCGAGCACCTGGTTGCGTTGGGCTACGAACGGGTGGACCTGGTCGAGCGTCGCGGGCAAGTCGCCGCACGTGGAGGAATCCTGGACGTCTTCCCGCCAACGACCGAGCATCCGGTTCGCGTGGAATTCTGGGGCGACACGGTGGAGGAGATCCGCTCATTCGCGGTGGCCGACCAACGGTCATTGGACAATCTGCCCCACGGGCTGTGGGCACCGGCAGTGCGCGAGCTGCTCCTGACCGATGCCGTCAGGGCCAAGGCCGCACGACTGGCGCAAGTGCCGCAACTGAGCGACATGTGCGCAAAGCTCGCGCAGGGCATCAACGTGGAGGGCATGGAGTCACTGTCGCCGGTCCTGGCAGAGGGCATGACCAGCCTGATGCAGATGCTGCCCTCAGGAACGCAGGTGGTAGCCATGGGCCCGGAGCGCATCGCCGCCCGCGCGCATGACCTCGTGCGCACTGCTGAGGAGTTCCTGGCGGCCTCGTGGCACAACGCCGCGGCCGGCAATGACACGCCAATAGACCTGGCAGGACTGAACTACCTTTCGATGGACGAACTCCAGATCCAGGCCATCAAGGGCTCAATGCGCTGGTGGGACCTCAGCGCCTTGCCGGGCGATGATGAGCTAGCCGATCATGCAGAACTGCGGGTGACCATCGACGCCCAGCCCTGCAACGGCTATCGAGGCGACTATGCGCAGGTCGTCAACGATCTGCGCACGTGGCTGGCGCAGGGCATGACCGTCGGCTTGGTAACCCAAGGACACGGCCTGGCAGAGCGCATCGCTGAGACGCTGGCAGGGGAGGACGTGGCAGGCCGATTGGTGGAGGACTTGACCCAGGCTCGCCCAGGTGTCGTGCACATCACCACCGGCAGACTCGATGCCGGATTCATGGTGCCCGGGCTGGTCATCGTGACCGAAGCCGATATCTCCGGGCAGCGGACCAGCACCCGGGACATGCGCCGCATGCCGTCGCGCCGCCGCCGCACCATTGATCCACTGACCTTGAAGTCCGGCGACTTCGTCGTCCATGAGCAGCACGGTGTCGGCAAGTACGTGGAGATGGTGCAGCGAACCGTGGCCGACGCCACCCGCGAGTACCTGGTGCTGGAGTACGCGGCCAGTAAGCGTGGTCAGCCGGCCGATCGTCTGTATGTACCCACTGATCAGCTGGACTTGGTCACCAAGTACGTCGGAGGCGAGGCACCGGCCGTTCATCGCCTCGGCGGGGCTGATTGGACCAAGGCCAAGGGCAAGGCGCGCAAGGCGGTTCGTCAAATCGCCGGCGAGCTCGTTCGCCTGTACGCCGCGCGTCAATCATCGGCCGGGTATGCCTACGGACCGGACACGGTGTGGCAACGCGAGCTTGAGGATGCGTTCGCCTACGTGGAAACCCCTGACCAGCTGTCCTGCATTGATGAGGTCAAGACGGACATGGAGCGCACGGTTCCCATGGACCGACTGATCTGCGGCGATGTGGGATACGGCAAGACCGAGATCGCTGTCCGCGCGGCATTCAAGGCGGTCCAGGACGGCAAGCAGGTTGCGGTGCTGGTGCCGACCACACTGCTGGTGCAGCAGCATTTCGCCACGTTCACCGAGCGGTATGCATCCTTCCCGGTCAAAGTCGCTGCCCTGTCCAGATTCTCCAGTGATGCCGAGGCCAAGGCCGTGCTGACAGCCATTGGCCAGGGTTCAGTGGACATCGTGATCGGCACCCATCGGCTGCTCACCCCCGATGTTCGCTTCAAGGACTTGGGCCTGGTCATCTTGGATGAGGAGCAGCGCTTTGGGGTCGAGCACAAGGAACACCTCAAAGCCCTGCGCACCAACGTGGACGTGCTGGCCATGTCCGCAACGCCGATCCCCAGAACCCTGGAGATGGCAGTGACAGGCATTCGCGAGATGTCGGTGATCCAGACTCCGCCGGAGGAGCGGCACCCTGTGCTGACATTCGTCGGCCCCTACGACGACAAGCAGATCGGGGCTGCGATCCGGCGAGAGTTGATGCGCGACGGCCAGGTGTTCTTCGTGCACAACCGAGTGGAGTCCATCGATCGGGTTGCCGCACGCATCCGCGACCTGGTCCCCGAAGCGGTGGTGTCCACCGCGCACGGGCAGATGGGGGAGCATGCATTGGAGCAGGTGATCGTTGACTTCTGGGAGAAGAAGATCGATGTCCTGGTGTGCACCACGATCGTGGAATCGGGTATCGACATCCCCAATGCCAACACCTTGATCGTGGATCGGGCGGACATGTTCGGCCTGTCCCAACTGCATCAGCTGCGCGGACGCGTGGGCCGTGGACGCGAACGGGCCTATGCCTACTTCCTGTATGCACCGGACAAGCCCTTGACCGAGACTGCGCACGAGCGACTGGCAACCATTGCCCAGCACACCGACCTGGGTTCGGGCATGCAGATTGCGCTGAAAGACCTGGAGATTCGAGGTGCGGGGAATCTGCTCGGTGGTGAGCAGAGCGGGCATATTGCCGATGTCGGATTCGATCTGTATGTGCGTCTGGTCGGTGAGGCACTGGCCGAGGTCCGCGGCACCGAGACCGCACCGGCCGCCGAAGTACGTGTCGAACTGCCCATCGATGCGCACATCCCGCACGACTACGTCCCCCACGAGCGTCTGCGACTGGAGGCCTACAAGCGACTGGCCGATGCCAGAACCGATGGCGATGTCGATGAGGTGCATGCGGAGCTGACTGACCGCTATGGCTCACCGCCACCGGCCGTGCAGGCCCTGATGCAGGTAGCCCGACTGCGCGTCCTGGCACGCGCTTACGGACTGCAGGAGATCGTGGCGCAAGGTAGTGCCGTTCGTCTGAGCCCGGTGGAATTACCGGAGTCGGCCACGATGCGACTGACCCGCCTGTACCCCAGGACCATCGTCAAGCCCGCAGTCCGTACGATCTTGGTGCCAAGGCCGACTGGCAGCCCGCTGTCGGGCCCGGGAGTCCAGGGCACAGATCTGCTGGAATGGACCCAGACGCTCATCACCTCGGTCCTGCCCGGCACCAAGGTCCCGTCGAAGGTGGAGAACTCGTGAAGCACGCCAAGCCCGTCACTGTCGCCGCATTGGCTGCCATGCTGGTCGCAACCGCCGCAACGACCGCGGCCTGCTCCAGCAACGGCGGCACCACCCAGGCAGGTCAGGCAGCGACCGTGGGATCGACCACGATTACCAACTCCGACCTCAATGACTGGGTCAGCGGGGTACTGGAAACCCTGGGTCAGCCCAAGGACACCGCGAACCCGAACACCACCACAGGATCGCTGAACGTGATGATCTACCTGGATCTTCTCGATGATCTGGCTGCCAAGGCCGGCGTGGTGGTGACCCCCGGGCAGGTGGATGCCGCCAAGCGCAAGCTCATGACCGCGGGTGCGACCCAGCACGACCTCGAGGTCTCTGCCGCCCAATCGAACGTGCCGCCAGCACAACTGGACAACTTGATCAAGGCGAACCTGATCGTTGCCGACCTTGAGAACCTGGTGGCTCCCGGTCAGCCCCAGCAGGCGCAGGCAGCAGCGTTCAATCAGGCAGTGCTGGCCGAAGCGGCCAAGGTCGGGGTCACCGTGTCACCGCGATACGGAACATGGCAGGCCACGACCATCAAGCTCGGCGCGCCGCCCAACGACCTGTCGGTCCCGGCTCCGCAGTCATCGTGAGCACGCAGACATCATGACCATCGCCCCGCGCCAAGGACAAGTGTTCTTGGAGTTGGTGGCGGTCATGGATCGTCTGCGCGGACCGGGCGGATGCCCGTGGGATGCCCGGCAGACACACGCCTCCCTGGTGGAGTACCTCATCGAGGAAGCCTACGAATCGGTCGAGGCTATCGAGAGCACGGACAGCCCCGCGATGGTCGAGGAACTCGGCGACCTCCTGCTGCAAGTGGTCTTTCACGCACGGATCGCCCAGGATGCACCCGGCGAGGGCTGGGATATCGACGACGTCTGTCAGGGCATCGTCGACAAGCTCATTCGCCGACATCCGCATGTCTTCGCCGACGACCAGGCGTTGACCCCCGAGCAGGTTGAAGCCAACTGGCACACCCAAAAGGCCAGGGAAAAGGGCCGGGCATCAGTCACCGACGGCATTCCCGCCGCGCTGCCGGCATTGACGTTGGCCGCCAAGGTCAACGCTCGATCGCAATCGGTAGCCCGTGCTCGTCCGACCGACCAGGTCATCCTGCCCGATGGCATCGACGCGACCGGACTCGGTGAGCTGCTCTACTCCCTGGTCGTTCAGGCACATGAGCTTGGACTTGACGCCGAGTCAGCCTTGCGCATGCGGGTCCGACAGCAGATCGAGCAGATCAGGGATATCGAGACGAACTCCTGAGCTGGGCACTCATGCATGTGGGGTCGGGATGCACCCGCATCCCGACCCCCC
>CAIKZY010000153.1 GCA_903832025.1 uncultured Actinomycetes bacterium
AGTGCAATGGGTCCCCAACACGGCCGGTGCGCGTGTGGGAGCAGGGCCGTAGGCCATGCATCTGGCACGCTGGCGAAGTGAAACTCTCCGCCCCGGCGCAGGCAAGCCCGCTCACCGGGCTGCTTGCCGCTAGCGCGGCAGTGGTCGCCGCGCTAGCGGGGATGATCATCGCCTGCGCCGTGATGGCTCTTGCAGCAGCATCGGGTCAGACTGCCGGTTGGCAATGGGGTGCCGTGGTGCGCGACGGGGCGATTGCCTGGGTCGTGGCCAATGGGGCGCCCGTGCACATTGGCATGGTGTGGTATTCGCTGCTGCCATGGGGGCTGGTCGCCATTCCGGTGGCAGTGCTGATGTGGCTCGGCTGCGTGGTGGCCAAACGCGCTCGGGTGGTCACCTGGTGGGATCGCGCAACTGCCATCGCCGCCGCTGGTATGACGTACGCAATCTGCGTGACGGCGATCTCGATGGTGGCCAGCACTTCCGCGGTGGGCACGCGAACTCCGCGAGCGGCCGTTCTCGGCGGGCTCATCAGCATCCTGGCCTTTGGCTGGGGCATCGTGCGTGTGTCCAGAAGGGCCGCACCGTTGGGATTGCCACCGCGCGCCCAGGCTGTGCTTCGCGCGATCCGGGTGATGGTAGTCGGACTGATCTTCCTGGGTTCCCTGGTCACCGTCGTCACGCTCATCGCCAACAACTCCATTGCCCGCGGGATCGAGTCTGCACTGAGCCCGGGACTGCTCGGCGGGTTGGTGCTGCTGGTGGTGCAACTGGGATACCTGCCGGTCCTGATCACGTGGTCGATTGCATTCAGTCTGGGCACTCCGGTCGCGATTGGGAGCGGATCGGTCATCTCACCGTTCTTGGCCCATCCGGCGCCCTCAGCCCTGCCCGCCCTGCCGGTGTTGGCCGCAGTGCCGAGCGGCTCAACGGGGTTGGCATGGATCCTTCCTATCGTCGTCATTGGCATTGGCGCTGCAGCCGGAGTGCATCTGGCGCGGACGTTTGCCGGTCCGGCACCGATCCGCGCAGTGCTGGCACTGATCGCTTCGGCAGGCACGGGCGTTGTCGTGGCGGTGGCCGCCTGGCTGTCGCATGGAAGCCTTGGCAACAGGACCTTGCATCAGCTTGGCCCGAGCGCGCTGTGGTGCTTTGCTGCCAGTTTCGCCCTCCTGACCGTCGGATCGGTGGTCATGAGTGCCTGTGCCGCCCAGCGATTCACCGGCGGCGCACTCAGTGCGCATCGTCCCGACGCCAGCCGTGCACGGGAGTCGTCGATCCGGCCTCAGACGGGCGATGAGGTGACGACCCCGGCCTGGCTTCAGCCGGTGGATCAGGAATCCCCTGCGGTTGGGCAGGTGCCGATGGCCTCCAGCGGATTGGACCAGACCGGCACGCAGGTGATCTCCCTGCCCGAGACCCATATTCCCGACCACCAACTTCCACCGAATGAGGACATCCATGAGTGATCCAACGGCCGTCGGTCAAATCAAGCTTCGGCCGGCCATGGCCTGGGCGGTGGTCAACCTGCGGGCGCGCCTGGGGACCTGGATCACGCTGTCGTCAATCGTGTTCGCCATCGGGGTCGTTCAGGTGCTCGGCTCAGGCCCGCTCGTTCGGGTCTTCGATAAGGCTGTCGCCAATTGCAGCACCATCACCAGTCAGTCGTGCGCCAATGCGCTGGGACCGTCTGGAGGCACGGTGGTGGCAGTCACCATCGCGTTGTCAGTGATTTTCATGCTGCTTGGTGCCATCGCCAAGTATGGCGTTGTGCGCGCGGCGATCGGCCTGACCAAGGGGCGCATTCCTAAGGCGTCGGACATGCTGCCTGAACAGCACTTCGGAGCATATGTCGGCTTTTCGATCGTGTTCGCCATCATGACCACGATTGGTATCGGCCTGTGCATCATCCCCGGCCTATTGGTCCTGTTTTTCCTTCAGCTGGGCCCGTTCTACATCCTGGACCGTGGCTATTCGGTGGGAGACGGCATCAAGGCAAGCATCCTGGCGGCTCGCCACAACATCATGCCGATGCTGGGCGTGAGCCTGGTGAACCTGGCCGTGATCTTCATCAGCGGTATCGCGTTCGGCATCTTGACATTGATCGCGCTGCCGTTCGCCGTGATGTTCACGGCGCACGTGTATCGCCAGATCTGCGGGGAATCGGTCAACGACCTGCCGTAGGCGATTGCTCCGGCCGATAGGTTTACCTGGTGACCGCCCGCCTCCTGGTTCTCGCCTCCGGCACTGGATCCCTGCTCCAGGCAGTTTTGGATTCGCCGTTGGCACGGTACGTGGTGGCGGTCGGATCGGATAATCCCGAGGCTGGTGCGCTGGAACGCGCTGCTGAGGTCGGTATAGAGGCTTTCTGCGTGATCCCTTCGGAGTTCCCTTCCCGCAGGCATTGGGACCAGGCGTTGCAGCGCGCCATCGGCGCCTACGCTCCCACGTTGGTCATCTCGGCGGGATTTATGCGCATCCTTGGCCCAGAGCTGGTCCAGGAGTACCGCAATCGCATTATCAACACCCATCCGGCACTGCTGCCGGCATTCCCTGGAGCGCACGCGGTACCGGATGCGTTGCGCTACGGAGTGAAAGTCACCGGATGCACGGTGCACTTTGTCGACGAGGGCGTTGACACCGGAACGATCATCGCTCAGGAAGCGCTGGCCATTGAGCCGAATGAAACCGAAGAACACTTGCACGAGCGGATCAAAGTCGTCGAGCGCGCGATGCTCGTTGATGTCGTTACCTCACTGATCGGAGAACAGCCATGACCTCACGACCAATTCGCCGTGCATTGATCTCGGTGTATGACAAGGATGGGCTGGTCGATTTGGCGCGCGCGCTTACCTCCCGTGGTGTTGAGATCGTGTCTACTGGATCGACGGCAGCCACAATCGCTGCTGCCGGTTGTCCGGTGACTGCTGTGGGGGACGTCACCGGATTCCCCGAATGCCTGGATGGTCGAGTCAAGACGTTGCATCCGAAGATCCATGGCGGACTGCTTGCTGATGTGCGCAAGGCTTCGCATCGGGATCAACTCAAAGAATTGGAGATCACCGCATTCGAGCTCGTGGTAGTCAACCTGTACCCGTTCGCGCAGACGGTGGCATCGGGAGCCGACATCGAGGAGTGCGTAGAGCAGATCGACATTGGTGGCCCTGCGATGGTGCGCGCGTCGGCGAAGAACTATGCGAATGTGGCAGTTGTGACCTCGCCACAGCGATACGCCGATGTCATTGCTGCGGTCGCAGGTGACGGTTTTGATCTGGAGGCTCGCGCACGACTGGCGGTTGAGGCCTTCAGCCACACTGCCGCATACGACATCCAGGTCGCATCCTGGTTGGGCAACGTTGTCGCGCCTGATCCGCGCGGTGAAGGCTTCCCCACGTGGATGGGCGCTTCCTGGACGCGGGGGGAGGTTCTGCGCTATGGCGAGAACCCGCATCAGCGTGCTGCGGTATATCTCAATCAGTACGGTGCCCCGGGCATTGCCGACGCGCAGCAGGTGCAGGGCAAGCAGATGTCCTATAACAACTACATCGACTCCGATGCTGCTCGGCGTGCGGCCTTTGATCACTCAGAGCCTGCCGTGGCGATTATCAAGCACGCCAATCCCTGTGGGATCGCCGTCGGTCGGGATATAGCCGATGCATATCGCAAGGCTTTTGCCACCGATCCGGTTTCGGCATTCGGCGGTGTGGTCGCCGCCAACGGAACGGTGACGGCCGAGATGGCTCAAGCCATGATTGATGTGTTCACCGAAGTGCTCATCGCACCGGCGTATGAGCCAGGTGCTCTGGAAGTGTTTGCAGCCAAGAAGAACCTTCGAGTCCTGATCGTTCCAGGACCAGGCAGTTACCGTGGCATGGAAATGCGCACGATTACCGGTGGAGCGCTCCTGCAGGCGTTTGATGCACTGGATGCCCCGGGAGATGATCCGGCCACCTGGACGCTTGCCGCCGGTGCTGCGGCCGATCCGTCAACGCTGTCTGATTTGTCCTTCGCCTGGCGCGCGTGTCGATCGGTGAAGTCAAATGCCATCCTGGCCGCTAAGGATGGCGCTGCGGTCGGTGTCGGCATGGGACAAGTCAATCGAGTGGATTCGGCCAGGCTTGCCGTGGAGCGAGCAGGCCATCGAATCGTCGGTTCGGTCGTGGCCTCGGATGCCTTCTTCCCATTTGCCGACGGCCTGCAGGTACTCATTGACGCCGGAGTGAGCGCGGTGGTCCAGCCGGGTGGGTCTGTTCGCGATGAGGAAGTGATCGCGGCAGCCAACGCTGCGGGGATCACGATGTACCTGACGAGCACCCGGCACTTTTTCCACTGATGACCGCCAGACGCCCCTCATTTGTCGCTCTCATCACGATCTTCGTCCTAGGCGGAGGAGCGGTTGCTCTCCAGGCGCGGGTCAATACAGAGCTGCACCACCACGTTGACGGAAGCGTTCAGGCCGCGCTGATCAGTTTCGGCACCGGATGGTTGCTGCTGACCCTGATGCTGATCTTCTCGCCAAGCATTCGAGCTGGCGTGCGAGCGATGCCCGCGGCTGTTCGCGATGCCCGCCTTGCCTGGTGGGCAGTACCCGCGGGGCTCTTGGGCGGCATCTACATCACCAGTCAGAGTTTTGAGGCAGGGCTGCTGGGAGTCGCCCTGTTTTCTGTGACCGTCATCGCGGGCCAGTCCGTGGCCGCCTTGCTGGTTGATCGCCTGGGAATGGGACCGGTGGGCAAAGTCCCGTTGACATGGCACCGGGTGGTAGCGGCAATCGTGGCAGTGCTGGCTGTGGCAATCGCCGGTGCCGGTCATGCTGCATCAAGTACGGTATCGCTGCCGCCAGTGTTGATCGCACTGTTTGCCGGGGTCGTGATCGCGATTCAGCAGGCTTTAAACGGTCGAGTCAGCAGGGGATTGGGACAGCCCATGTCCACGACCTGGTTCAATTTCAGTTTCGGACTCGGTGGGCTACTCATCGGGGCATTCATCGGGGCCATCGCCACACATGGAACGGCGCTGGGTATTCCATCGGCGGGTCCGTGGTGGATGTATGCGGGGGGTCCGCTGGGGGTGCTGTTCGTGGCAACCGCGGCCGTGGCTGTCCCGCGCTACGGGGTGTTGATATTCGCGCTGACCGCGACGGCCGGACAGCTGTTCGCCGGGGTGCTTCTTGACGCAATTGCTCCGTCCGAGCCCGGAGCACTGACAGTCCATATCGTGATTGGGGCGGTCTTGACCGTGGTGGCCGTCGCCGTTGCCACCACCGGCCAACTGAGCACTTCCAATCGCGCCCGGTAGCAGTGTCCGGCCAGTCCGATGAAACAATGGCGATCGTGACCGCGATCATCCTGGATGGAAAAGCCACCGCTGCAACGATCAAGGCAGAACTTGCCGAGCGGGTGGGTGTCCTGCGTGAGCGCGGCATCACACCCGGTCTGGGAACTGTGCTTGTCGGTGACGACCCGGGCAGTCATGCCTATGTCGGTGGCAAGCACAAGGACTGCTTCGAGGTCGGGATCTCCTCCATTCGCGTGGATATGCCCGCTGATGCCACCCAGTCTCAGCTGGAAGCCAAGATCGCCGAGCTCAACGCCGACGCATCAGTGACGGGGTACATCGTGCAGCTGCCGCTGCCCTAGCACTTGGATTCCAATGCCGTCCTGGAACTGATGGATCCCGACAAGGATGCCGACGGTCTGCATCCGACGAACCTTGGTCGGTTGGTATTGGGAACTCCCGCACCACTGCCGTGCACGCCGCGAGGAATCGTTGAGCTCCTGCGCCGGTATCAAGTGACAATCGATGGCGCCCATGTCGTGGTTGTCGGCCGTGGGGTGACCGTTGGCCGTCCGTTGGGGCTGCTGTTGACTCGACGCAGTGAGAACGCCACGGTGACCTTGTGCCACACAGGAACTCGGGATCTGTCCGCGGAGCTTCGCCGGGCAGACATCATCGTTGCTGCGGCTGGAGTGCCCGCAATCGTCACTGCCGCTGATGTCCGACCAGGGGCCGCAGTGCTGGATGTCGGAATCACCCGCACGGAGGCAGGGTTAGTCGGTGATGTGGCACCCGATGTCAGTGAGGTCGCTGGGTTCGTGGCTCCAATGCCCGGAGGGGTTGGACCCATGACGCGGGCGATGCTGCTCATGAACGTCGTGGAGTCGGCTGAACGCAACGCTGGGTTGTAGTACCTGCCCCTACGCGCCTCGGTCGCTGGATACAGTGGCTTCGTGTCCAATTCTCAGCCAAGCGGGGCGCAGGTGTACCGCCTGCCCAGCACCCGTCGTAGGTGGTGGATTCGGCAGTGGCCGTTGACGCTGGTCCTGATCGGCGTTGGAGTCTCCCTTGTGCTGATCGGCACCAATCACTTCCGGCGCGGATCAGTGCTGCTGGCCGCGTGCGTGGTGCTGGCATTCTTCCTGCGCTTGATGCTCCCGTCGCTGGAAGCCGGCCTCCTGGCGATGCGTTCGCGAAAGGCAGATCTGCTCGTCCTGGCAGCTCTTGGCCTCGGACTTGGCATCTTCAGCTTGTGGGTTCCTGCGCCGAACTGATTGCTGGAGACGTGGTGCTCACTGAGGATTCGGTAGCCTGTTTCCGGCACGCACGACTTTCGAAGAGGAGTAGTAGCCAGGATGTCCACCCCGTTGATTCGATCGGAGCTTTCATCCATCCCGTCATACAAGGCTGGAAAGGATGCGCCTCAGGTGGAGGGCGTCGAACGGCACAAGCTCTCGAGCAACGAGAACCCATTCACTCCCTTGCCATCGGTATTGCGCGTGGCGGAGCAGGCCTTGGCCGACATGCACCGATATCCCGATTACGCATCAACCGACCTTGTTGCAGCGATCAGCGAGCACTTTGATGTGCCAGTCTCCGACATCGCGGTGGGGACAGGAAGCGTCGGGTTACTCCAGCAGCTCATGCA
>CAIKZY010000154.1 GCA_903832025.1 uncultured Actinomycetes bacterium
GCCCTGGGTTATTGAGTTGGGCACGAACGCTGTCGTGGAGTTCCTTTTGGGTGGAACATATCGGTCCGGGCCACTGCTCAATCGGAACGTATGTCCCGACAAAACGTCTGGTGAAGTCCACGAGGTCAGGCGCAAAGAACGTGATGGGTCGACCTGTCCTCGCAAAGTCGAACGTCACCGCGCTGTAGTCAGTCACCAAGACATCGGCTGCTGCAAGCAGCAGCGCCCAGTCATCCACCGCGGAGACATCGGTGATGCTGTTCGCCCATCGTGGTGACACGGCGATGGGAGCATCGGGATGCGCACGAACTAACAGTGCGCAATCGCCGGACATCTCATGCCACCAGAGCTCCAGTTGAACGCTCACCTGCTCCATCGAATCAGGGCGCGAAGTCGGTGCGTAGAGCACGGTTGGTTTATCCACATCCAAGCCAAGCGCCACCTTGGCATCCTGCTGCGCGATCGCGGCAACAGCATCACCCAGCGGAGTTCCCAAGATCCACGTGTCACCGGTGAACCCCACGGCCACGGCGGTGGTTCGGGCGAAAAATGGCGAGGGGCTCACCATGGCATCCCAGCGCCCGGCGCCGGCGTGTCTGGCCCATCGCACGGGGCCTGGCAGCATCGACCAGTCCGGTTCGTCGGAGCCAACGCGTTTGAAGGCGATGCCATGCCATGTCTGCACGTAGCGATTGTGACGATGCTTGTGGACAGTGCGATCGATGCCGACATCGTCAACCCAGGCACGAGCCCGAGACATGACCCAGCGGTAGCGCCAGGAACCGGGACGCAAAGCACCGGCGCCATCTGGTGGCGTCAGGCCCGGATGGCAGATCCAGTACTGGCGTGCCGACGGCGCAGTGGCGCCAAGCAGCTCACTGATATACCTGGGATGCCCATCGATGCGCGATCCCTCCTGGCTGGAGAACACATAGGCATTTGTCGCAGGCAAGCGAGCGGCTATCCGCCCGATCCATCTGGGGAAGGTGACCTGCGACCACCGGCTTCGCGCACGGCCCAATGCAGCGACTCCTGGCACGGCACGCCATGCTCGCTGTATTCCTGCTGACATCAAGGACAGTGCCGAGCGCCGAATGAGCTTGAAGCCGACGGTGCCATCATCATCTGCATGCAAATGCAAGCCTTCAGTGCGGGCAATCCCCAAGCGGATGGGCAGGGTCGTCCCGATGCGCAGATCCGATGACCGAAGTTGAGAGCAATTGCTGCCGGCCGGCCCGGCAATCGTCAATCGCAGCGTGCCGACACTCCCGAAACGCCATCTAGATCGGACGCGGCGAAACCTGGCTGCGCGCCAGGTCCATCGCAGTGGATCACCCTGGCTCAATGTCACCAGCGCTCTGGCCCGCACTCGTCCGGCGCCATCGACTGCTTCCAGCCGAGCCGAGGTAGCACCGGCCAAGCTTTCACGGTAATTGGCGATCGTGCCGTGAACGGCCGCCTTCGGCTGGCTACCGGGGATTTCAGCAAGAATTGGACACAGCCGGCGATGGGGAAATTCAATGGTCGCCAGATCATGCTCGGTGACATCAAGCCACCAACGATTGCTGAGGCCCGCTACTTCGGGGCCGTCTATGTGGTGCTCGCAGCCCCAGATTTGGGCCTGGCCGTCAACCACGATCGTTCCGTCCACCACTGCAGACCACTGGATGAAGCGCATCGCAGCCCTCACGCCAGGGAGGTCATCGACAAGCACGTGGTAGATCGCAACACGCAGAAACGGTCGCACCTGCGCGGCGGAATGCAGGTTGACCCCGAGCAGATACTGGCGAAGAACCGCGATGGTCTGCCAAGCAGTGATGTCATCGATGTCCAAGATCGCCGACAGCTGCCGGTACACCTCTCGCCCGAGGAATCGGGCGGTGCGCATCTGCATTTGCTCGTCGGTCAGGACTGTCGATACCGATTCGTCGATGCGCACACGGGACTCCAGCCGGCTCGCCAGCTGTCGGACATCTCGTCGCTTCGGGCCGTGCGTTTCGTCGAGATGGTCCACGACACGAATGGCGAACACTTCCGGGAGCACAGCAATTCCGCGCGCACGTACGAGGGCCTCGGTGACGAATTCCGCATCCGGATCTGGTGCACCCGGGCTCAGCAAGATGTCATGGCGTTCCAGGAGTGAGCGCCGAAACGCTTTGTTGGTGAGGGCGTGGTCATCGAGGAACTCCGGCCGACGTCTAATGGTGTCCAGAATTTCACGCTCGTGGATAGATTGGAGCCAATTCACCGAGCGCGGAGTTCTGGTCAACTTTGCCGTGCCATCAATTCGCCGTTGGAGCACCCCGCAGACCACCTCGACCTGGTTGGACTCCCCCGCTATCACCGCGTTCTTGCAGGCATGGACCTCAAGCTCATCGCCCGCACGAGAGAACATCACCCATTCGCCCGTCGCGACTGACAAGCCGTCATTGATGGAAGTGCACTCGTCCACATGGTGTCGGGCATCAACCATGACCACGATCCGTCGATCCTGCAACGCTGCCTGGCGAGCGACTTCAATCACCTGCGGGGCATCACGATCGCACATCACCAGAATCTGGAGTCCGGCCAGTGTTTGATGAGCAATGCTGCGCATCGTGCGGGTGAATCGCCGCATGTCCGTGCCTGCCACGACGATGACGCTGACCTCGCTCACGAGCGTTGCCACTGTTCCACCACGGTGATCAGCTCACGGGCGCGGGCATCGAAACTATGGCGCTGCGAAAGATCCTGGGCACGCTGGATGCGCTGTTGTGTGGTGCCGAAAACCAGGTCCTTGTTCGCCACGAGTGATGCAAGCTCTGCCGGACTGCTGTACTGGGCGACCGCTTCGCCAAATACCTCCGTCAAGCCCTGTGCGGGATCGGAGATCACCCGTGCCCCGCAGGCGACGGCATCGAATAAGCGATTGGACAAGAACCCGTTGTCAGCCATGGCTTGCCAGTGATCATTGAGGACCAGATGCGCAGAGGCATACGCTGTGGGGAGCCGTTCATTGGGGAGGAATGCGGCCCGATGGAGCTCAGGCGATATGAACTCCTCCCAACCGACGCCATAGACCGCTGGCCGGATGCCGGCGACGATCGCATCGCGAATGATGGGTCGAAACTGTCCGCGCGTTGATCCGACGAACAGCACTGGCTCACCCGTATCGGCGATATCCGGCCGGGTGGTGAATCGATGCACGTTGGTCGCCTGCAATAAGGGCCGAACCTCCGGTCCTCCCCATGTGGTACTCGCGGCGAAGGCTAGGTCGTATTCGTCAATTTCCGATTGGGTAACCATCTCCGGATGGGAGATGACCCACAGCACCCATGTGGGGCTCTGCCGCCACCGCCTTCGCTGCGGACGAATCCGCCGCAGTCCACGCAGGACGATCACCACCTCATCGGTCATCCGCTCAGGTGCATGCTCCTGATCACGAAAGATCACCTGAGCCGGCTTGCCCGCTCGGTTCAGCGCATCAACCAGGTCCCGCGCGAACCACGTGTCACCCCACTGATTTCCGCTCTCCCCCGCGGGCGAGGCGCACACCACGCTCCATCGGCCCGATGGGGATCGGCTCATGGCTGGCCTCGATCGGCGCCGCCGCGAATGAATCCCCATCCCCAGCTGCAATGCATCGTTGCGTAGATAGTCGGAAGTCGGAATGCCGCTGCGCGAACAAGTCGCGTTGGAGTGCGTGCGGTGAGCAGGGTCGCGACGAGATTGGCGATGGCGTATCCGGCAAATGGCACGACGCCAAGAACTGCCAGGGGCCACCACAGCGTGACCATTGCGGCCAGGATCAGAACTGCACCGATGATGAGCGCAGTCACGAGTGCGGGTGCTGCAAGGTACCGCAGGGAGACTGTCTCCGGGTGTCGGCGAGCAACTTCTCGTCGCCAGCGTCCGTAATCGCGATACTGACGGGCAAGTGCCCCCAAGGTTGTCCGGGGTCGGTAGGTCACACGCATCAGCGGGGTAAACCAGACTGTCCCGCCACTGTTGCGGATACGAAGGTTCATCTCCCAGTCCTGAGCCCGGACCATCGACTCGTCGTACCCGCCGACCCGAACCAGCGCACTTTTGCGGAACGTCCCCAGGTACACCGTCAGCGCCGAGCCCTCCTGGCCGCCGACATGGAACGAGGCACCACCCACGCCAAATCTCGACGTCATCGCACGTGCGACGGCTTCGCCGAACGGGGTCAGGCCCTGGGCATCCATGACGCCGCCAACATTGTCAGCCCCGGTTCGCTCGAGGGTTTGCACACCCACTGCGACGTAGTCCTCGGGGATCATCGCGTGTCCGTCCACGCGCACGATGATCTCCCCGCGAGCCGCGGCAATGGCTGCGTTCAGCCCCGACGGTGTCTTTCCCGTGGGATTGTCCACGACGCGAACGCGGGGATCCCGTGCCAACTCCTGGGCAAGAGCCCACGTTCCATCACTGGACGGGCCCACGGCGATGATGAGCTCCAGCTCTCCGTCGTACCGCTGCGACAGA
>CAIKZY010000155.1 GCA_903832025.1 uncultured Actinomycetes bacterium
CCCCCTGTGCTTTATGAAGTCAGTGATCAGTAACTACGGAACGATAACGGCGCGACCCTTGAGCTTGCCGTGCTCCAAATCGTGGTAGGCCTGGAGCCCATCCTCAAGCGCATAGGTCGTGTAGGTGACGTCGATCCGCCCCTTGGCGGCCAGGGTCAGGACCTCGCCCAGCTCCGGTCCAGAACCCCAGTAGGTTGAGCGAAGACGCAGCTCATAGGGGGCGGTGTACAGACCGTAGGCATACGTTCCACCGGCGGCTCCGACAATCGTCATGTCGCCCATCACCTTGGAGCTGGCAACTCCCAGCGCGATGGATGCATCAACTCCGACGAAGTCCAGCACCACGTCGCACTTGCGTCCCCTGGTGAGTTCGGCAATCTGCGCTGCAGCGTCCTCGGCATCGGATTGCACGGTGAAGTCTGCACCGCACCGCGTGGCCAGATCGAGTGCTTCCTGCCGGGTGTCCGCAGCGATGATGTTGGCACCGGTGAGTGTCTTGACGAATTGGACGCCCATGTGTCCCAGTCCGCCAACGCCCAGGATGAGCACGTTCGACCCGGGAACCATCTTTTCCAGCGACAGCTTCACTGCGTGATAAGGAGTCAATCCGGCGTCAGTCAACGGCGCAGCGGCCACCGGATCCAGTCCGGCAGGGATCTTCACCAGATGCCGCGGATCATGAATGAGCATGAACTCGGCCATGCCGCCATCTAGCCCAAGCCCTCCTCCGAACGCGCCATCACCGGCTGCAGCGGTGGGGTTTTCGCAGTATGCGTCGATGCCATTGAGGCACTTGCTGCAGGCGCCGCAGCCCCATGCTCCTTGCACGGCGACCGGTTCGCCGACGGTGAATCCTGATACCCCGGCACCAATCTCGTGGACCCAGCCGGAGTTCTCATGACCAAGGGTGAACGGCGGCCCCCAGGGGAACATGCCATCGCCAAGCATCGTCATCAAGTGCAGATCGGAGTGGCATGCCCCGGCACCGGCGATCTTGATGACGACCTGGCCCGGCCCTGCGGTGGGAACCGGAACATCGTTGAGTACCGCCGCTGAATGCCAGGCTGGGAGTTGGATTGCGCGCATGTCACGCCCTTCTGCTCATGCCGGCCGCAAATTGCCGGTCGACTGGATGCTAGCCCTTCCAAACCCCCTAAGAGCAGGAAAATTCGGACATGAATCCTGGGTGCGGACTAGTGTCTTTCTTGAGACGTGCTCTATAAATGTCCCTGGCCGTTCGGTGGCCGAGGATCCAAGCGGGACACAGGGAAGGCAAGGACATGTCACAGGAGCAGGTCAACGATGCCGAGCGCCAAGTGCTGGTGTCGATCGTGGTGCGCGGTATGGCTCGTGGCGAGGCAAGTCCTGAGCACCAGTCCCTGGCCGAGTCTGGTCTGTTGCTGATCAAGGGTCCCATGATCATGCCGACACCTGCAGGAACGGCACTGGTCGGCGAACAACTGCGACTGGCTGCTGATGCCCCAGAGCGCGAGCGTTTGATGGCCACCTTCCATCGCTTCTTGCCGGTCAACCGCAATCTGCGCGATCTGTGCACTGCTTGGCAGATGCGACCCGATGGCTCGGTGAACGATCACTCCGACCCGTCCTATGACGCCGAGATTCGGGATCGACTGGACGACATCGATGATGCGATCGCTCCGCTGCTGAAGCGTTTTGCCGAGGACGTGCCTGACCTCACCGGATATCGCGAGCGCTTGACCGAAGCGCTGGACAGGCTTGATGCCGGCGACAACGCGTGGCTGGCCTCGCCGCTGATCGACTCGTATCACACCGTGTGGATGCACTTGCATCAGCATTTGCTGCTAACCATCGGCATGTCACGGGCAGAGGACGAAGCACTGGAAGAGCAATTGGTCTCCGGGAATCACGGATAAGTCGTGCCACAAGCCCCCATTGACGATGTCGGGCTGGTTCCGTTCGGCAAAGGCTTTGAACGCGGACTGGATGCCCGTTCCCTGTGCACTCGCGGGGTGCAGATGGAAACCCTGGCCGGTCTTGGCCTGCCCGTTGCAGTCGGCCTGACCATCCCGGTTCCGAACGTTCCGGGCATGGTCACCGTTGACCGTGCTGCCGCGGCAATCAACCTGCTGGAATCCTCGGCGGGCAGACTCGTTGGCGCGCGCACCGATGATGGCGGACTGCTGTTGCTGCGCCTGTCTGCCAGTGCGCCGGTGGCCACCGCCGGTCTTCCGGTGGACCTGGTCGCTATCGGATTGCTCAACGGCCAGATCCCCTCCGGCCTGCCGGAGAAGATGCACGCGGACCTGGCGAACTCCTGGTGGAAATCGGCAAGTGCCATCGCCGAATTCGGATGCCAGGTTCCCAACGACGAGATTTCATCTCTTGATCTGGATATCGCTGATGTCACCCAGCGCATCGCGGCGTTGATCACCGTGTGCAACGACAAGGGCACGCAGCCTTTCCCGCTGGATGCGGCCGGCCAGTTAGCCGCCGGGGCGCAGGCGATGCTCTCGCGGTGGAACTCCCCTCGAGCAGCACGGGCGCGACGGGCGCAGCAACTCCCAGCTGACCTTCCCTTGGGCCTGCACCTGGAAACGTTCGTGGTGACCGATCACAACGACGCCGGACATGGTCATGCGATTTCCCGGGACCTCACCACCGGTCAGTTCGCCCCCAATGGCGGATTTCGACACGGTTTTCGGGCCAGCGGCGAGCGGCAGACCATCGGCCATCCGCTGAACCTGCTTCCTGGCGGAGTCTCCATGCTCACCGGCGTGCTGGCCGAACTTGAGGGCAGGTTGCAGTCGGTGGCGTTGGTGGACTTCGACTATGGGCCCGAAGGCCTGACCCTGGTGGGCCTGGAAGAGCTCAACCGCACCAGTGCTCGAGTGGCCACATCATTGGCAGTGGATTTGGCCACGCGCGGCATTACCGACGAGCGCACCGCCGTGGCCGCGATCAAGCCACCCCACGTACTGGAGTTGTTGCATCCGCGGCCGCGGCTGACTGGCCACGAACAGCAGTTGGTCACCGGTCTGGCGGCTTCCCCAGGAGCTGCCGTGGGAAGAATCGCACTGACCTCCGAGGAGGCTGTGGAGCTCGCGGAATCCGGCGATTCGGTGATCTTGGTGTCGGCGGAGACCACCCCCGGTGACCTACCGGGCATGATGGCGGCAGTTGGCATCCTGACCGTCACCGGCGGATCGGCATCCCATGCGGCGGTGGTTGCGCGGGGAATGGGACGGCCGGCAATTTGCGGTGCTGGCGGACTGGTGATCAACCGAGCCGCGGGAACGGTCAGCGCCGGCGAGCATGTGCTGTCCCGTGGCGACGTGATTTCCATCGATGGTGATTCGGGAACGGCCTACGTCGGCGAGGTTGCCATCGAGCGCCCGGAGCCGTCCTTTGCGCTCAGCACCGTCTTGAGCTGGGCAGATGACGTGCGCCGATTGGGCGTGCGTGCCAACGCTGACACGCGAGCCGATGCGGCAACGGCCATGGATAACGGGGCCGAAGGCATCGGCCTGTGCCGAACCGAGCACATGTTCCTAGGTGACCGACTCCCGCTGATCCGCCGCGTGATCTTGTCCCATGATCCACAAAGCGAGACCGCCGCGCTGTCGGCACTGGCTGACGTGCAGCGCGAAGACTTCCGCGAGTTGTTACTGGCGTGCGGAGATCGACCGGTGACCGTGCGCCTCCTCGACGCCCCGATGCACGAATTCCTGCCGGAACACCCAGATGATGCCGAAGACGAGCATCAGGCGAAGATGGCTGAATCCCTGCATGAGGAAAACCCGATGCTTGGTGTTCGCGGCGTTCGCCTGGCAATGCTGCACGAAGGGCTGTACCCCGCACAGGTCGAAGGCCTGTTCAACGCCTGGATCGACGTCAACACCCAGTACGGCATCGCCCCAGAACTTGAGGTGATGGTCCCGCTGGTGTCCATCCCGGACGAACTGTTGATGATGCTGCGCCTGATACGTCGAGTGAATCAGGAAGTGGCTACCAGGACCGGAGTGGTGGTGCCGTTCAAGATCGGCACCATGGTCGAGACCCCGCGGGCAGCACTCATGGCCGACCAGCTTGCGCAGTCGGCAGAGTTCTTGTCCTTTGGCACCAATGACCTCACGCAGTTGACCTACGGCTTCAGCCGTGACGATGTCGAACGGCGCATGCTGGGCACGTACCTCGAGCGGGGACTGCTGACCGCGAGCCCATTCGCGGAGTTGGATCCAATTGGTGTCGCCGGCTTGATGCAGATTGCTGTCGAGCGGGCCCGATCCGTCCGCCCGGACATCAAGCTCGGCATCTGCGGGGAGCACGGCGGGGATCCCGCATCCATCGCCATCTGCGAACGGCTCGGCCTGAACTACGTGTCGTGCTCACCGGGCAGGGTCCCGGTGGCTCGGCTTGCAGCGGCGCATGCATCCATGCACCCGGCTTCGCACTGAGGAAATCTCGGGCGTCGGCAGATACTAGAAAACGTGTCCAGAAAGTTACTAGGAAACCCTTGCATCGGGGCATTTGCCCATTAGTCTTCATGGCACGACACGGGAGGGTCATATGACTGCCGCACTGCAGGTACGCAACGCCACCAAGATCTTTGGTGGCCAGGTTGCCTTGAACCAGGTGAGCATTGAGGTGCAGCCCGGTGAAGTCCGTGCACTTGTGGGTCAGAACGGCTGCGGCAAGTCAACGTTGATCAAGATTCTGGCCGGCTTCCATCGCCCCGAGCCCGGTACCGAGGCATTCGTCGGGGGAGAGCCACTGCCATTTGAGGATGCGGTGGCCAGCGAAGCACTCGGTCTTCGCTTCGTCCACCAGGATCTGGGGCTGGTGGCAACCATGGACGCCGTGGACAACATGGCGATCGGCCAGGGATACGACACCGGCCGGATCAAGAACATTCGCTGGCGCCGTGAGCGTGCAGCAGCCAAGGAGGCACTTGCCGCACTGGGCTACGACATCAACACCAAGGTGCCGGTGGGGTTGCTGGGCATGAGTGAGCGTACCGCTGTTGCCATCGCCCGAGCCATGTCCACGCGCGGGACACCGCCCAAGATGCTGATCCTGGATGAGCCGACGGCCAACCTGCCCGGTGCTGAGGCACAGCGGCTGTACAAGCTCGTACGCCGAGTTGCTGACAGCGGCGTTGCGGTGCTGTTCGTGTCGCACCACTTCGACGAGGTGTTCGAGATGGCCGAGTCGGTCACGGTACTTCGAGATGGCAACCACATCATCACTCGGCCTGTTGAGGGGCTGACGGAGGAGGACCTCATCGAGCTGGTGGTAGGCCGCAAGTTGGACGAGCATGTGCGCAACGACGAGGCCGTCGATCATGGCGCAGCAGTCCTGGAAGCCAAGAACATCACCGGTGCGCGCGTTTCGGACCTGTCATTCACCGTTCACGCAGGAGAAGTCGTGGGGGTCGCCGGGATCACCGGTTCAGGGCGCGAGGAGATTGCTGCTTTGGTCTTTGGCGGGCACGGCCGCGGTGGCGTGGTCGAGATCGACGGCCAGGCCCTGCCGCCTTCGCGTCCGGATATCTCGATTGACCGTGGCGTGGCCCTGGTGCCGGCTGAGCGTCACGCGAACGCGTCGCTGATGATGCAGACCCTGCGCGAGAACATCACGATCGTCGATCCGGGCAAGCACATGTCGCTGGGGTTCATGCGGCGAAGCAACGAGCGGGCCGATGTGCAGGGGTGGCTCGACCGGCTTGACGTTCGACCAGCCAATGGCGAGTTCACGATGTCGCAGCTGTCCGGCGGCAACCAGCAGAAGGTCATCGTGGCCCGCTGGCTGCGCCAGGAGCCCAAGCTGCTCATTCTGGACGAGCCGACGCAGGGCGTTGACGTGGGTGCCAAGGCTGACATTCACCGACTCGTCGATGAAGCCGCCGCGCAGGGCGCAGCGGTACTGGTGATGAGCACCGATCACGAGGAACTGGTGAGAGTCAGTGATCGAGTGCTGATCATGCGCCGAGGCAAGTTGGCCGAGGTGCTCACCGGATCCGCGTTGACCAACGACGCCATCACCGCCGCAACAATCGGACGCGACCAGGCCGCTGCGTCCTAGCCAACTGACATTCGACGAGTTCTACGACAAACCACGACCGGAGACACCATGACTGAAGCAGCAGTAGCCACGCGCCGCCGAATCAACCTCGGATTCGACCGATTCAGCGGCGTGTACGTGTGGGCAGTGCTGATCGTGATCTTCTCGCTCTGGATCCCGAGCCTGTTCCTGCAGGTCAGCACGATCAAGCAGGTCTTGAGCTTCCAGTCGATCACGTGCATCGTGGCCCTGGGCCTGATTGTTCCCGTTGCGGCCGGTGCATTCGACTTGACGGTCGGTGCCACGTTGACGGTCTCGGTGTGCTTCACGGCGTGGGCGCTGGCCAATCACCATGGCATCGTCGTGGCCTCGGTGGGCGCGCTGTTGATCGGCCTGCTCATCGGTATGGCCAACGCCCTGGTCGTGGTGAAATTCAACGTCGATTCGTTTATCGGCACGCTGGGTATGAGTTCGATCCTTGCGGCCGTGGCCTATGCGATCACCAATAACTCGCAGATCGTCCTGAGCACCGATGGCTATGCCCCCTTCTTGAACTTCGCCCGTGGGCAGTTCCTGGGATTGCCTTACTCGGTGTACTACGCCGCAGTCGTTGCCGTGATCTTGTGGTGGGTTCTGGAATACACCCCTGCTGGACGCTACCTCTATGCCGTTGGCGGCAACCCGGTTGCAGCGCGACTGGCCGGTGTGCGCGTTGGTCGGGTTACCACGCTGGCATTCATGACATCGGGCTTTGTCACCGCGTTTGCCGGAATCACGTTGCTGGCCACGATCGGTACCGCAACCCCCGATGCTGGCACCGGTTACTTGCTGCCGGCCTTCTCGGCGGTGTTCTTGGGCGCCACGCAGATTCGTCCGGGGCGAGTCAACGTCGTGGGCACCCTGGTCGCAATCTTCCTGCTGGCAACGGGCGTGTCCGGACTGCAGTTGGCCGGCGCGCCAAGTTACGTCACGAGCTTGTTCAATGGCCTGGCCCTGATCATCGCCGTGTCCTTGGCCGTGCGTACCGCCAAGCGCAGGGGCTAACCCCAACGGTTCAGGTTCACAGCAGCGGCACAGCAAATGGCTGTGCCGCTGCTTGCCTGTGGGCCTCATCGCTGGACACCCAAGCCAGGGCATTGCCCAGCAGTGTCCGGAACATGCCATTGGCAAAGGTGCTTGGTCCGTCACCCATCAGCAGCGTTGCCGTCGGACTGTTGCCGGCGACCGAAGTCCATCCCATCGTCCGATTCCCGCCATGTAGGCCATCGTCCGCCGGTCGATCAGCGCAGGTCACGCCGGTGGACGAGCCATTGGAGACCTCGTCGAAGGTGTCTTGGAACAAGGCACCGGACATGTCGGCATCCTGATCAAGAAATGGGCGCTGCATCCGATCGGGCAGGAAAGGCGCGAAGTACAGCTCGTCATCGACCGTGAAGTCCTGGACGCCTGCGGCGATTGGGTGGGTGGGATCGGTCACCCGAACGGTGTATGGCCCGACGCGATATCCCGAGGATGGCAAGTCCACCCCGCGCAGTTGACCCGGCCGGTATAGGAATCGGCAGCCGACCACCTCTGCCCAGCCTTGCCAGCCGGGCCACGCCGAGATGGCATGGTGCAAGATCACCAAGCCCTGGCCGTGGTTGAGCAGGTCAATCAGGTTCTGCTTGGTCTGCTCAGAAGGCACCTGAACAACCGGTTCGGTACCCCGCTTGAGTGCAAGACCGGGAATATCGTGCAGCAAGATTGCGTCCCACTGCCCGGCCAGTTCCGGGGTCAGCCAGTCCTGAGCGCTGGGCTGGATCGCATGTGCCCAGACCCAGCCGCGGTCCTGGCAGATCGCCGCGATTGCTCCGAGAAATTCGTCAATGGCCACACGGTGACCCCCGGTGACGACCAGAATTCGCTTGGTGGTCATGCCCTGTCCCTGCGCTGGTTGGGTCCGCCGACGGGACGCACGGCACCACGTGACGGTGAACAGGTACTTACTATAGTCTGATTCCTATAACTGGGAGGAGCTTCTGCATGACGCAAACCACTGCCTTAGGCGTCCAGTACGGCCCGCGCGAGGGCTATGCCGATGACGTGACTCGTGAGCTGGTGCTGGAACTTCATCGTGGCATGGTGCGAATCCGCCTATTCGAAGAGCATGCAGGCAAATTAGTGGAATCCGGCGACATGCCTGGCTTCTTGCACCTGTATGTGGGCGAGGAGGCGGTGGCTACCGGTGTCATGTCGGTGCTCACCGACGCCGATCAGATGACATCCACCCACCGCGGACATGGTCATGCCATCGCCAAGGGTGCCCAATTCCGACCGATGTTCGCCGAGCTCTATGGCAAGACCACCGGCTACTGCAAAGGCCGCGGTGGTTCGATGCACATCGGTGATACCAACAAGGGCATGCTCGGCGCCAACGCCATCGTCGGCGGAGGTATCCCGATCGCCGTCGGTGCGGCCTTCGCGTCTCAGTATCGCGGCGACGGAACGGTGGCGGCCAGCTTCTTCGGTGACGGCGCAACGAACATCGGCGCCTTCCATGAGGCTGTCAATATGGCAGCGGTGTGGGATCTGCCGATCCTGTTCATCTGCGAGAACAACGGATACGCGGAGTTCACCGCGCAGGGCAACCACATGAAACTGGAGGACATCGCCGAGCGGGCAGCGTCCTATGGAATCCCCGGTGTGGTCGTGGACGGCATGGACGTACTTGCCGTTCGTGCGGTTGCCGTTGCCGCCGTGGAACGTGCCAAGGCCGGGCACGGCCCGACCTTGATCGAGGCCAAGACCTATCGGTACTTCGACCACCAGGGCATCAAGGGCATGCGCATTCCCTATCGTGACGCCGCCGAAGTCGAGGCCTGGCGCGAACGGGACGCGATCAAGTTGCTGGAAGTTATCGGAACTGAGCGTGACTTGGTGTCAGCGAAGGAATTCGCTGATATCTGGTCGCAAACCGAAGCCGAGATTCTCGAAGCCATCGAATTCGCTCGCAACAGCCCAGAGCCAGACCCAGCCGACATTCTCGACGACGTCTATACCGTCTGACCCGAAGGAATTCACGTGACGACCCGCGAACTTACATATGTCAAGGCGTTCAATGAGGGGCTGCATCAGGTGATGGCAGCCGATCCGGATGTCTTCCTGATCGGTGAGGACGTTGCCGGCTACGGCGGCGTCTTCCACATGTTCGACGGCCTGCTCACCGAATTCGGTCCCAAGCGGGTCAAGGACACGCCCATTGCCGAGCAGGCGATCATCGGGCTCGGGGTGGGCGCGGCGGCGCGTGGCCTTCGACCGGTCTGCGACTTGATGTTCATGGATTTCGTCGGTGTCGCGATGGACCAGATCTTCAATCAGGCCGCCAAGATGAAGTACATGTTCGGCGGCGGAGTCTCGGTGCCGCTGACCATCACCACCGCCGGTGGTGGCGGCATGTCTGCCGCAGCGCAGCACAGTCAAAGTCTGGAAGCCTGGCTGGCACACATTCCGGGACTGAAGGTCGCCATGCCGGCAAGTGCCTATGACGCCAAGGGCCTGATCGTCGGCGCCATCCGCGATGACAATCCGACCATTGTGGTGATGAACAAGAAGATGCTCGGCATGAAGGGGCCGGTACCGGAGGAGTTGTACGCCATTCCCATGGGTCAGGCCAACGTGGTGCGAGAAGGCTCCGACGTGACCATCGTGGCCATCGCCCGGATGGTGGTCGAGGCAACCAAGGCGGCAGCGACCCTTGAGGCCGAAGGCATTTCGGTGGAGATCATCGATCCGCGAACTGTCCAGCCGCTGGATACCGACACGATCGTGACCTCGGTGAAGAAGACCAACCGGGCGGTCATCGTGCACGAAGCGGTGGAATTCGGTGGCATCGGCGCAGAGATCTCCTCGCAGATCCAAGAGGCGGCATTTGACTACCTCGACGCACCGGTGGCACGCGTGGCCGCGCCGTTCTCCCCGTCGCCCTACTCTCCAATTCTGGAAAACGCCTACATGCCCGACGCTGCGCGGATTGCCGCACGAGTGCGTGCTGTGGTGGGACGGGGCTGAGGATGGCCATCGAGGTAACCCTTCCCAAGCTGGGCCTGACGATGGAGGAGGGCACGGTCGAGGAATGGCTGGTCGCTGACGGCGACGCCATCACCGTCGGCACCCCGCTCCTGCGCCTGGCAACGGACAAGATCGATGTTGATGTCGAGGCCGAGGCGGACGGCATCATCGCGATCGCCGTCGGCAACGGCGCGACCTTGCCACCGGGCGCAGTACTCGGATGGCTGCTCGCCCCCGGTGAGGCTGCTCCTGCCGGAGCGGCACCGGCAGCCGCCAGCGGCTCGATCGCTGCCGACGACTCGGCGGCGGGGCAACCCCAGCCGGCGACGTCCCAGCCGGAGACCCGCACCATGGCTGCTGACGGCGGCCGTCAATTCGTCTCACCGAACGCACGGCGGGTTGCCAGCGAGCTCGGGGTCGATGTCACCCAGATCGCGGGCTCAGGGCCCAACGGCCGGGTGGTGTCACAGGACGTGGAGGCAGCGGCACGGGCCGGCACAGCCAAGGTGACCTCGCCGCTTGCCCGCCGTGATGCCAACGCCGCGGGGATCAACGTCCACGCCATGGACACTGCCAATGGCGTGGTGACCCGCAAGGACGTTCGGGAAGCCATCAGCGGCACCACGATTGCCGCCACGCCCAGCGCTGCGGCTGCATCGAGCAGCGCGGCACTGCCGGCCTTGCAGGAGACCGCGTCCATCATCCCGCTGAAGGGCATGCGCGGAACCATCGCTGCCCGCATGGTGCAGTCATTGACGGAGATGGCGCAACTGACCCATGGCTTCGAGGTGTGCATGGATGAGGTGGTTGCCCTGCGAGGAACCCTCAAAGAGCAGTACCGCGACCTGGGTATGTCAGTGCCGTCGCTGAATGACTTCGTCGTTCGCGCTGCGGCACTGGCATTGCGCAAGCACCCGATCTTGAACGCCACCATCGTGGACAAGGAAATTCATCTGCTGTCCCGAATTCACATGGGCATGGCCGTGGCTGTTCCCGGTGGCTTGATGGTGCCGGTGATCAGGGATGCGGACACCTTGTCGGTCTTCGAGCTTGCGCGTATCACGCGTGAACTTGCCGAGGACTGCCGATCCGGATCGATCTCCTTGGATGCCATGGAGGGCGGCACATTTGCCGTCACCTCCCTGGGAACGTATGGCGTGGACTTCTTCACACCGGTCATCAGTCCCGGAAACGTGGGAATCCTGGGCGTTGGGCGCCTGCGCGACTCCGGTCGATGGGAGGGCGATCGATTTGTGAAGACACAGGTGCTGACGTTGTCCTTGACCTTCGATCATCGCGTGGTTGACGGTGCACCTGCGGCGGAATACCTGCAGACCGTTGCCGAGCTCCTCGCGCGGCCGCTGGTCCTGCTGCCCGGCGCGTAATGCCAGTCCTCTACCTGGTTCGACATGGTCAGGCCAGTTTCGGCAGCGACAACTACGACAAGCTCAGCGAGCTCGGCGTTCGGCAGGCCGAAATCGTCGGACGCGCCTTGCGGCAACGTGAAGTGCGTACTCCGGTCCTGATCTCCGGCACGCTGTCCCGCCAGCAGGACACCGCCCGTGCAGTGGGAGCCAGCCTGGGCGTCCACGAGCTCACCGTCGATCCCGGTTGGGATGAGCTTGATGCCCACGGCATCGTCGATGCCGCCCTCGGAGCACCCGGTGCCAGCTCCGCTCTGACCTCGCAGGAATTCCAGGTGGTCCTCGATCGGGTGCTCATGCAGCAGATCACCGATCGGGATGCCGACTGGGTGAGCTTTGAGTCAGCAGTCCTTGGGGCGTTGGACAATGCCTCGTCTGCCATCCCGGCTGGCAGTGACGCGGTGGTTGCCACCAGCGCCGGGGTGACCGCCGCGATTGTCGGCCACCTGCTGGGCACCGGTGCCGCGGGAATCGTTCAAGCGCAGCGCGTGAGCGTCAATGCGTCCATCACCGTGGTTGCATGCAGCCCTCGAGGTAAATCGCTGCTGTCGTTTAACGACTTCGCACACCTTGCCGGTGACCGGTCGCTGGTGTCCAACCGCTGAGTGCGCACAATCCACATCCGGTGCTGGCGAGTCCGCATGTACCGATCGGCACTGGTGGGTACGGGGTCAGCCAGTAACTCAACAATCGATGCGGAAAGTATTGCTACATGTAGCGGACGACATCTGAGCCGTCCCAGTCCCTGGCCAGGGCGGCCACGCGGTCGTAGTGCGCGCGCAGATGCTCAGTGCCCACATACAACTCCAACACCGCGCCGATGAGTTCGCGTGCGTCGTGATAGTGAACAGTCATCCCCGACGATGAGGTGATGGCCATCGTGAGGGGCATCCCCTGCGCGATCAGTGCGTCACTGGCTGCCTGCAGGTCATCGACGAAGCAGGCGTAGTGATTCACCTGCCCGGGCAGGTCATGCTCGATTACCGAGCGCATGCTGGCTGGTTCACACTCGTGGAGCTGCACGAGCTCCAGCATGACCGGACCCCACTGCCCGAACGCGGCGCTGTGGTCGTAAATCGCCTCCTGGCCATTGTGGGTGGCCGTGACCGGCAAATGCGTTCGGACCAGGAAGGGCCCGGCGCCGACCTTCGTGGCCCACTCATGGCAGGCCGCCTCCAGATCAGGGACCCGATAGGCGATCTGGACCAGCTGGGCTGGGAGGGTTCCCTGGGCAGGATTGGCGGGGTTGGTCATCTGCGGTCTCCACTCGATAGCCGTGAAAGTTACTGTACCCCGACACAAGTTGTGTAGTCTGGAACTGCTGAGTCTGTTCGATGATCGCTCGAAGGAAACGTCATGGCGAAGGTCTACAAACACCCCATCACCGGATGCACCTATTCCCTGAACGAAGTGGGCTTGGTCCGCGTCGATGACCCTGCGACCGGGGAATTCGGCATCTACGACGACAAGGGCGTGTGGTTCGAGGGCACAGTCCGTGACGTGGACTTCCAGGCCCTGGGCTGGGTTGGCCGGACTCCCGAAGCTCGCGCCCTGCGTGAGGCAAACGCGTGAAGCAGACCACTGCAGTTCTGCTCGCACGTCGCCCCGGTCGGAGTTTCGTCGCATCGGATCTGAGCATCGGCACCATTGATTTGCCCGAGCTCCAGGCCGAGCAACTGCTGGTGCGCAATCAGTACATGAGCCTGGATCCCTCCACGCGCGGGCGCATGGATCCGGGAGAAAAGCAGTACACCACCAACTTTGACATCGGCGGGCCGCTGGACGGGTCGGCGATCGGCGTGGTTGAACAGTCGACCTCGGCGGCCTTCCCTGTCGGCACCACGGTGCGTCATCGCATGGGCTGGCGCGAGTATGCGGTGCTTGATGCCGCGACGGCCACCGCGTGCGACCTGACCAAGGCACCGGCGCAGTCATGGCTGGCGTCCATGGGCCAGACGGGTTTCACGGCGTATTGCGGATTGCTTCCGGTCGGCGGGTTCGCTGCGGGGCAGACCGTCCTGGTGACCGGTGCCGGTGGCGCTGTTGGATCCATGGCCGGCCAATTCGCCAGGATCCTTGGCGCCGAGCGAGTCATCGGCAGCGCCGGCGGAGCGGAAAAATGCGCCTGGCTGCTGGATGACTGCGGATTTGACGCCGTGATCAATTACCGCGATGCCGATTTCGGCAGTGAACTGCCCGCATTGGCACCGCAGGGCCTTGATCTGTTCTTCGACAACGTCGGTGGCTGGCAGTTGGCACACGGGCTGAACAACATGAAGATTCACGGCACCATCGCCATGTGCGGTGCGGTGTCGAACTTCGGCACCCAGGAGCAGCCTTCCACTGCAGTCCTGATCGAGACGGTACTTCGACGAGTTACGATTAAGGGATTCATCGTCCGGGACTTCGAACACTTGCGTCCGGAGTTCGAAGCCAATGTCGCTTCTTGGCTTGCCAGTGGGCAGCTCATCGACCGCGCCACTGTTTTCGAGGGCATCGCTAACGCCCCTTCGGGCCTGGAGGGGCTGCTCAACGGGGTGAACCTGGGCAAGGCCTTGGTTCGACTGTCGGACTAGCTGGCCACCATGACGCGATTGATCGAAGAAGCACTATTCGCCAGCACTGACCCGGTGATGCTTGCGGGATCGGTCTGCGCCCGGTGCTCCGCCCACGTCTTTCCCGAGCAGACCTCCTGTCCCATGTGCACCGGAGTGGACGTGTCCCGAGTCGCATTGCCCACCACCGGAGTGGTGTGGTCCTGGACTACCCAGCATTTCGCGCCCAAGGCGCCCTATCGCACAGACGAGTTCGCGCCATTTTCCATTGGCTACGTGGATTTGGGCCCGGTGATCGTGGAGGGCTGGCTGCTCGGGCGCACGTCCTGGACTATCGGCGAACCCGTGCGACTGGCCCTGACCAAGGCGTGGACGGACGATGATGGACAGATCGTGTACACCTACGGGTTCGAGGCAGCCTCATGAGCGACGACGCGATCTACATCGTTGGCGTCGGCATGACCGAGTTCGGTCGTTTCGACGGCGAAGACCCCGAGTTGGCCGAGCAAGCAATCCGGGCCTCGTTGGCCGACTGCAACCTGACCTGGGCTGACGTGCAGTTCGCCGTGGGCGGGACCAACGGCGAGACGAAGCCGGACAACATGGTTGCCCGCATGGGGCTGACCGGCATCCCGTTCATCACGGTGAAGAACGGCTGTGCCACCGGTGGTGTGTCACTGATGACCGCGCGGAACGGGATGCTTGCCGAAGGTCACGACATTGCCTGCGTTGTCGGATACGACAATCACGCCCGCGGGGCATTCGCAGCGTCACCGGCTCGGTATGGCATCGGTCCCTGGTATGGCGCCAGCGGCATGATGGTCACTACGTCCTATTTCGCGCTCAAGATCCAGCGATACCTGCACGAGTACGCTATGGACGCTCGGACATTGGGATATGTCTCGGAAAAGGCGTTCGACTACGCCTCGGCCCATCCCCTGGCATGGCGGCGCAAACCGATCAGCGTCGATGAAGCGATGGATGCGGACATGATCAACGACCCGCTGACTCGCTTCATGTTCTGCTCCCCAGACGCAGGAGCGGTTTCCTTGGTGTTGGCACGTGGATCTCGGGCGTTCGACCTCTGCGACAAGCCAGTTCGTCTTGCCGCGGTGACACTTCGCGGACGGCGCCCCGGATCCTTCGAGGTATTCAGCCCATGGCTGTCACCAGGACCGCGCACCAGCCCATCGGTGGATGCCGCTGCTGCCGCATTCGCCACCGCCGGAATCCAGCCGAGTGATGTCCAGGTGGCCCAAGTCCAGGACACCGAATCCGGTGCCGAAGTCATGCATCTGGGAGAGACCGGCCTGGTTGCCCACGGCGCGCAAGAGGCCGGATACCGCAATGGCGACTACCTGGTTGATGGCTCGTTGCCGATCAATACCGACGGTGGATGCATTGCCAATGGAGAGCCCGTTGGCGCCTCTGGCCTTCGGCAAGTGCACGAGGTCGCCCGCCAACTACAAGGTCGCGCACTGGGGAAGCAAGTACCGAGTCGGCCAACCATCGGATTTACTCACGTGTACGGAGCGCCAGGCATCAGCGCCTGCACCGTGCTCACCACAGAAGGAGCATGACCATGGCCGAACTGGACGACGCCGAGCTTCGCGCGTGGCGTGAAGGTGTTCGCACGTGGCTGTCGACGGTGGCACAGCCGCGCACCGAAGAAGTGCGCGTGTGGGGTGAAGGTGATCCTGATCTGCAGATTTTCCGCGTGATGAGCGAAGAGCAAGAGCGTGCGTACCTCGATCGCGTGCGCGAGTACCGCAAGGCGCGCTTCGACGCTGGCTACGGCGTGCTCACCCTTGCGCCGGAGTTCGGCGGTCTCGGCCTTCCCAGTGTCTATGCGGTTGCCTTTGCCGAAGAAGAGCACGCCTTCGACATTCCGCCAAGTTCAGAGATCATCTCGGTGACCACCGGACTGGTCGGATCGGCAGTGAGCGTGTTCGGAACGGCTGAGCAGCGCGAGCAATACGCGCGCGCGTTCTTGCGCACCGACCTGTTGTGCTGCCAACTGTTCAGCGAGCCCGGCGCAGGATCTGACTTGGCCGGGCTATCGACGAAGGCGGTCCGCGATGGGGACGACTGGATCGTGAGCGGGCAGAAGATCTGGACATCCAACGCCCAGTTCTCCGAGTACGGCTTCATGCTGGCGCGTACCGATTCGGACGTGGTGAAACAAGCGGGTATCACCGCCTTCTTGGTTCCGATGGACTCACCGGGCATCCAGATCCGCCCGATCCGACAGATGTCCGGACCGGCATCGTTCAACGAGGTCTTCTTCGACAGCGTGCGCATCCCGGACGCAATGCGCATCGGCGACGTGAACGCCGGCTGGAAAGTTGCGATGGCGACCCTGGGCTTCGAGCGCTCATCGTCTGGATCTGGTCATCGCCGCAAAGGCGGTACCAGTGCGGACCTGATTGCCTTGGCGCAAGAACTCGGCGTGTCACAGGATCCGGTGACCCGCCAGAGATTGGCCGACGTATACGTGCGTACCCGGCTGCATGCGGCCATGGTCGCCCGCGTGGCTCGGGCGACGGCTGCCGGCGAGAACCCCGGTCCGGCTGGCTCATTGGGCAAGCTCGTCGCCAGCGACAACCTGGTCCGTATCGGCAATGCGGCCAGTGACCTTCTGGGTTCGGCGATGGTTGCTGATACCGGTGCCTGGGGTCAGTTTGCGTGGAGTGAGCACGTGCTGGGCGCGCCGGGCTACCGCTTGGCAGGTGGCACTGATGAAGTGCAACGCAACATCATCGCTGAGCGTGTGCTTGGGTTGCCCGCCGAATACCGAGCCGACAAGGCGCCGTTCTCGCAGCTGAGCAAGAACTAGCCGATCGCCCGCTGGGGCTGCCTGTTAGCGCACAGCGCGCGCTGTGTGCGGATCAGCGATCCTGGCTTCTGGTAAGCCTCACTCGGGGTACTGTCTGCCAATCACTGTTACCGCCAAATGGAGACCGCTGTGAGGATGAGCAAGTACGTTGCGACGGCGCTGATGGTCTTGGCTGCGGCTGTCGTCGGCTGACCGGCTGCAGGGGCAAGCCCCAGCATTTCCGTTGTGGCGACCATCCCTGGAGGCGGCTCCGGCATCACGGCATCGGGCGGCTGCGTCTATGTGGCCGAAATGGGCGGGTTGGATGGCAGGACACCCCTGCCCGGTTTCGTCCGCGTCATCAGTGAGCGGACGAATGCTGTCGTTGCGTCGGTGACCGTTGGCGGAGCGCCAGCCGGCGTTGCCGTATCGGGGGATACCTCTACGCAGCGAATAACAATTTTGCGAACAACACCAACGTCCCGGGCTCGGTATCGGTCGTTGACATTCACGATCCGACTGCGCCATCGGTTGTGGCGACCATTCAGGATCCCTTGATCTTTGCCCCAGGCGCGGTGAGCGTGGCCAACGGTTACGTGTACGTGGGTGACTGCGATGGTTTGGCGACTGCCGTGATCAACACGTTGACCAACACAGTGGTCGGCACAGTAGACCTGGCGAACCAGTGCAATTCCAGCATGAGTCTTGTCGGTAATGAGTTGTACGCGGTCTCCGGAGATCACGTGGCTGTCGTCGATGCTGATCCGTTGTCCCAGAGTTTCGAGGCGGTCGTGCACACGATTCCATTGACCACTCCTCCAGGAGGTACGACCCCGCGCGCGACCACCCTGGTCGCCTCGGGTTCGTCGGTGTATGTCGCAGACGTGGATAACTTCCTGTTTGACGTCATCGACTCCGGCACGCGCTCAGTGGTCGCAACCATCCCCGATCCGTCCGGTGCAAACGACGCCCAGTCCATGGCCACGGCCGAAGGCTACGTCTACGTCTCGTACGACTACCCGGGCACTGTGGAGGTGCTTGATACCCATGCGAACACGGTGGCTGGTGTTGTCGGACCGCTCGGCGACTACCAGGACAACATTGCCGCCGAGGGGCAAAACGCTTACGCCTCCGGCAGCAGCGACCCGTCAGTCACGGTCATTCACGTTGAGAACCCTGCTGCAGGCCCGTACGTTCCCCTGCAGGCCTATGGCATCACTGCAGACGGCACGTGCGGAAAGGACGTGCCGGATTCGGTGAATTGGCCAGGCATCGCCTCCCAGCAGAGCGCTGGATGGAGCAAGAGCTGGCAGCAATGGCCGAACAATGGCACCGGCGGCTTCGTGTGCCAGCGCCAGGCGTACTACACCACCACAGGGATGTCAGTTGGCTAGAAGTAGCGGTGGAGCCAAGCGGTCGGGCGGACCATGTGCTGATGCGGAAGTGCCGATCGGCAGGTCTCGCAGGGCGTGACCGCCGCAGTGGCCCGGCTACCACTGAAGGTTGGCGGCAATTCTCTCGCGATGGAACGTGGCATCCCCAAGCAATGCGGCGTCATACCGCGCTCGACGGAAGTACAGATGCGCGTCATGCTCCCAGGTGAACCCGATGCCACCGTGCAATTGCACGGTCTCGGCAGCGATGGAGATGTATGCGTCTGATCCCCAGGCCTTGACCACGGAGGCATCTGCGGAGGGATTCTCCGTGGTCTCCCAGGTTGCGCGCTCCAGACCCGAGCGCGCCATTTCCACCAGCATCAGCGCATCGGCCATGCGGTGCTTGACGGCTTGGAAGCTGCCGATCTCGCGATTGAACTGACGGCGCACCTTGATGTACTCAAGGGTCATGTCAAAGCAATGCTGGGCACCGCCTAGCTGGTCAGCACCGATTGCCAGCAGGGCCACGTTGACGCCCGCAGCGATGGCATCGGTGGCATCGGTGACCAGCAGGACCGCCGGTGAGCGATTAAAGCTCACGGTGGCAATAGGCCCGGAGAAGTCCAGGGGATTCAGCGCCTGCACCTGGGCGTCGGCGGCTTCCACCGCGTACAGGTCGATACCTGAGGCTGAGTGTGCGGCGACCACGAAGAATGCGGCCACCTGGCCGGCTGCCACGAAGCGAGCAGTTCCGGTCACAGTGGCGCCATCGGAAGTGATGGCAATGCCTCCCAGGTCCGGGCTGCCCTTGTCGTTAGTGATCGCCGAGGCGCCAACTTCTCCTCCGGCAATGCGCTCCAAATAGGAAACTGCGCCATCCCCGGCATTTGCCAGGATCTGGCCGGTCAGGACCGTTGAGGCGATGAAGGGAACGGGGGCGAGTGATGCACCCAATGCCTCGCTGACTGCCAGGATTTCCGCGATCCCGCCGAGTCCTCCGACCTCCTCAGGCAGGCCCACGCCTGCCAACCCGATTTCCTGTGCGAGCAGTGTCCACAGCGCCGCGTCAGTGTTGGCGGAACTGTCCTCGAGCTCTCGAACTCTCGCTGGATACCCTGCGTCGTCCACGACCTGCTGCACCGTCAACTTCAGTTCGGCAAGCTCGCTGGGGTCGAGCGTGGCTAGCGGCGGGTTGTACATGTCGCGAACTCCATGGCCGAGTGTCGGGGTGGCTGGCAGTACTTGGGTCTATGTAAAGAAAGTGGACAAATTGTTACATCATTGTCACGCAAGTCGTCATGTTTCTATAGACCCTCTTGTATCTTAGCCATCTGCTCGCCAGCCTGAAGGAGTCTCATGCGTAAGTATGTCGCCGCAGCGATGATCGCCGGTGTGTCCGCGCTCGCCTTGTCCGCGTGTGCCATGCCGGCAGATGACCCGAATTGGGTGTCCGGCGGTGGAGCCGGCGGCGCCGGTGGCGCCAGTGGCGCTGCAGGTGGCGGTGGCACGGCTGCCGATGCTGCAGCCATTGTGGCCGCTGCGTTGAAGGCCCCGACCGGTATCGGGGTGAGCGCACCCTTGAGCAGCGCGCCAAAGCCTGGGGCGACGATTGCGGTCCTGTCCGATGGCTCGACGTACGGCGCGGCGGTTACCGCGGCGATCACCGAAGCTGCCACCACGTTGAAGTGGAAGGTCACTGTGGTGTCCGGCGCGACGACGGCGAATGCGGCGCCTGCGGCATTTGCCAAGGCGGCGGCAGCCAATCCGGCCGGCATCGTGATTACCGGTTTGCAGTACGAGGGACTTTCGGCGGAACTGGCGAGCTCCAAGATCCCCGTGGTCTGCGTGGGCTGCACGGCAGATCCTTCCGGTGCGCTGAAGGACACCTCAATTGACGGCAAGGTGTCGGCGGATCACTCCGGTGCTGTGGTTGCCTCCTGGATCAACCAGAACTCCAAGCAGGACGCAG
>CAIKZY010000156.1 GCA_903832025.1 uncultured Actinomycetes bacterium
ACCAAGTCGCTCCCCATGCTGGAATGGCCCTGACTGGGAGCCCGTCGCATCTTGCAATTCAGTGACCTACGAAGTGCTTTGCGAATGCCGCCTACGGGAGTGTAGGAATCGGGGTTGGGAAACCCCAGTGGAGGTGTGTGCCAGACCGGCCTCGGGTTACGTGTGAGCGGGGGTGGCTCGTCGCTCAATCCATTTGCGACTGATCTAACCTTGATAGCTTCAAGCCCACATGAGCGCCGCACTGCGACGTTCATCACTCGACGAGCTGCCTACGGATCTGTCTGTCCTATCCCGGAGGCGCGATGTCCTGGTGCGCCCAAGTGATGGCTCGCGTACATGTCCATCCCCCGGTATTGCCGTTTGGCCATTGCTCCCATGCTTGGTGCCATGTGGGCCCGGAGAGTGGATTCGTGGGGTCGGTCCAGCCATCCTGCCAAGTGCTCAGAACCAGTGGCGGGCTGGTGCAGGGTGCATCCTGACTTGATCGCTGATAGGACTGATACTGAATCAGTGCAGATTGATATGACGGTACTCGGGGCCGTCGCGCCGACGCTTGCGCCGTTGAGTTGGAAGAAACCCCCAGGAGTGCGAAAGTCGCAATAGATGCCAACGCGATGGCTTTGTGGGCAATGTGTCGCACTCGTTCCTCCGCATAAACTCAATGCGCCTTGGTGAATCGTACAACCCGTGCACCGCCATGATACTGGTTCGAGCGAGTTCGCATCTTAGCGAACGGAGCCACTCCGAATCTCAATTTGACCTGGTGAGCTGCTGATACGCCCAAGTGATGGCACGGGTGCAGGTCCATCCGCCAGTGCCGTTGTTCGGCCACTGCTCCCACGCCGGGTGCCAGGCTGGGCCCGAGACCGGGTTGGTGGCATCGGCCCAGTCGCTCTGCCAGGGAGCAAACAATGGCGGCGGGTTGTCGCACGCTGCGTCCTGACTCGCCCGCTGGTACGACTGATACTGCACTGCTGCTGTCCGGGGCGCGGGAGTGGCGTGCGCTGCACCGCTTGAGATCAGGCTGAGAGCAATGGTGCTGTCAACCGCAGTCGACGCAATTGTGAAGCGTACGTTGACCCTCATCGGTCTCCTTGGCGCGGAATTGGCCACCTTGGGTGAACGTACGGCAATGCGATGACCGTTACGAAGATGATTGCCTGGAAGTCGGTTCTGGTCCTGCCCTGTCGTCACGTCACATCGCCAGTTCTTCCGGTCTCGGGCAGCTGCAGACCAGATTGCGATCGCCATAAGCACCGTCAATGCGTCGCACTGGGGGCCAGTACTTGCCAGTGATAAGTGAGGCGACCGGGTAGGCCCCGATACGCGCGTCGTAGGGATGCGACCAGTCGCCGATCAGGCACGACGCGGTATGGGGGGCGTTGTGCAGCGGGTTGTCCTCGGTTGGCCAGAGTCCGGCAGCTACGGTGTTGATCTCGCCCTTGATCGCGATCATCGCATCGCAGAATCGATCCAGCTCGTCCAGGTCTTCGGACTCAGTTGGCTCTACCATGAGCGTCCCGGCAACCGGAAAGCTCATAGTCGGAGCGTGGAAGCCATAGTCGATCAATCGCTTGGCGATGTCATCCACGGTGACTCCGGTTGCTGCCGTGATCGCGCGGATGTCCAGAATGCACTCGTGGGCGACTAAGCCGCCTTCGCCTGAGTACAGGACCGGATAATGGTCGCGCAGCCGAACAGCGACGTAGTTCGCGGCCGCAATGGCTACCTGCGTTGCCTTACGTAGGCCATCAGCGCCCATGAGCCGGATGTATGCGTATGGAATCGGCAGGATAGCCGCACTCCCCCATGGCGCCCCGCTGACCGGTCCCGTGCCTCCGTCCGCGTCACCGCGACCTGTGGGACCTGCTTCGGGACGCAGTGGATGTCCTGGCAGGAATGGTGCAAGGTGCTGGCGCACCGCGACTGGTCCAACGCCCGGTCCGCCTCCGCCATGCGGGATGCAAAACGTCTTGTGCAGATTCAGGTGAGACACGTCGGCGCCGAATTTGCCCGGCTTGGCTAAGCCGACGAGCGCGTTCATGTTCGCCCCGTCGACGTACACCTGTCCGCCGGCATCATGGACGAGGCCGCAGATCTCGGTAACCGCCGTCTCGAACACCCCATGGGTAGAGGGGTAGGTGATCATCAGCGCTGACAAGGCATCAGCATGTGCTGCGATCTTTGCCTTCAAGTCGCTGACATCGACATTGCCGTGTTCATCGCAGGCAACTACCACGACCTTCATGCCAGCCATGACGGCGCTGGCAGCGTTGGTTCCGTGCGCACTTGAGGGAATGAGGCAAACATTGCGCTGAGCCTGGCCCGCGGCCAGATGGTAGCCGCGGATCGCCAGAAGTCCTGCGAACTCCCCCTGGGATCCCGCATTTGGCTGGACGGAGACCGCGTCATAGCCGGTGATCTCGGCAAGCATCTGTTCCAGTTCAGTGATCAGCTCCACGTAGCCGGCAGCCTGGTCAAGGGGTGCAAACGGGTGAATATTTGCAAACTCATCCCACGTGACCGGTTCCATCTCGGTAGTCGCATTCAGCTTCATGGTGCAACTGCCCAGCGGGATCATGGCCCGATCCAGGGCGATGTCCCTGTCGGCCAGTTTGCGAAGGTAGCGAAGCATTGAGGTCTCGGAGTGGTGCGTGTTGAACACCGGGTGCGTCAGGAACGGTGATGTCCGATCAACGGCCGCGTCCCAGCCGGTCGTCGTAGGCAATGAAGCAATACCAGGGACCATCGCCCCCGTGACCTCGGCCACTGCTGCCCAGATGGTGTCAATCTGGTCGAGCGTGGTGGTCTCGTCGGTGCTGACCGAGATTACGTCGGCGTCGATTGCTCGAATGTTGATTCCACGTGACTGGGCAGCTGCGACGATTGCCTCGGCCTGGCCCGCCATTCGAGCCCGGATGGTGTCGAAGAATGCGTGGTGCTCGATGGCAGCTCCCTGCGTGGCGAGGCCGAGCGCCAGAACGCGGGCACGATCATGAACGGTCTGGGCAATCGCGCGGAGCCCCTTCGGCCCATGATACGCCGCGTACATGGACGACATGACGGCTAAGAGCACCTGGGCGGTGCAGATGTTGCTGGTGGCCTTCTCTCGCCGAATGTGCTGCTCCCGAGTTTGCAACGCTAACCGGTATGCGGGATTGCCATCGGCGTCGATGCTGACTCCGACCAGTCGACCTGGCATCGATCGCTCAAGACCAGCGCGCACCGACATGAATCCGGCATGCGGGCCCCCGAAACCCATGGGAACGCCAAAGCGCTGCGCAGAGCCAACGACGACATCGGCACCGAGTTCACCCGGAGGAGTCAGCATCGTCATGGCCAGCAGGTCAACAGCGACAACGGCCACCGCCCCACACGCGTGCGCCGCTTGGATCAATGGCTGGATATCTCGAACCTCTCCCGAAGTACCTGGATAGCTCAACAGGACTCCGGCCCATGATCCAGCGGGGATACCCTCCGCGCAATCAAAGGTGACCACATCCACGCCTAATGGAGTCGCCCGAGTCCTGAGCACCGCAATGGTCTGCGGGTGGGTGTCGGCGTCAACAAGAAACGCGTTAGCAGTCTTGTGAGTGCGAAGGGCAATGCCCATCGCTTCGGCCGCCGCAGTTGGCTCATCCAGTAACGATGAGCCAGCAACGGGAAGCGCGGTGAGATCCTCGATCAACGTCTGGAAATTCAAGAGTGCTTCCAGGCGCCCCTGGGAGATTTCCGGCTGATACGGGGTGTAGGCGGTGTACCACGCCGGATTCTCCAAGATGTTGCGCTTGATGACTCCCGGGATGTATGTCGCTGAATATCCCAGCCCGAGCATCGAACACTTCACCTGGTTCTTGCTGGCAACCCCCCGGAGCAGGGACAGGACATCGGCTTCCGAGAGTGCGGGAGGAACCGACAACGAATCGGTCCATGCGATCACGTCAGGCACCACAGCCTGGGTCAAGTCATCGAGTGTGTCGTATCCGATAACGGACAGCATGCGCGCCAAATCAGCGTCATTTGGTCCAATGTGTCGATCTGCAAAAGCGGTCACCGAAACTCCTGAGAACAGCAGGGGCAACGACCACGGCGTGATCGCTCTCCCCCTCTGTCATCCACGCGCAAGCGTGACCTGAGAGCTTCGCCGCTGACGCGGCTTTCACCGTCGGTGGCAGCAAGCTGCCTTTTCAGAGATGCCTGGCCCGCACGGTTCGTTTGCCTGAGAGATTGTCGGGGAGACTTGCTCCTTCGGCGCCAGCGATCTGGGCTCTCCCGTGCGGATTCAAACAGCATGACGAGTCTATCGTGCTGGGAGTTTGCCGCAGCGCAGCCACGCGTGTTCCGATATGAAAACGCAGTCGAACCTGGACAATCCAGGTCCGAATACCCCGTGAAGGCCTAGGGACGGCGGTGGCGTGTCAGCTTGCGGCACGGCGCGCGCGCCGAGCTGCCAATTCATCACTGGCGGAATCCGACGGCAGCGACACCTGGCCCTCAGGGCTCTCGCCGGGCAACGTAGCCAGGGTTCCCTCTACCTCGCGCCAGACGCTGCCCACTGCGATGCCGAATACACCTTGACCCCCTCGGACCAAGTCGATCACTTCGTCGGCACTGGTGCACTCGTAAATGCTGGCCCCATCTGACATCAGGGTGATCCGAGACAGATCATCGCCACCTCGATTGTCCAGATGTTCCACTGCTGCTCGGATGTTGGGCAGGGACACACCGGTATCGATCAGCCGCTTCACGATGCGCAGGATCAAGATGTCTCGAAAGCCGTACAGTCGCTGGCTCCCCGAGCCAGCCGCATCACGGATGGTTGGCGTGACCAGCCCCGTTCGAGCCCAATAGTCCAACTGTCGGTAGGTAATCCCCGCCGCAGCACAGGCGACTGGCCCTCGGTAGCCGATGTTGGCCGGAAGCGGCCGCAACTCAGCGTCGTCGAACAGTGCGCTTTGCGATGCGGTTTCACGGCGTTCCACGTCCATGCGGCCTCCTGGTTAAGACTCCCACACCAGGTGGCACGGGGGAAGTCATGCTGCCTTGCGAATCTGAGCAACATCCTGCAACGTACGTGACTGAAGTTACGGATGTGAAATTCGAAGGTCAACTTGAGGACCCGCGTGTCGTGAAGCAATGTCTGAGCCTCAACTTGAGGGTTCGCCGAAGTCCTCCGGAGAAATCTGGTCAAGAAACTCTCGGAACTTCTCCACTTCGTCCTCGCCGGATTCCATCTCTTCCTCAGGAATCTCCACACCGGCCTCAGCCAGAAGATCTGGGGCTCCCAGGATGGGGGCTTGTGCCCGCAACGCGAGCGCTATGGCATCAGAGGGCCTCGCGCTGATGACCAGACCGTTGGCCAAGTGGAGTTCGGCGTAATAGACGCCGTTCTTCACCGAGGTGATGTGGACCTCAGTCACTGGTGCAGACAGAGCAGCAAGCACCTCAGTGAACAGGTCGTGGGTGAGCGGTCGCGGTGGCACGACGCCCTGCTGCGCGTAAGCGATCGCGGTCGCCTCAACGGCTCCGACCCAAATCGGCAGATACCGATCTCCCCCGACCACCTTCAGCAGGATGATCGGGTTGTTACTGGGCATCTCCATTCGGACGCCGACGACCTCTAAGGGTTGCACCCTGTCACCGTAGCGGCAGGGGCCGGTGGGCATTGCCAGATTTGACCAACGTTCACCGCAGGCGAATATCGTCCTCAGGCCTTCCCGCCCCGAACGAGTTCGGCTCGCAGCAACGAAGCATGCAGTTGAACGAATAAGGCGGCAACTTCACGAACGATCTCTTGCTCTCGTGCTCGACCATCACGATCCCGGGGGTTGGAGAACGGCGTGACAATCTGCTCGATCTGACCGGTTTCACGATCGGCCACCACACGGAAGCTGCGCAAGTGTCGTGGTTCAACACCGAAGCGATTCAACCGAGCCACCACGGTGCACACCGCCAGGGCATCTTCGTCAAAATGACCACTTGCCGTTGCCATGACCAAACCGATGTTCTCCAGCGCAGCCACGAAGGACTCGGCCAAGCCAACGGTCTCCGCAAGTTCTACTCGGGTCATTCGCACACGACCTGAACCAGCCCGAAAGTCGTTGGGCGTCAGGCCAGCGGCGACGACCGAGACTTCCGCTTCGGGAGTTTCGAGTTGTTCGCGGATCACTTTCAGTGGCAAGTACTGGTCGCGTTGTAGGGTCAGGACGCGGCGAAGCTTGTCGACATCGTGCTCGCTGAAGCGACGGTAGCCACTTGGGGTGCGCTCAGGTGTGACCAGCCCTTCAGTCTCCAGGAATCGAATCTTGGAGATCGTTACGTCGGGAAACTCCTTGCGCAGGAGCGTCAGCACCTCACCGATACTGATGGTGCCCACGATGATCTCGTCGCGCTCTGAGCTCGCCACGGCTACGAGCCAGCCAGGAAAGCAAATCGGAATTTGCCGATTTGTACCTCGTCACCACCATGGAGCTGCTGGTCATCCACCCGCTTGCGATTGACATACGTTCCGTTGAGTGATCCGGCATCGCGGATGGCCCAGCCTTCGGCACCCTGACGGAGTTCAGCATGGTGGCGCGATACGGTGACATCATCCAAGAAGATCTCGGCCTCCGGTGCACGGCCAATGCGGATAATGTCCGCGTCGGAGGGGAGCAAGAACTCACTTCCTTCACCTGCCCCTCGCCTGACTACGAGCATCGCCGATCCCGGGGTCAGGTGCTGCGGCGACCCGATGGCCGTGATGGGTCCCGACTCCCCCACGATCGGAATGATCGTCGTCGCTGTGCCAGAGGTGTCCGGATCGGCAGGAAGACCGCACCCAGCGCAGAAATGATCCTCTGACTCCAGGTGGTGACCGCAGTGCCGACAGGTGGCCATTACGCGCCGCTTTCCACCAGGGCCTGATAGGCGGCCGCGGTGAGCAGTGCCTCGAACGATGTCGGGTCAGCAGGGGAAATCTCGATCATCCAGCCCGCTCCGTACGGGTCGGCGTTGATCAGTTCCGGGTTGGCATCCAGGGCGTCGTTACGAGCCGAGATCGTGCCGCTGACCGGGGCAAAGATGTCTGAGACGGACTTGGTTGACTCCACCTCACCGCATTGGCTGCCAGCGGTCACGGACTCGTCCAGTGCCGGCGTCGACACGTACACGATGTCTCCGAGGGAGTCTTGAGCGTAGTCGGTGATCCCTACATATGCGGTATTGCCTTCAACGCGCGCCCATTCATGCTCTTTTGTA
>CAIKZY010000157.1 GCA_903832025.1 uncultured Actinomycetes bacterium
CGTGACTGCCGTACTGGCAGCTACGGACGGCAAGGGCGTGGACTGCGTGCTCGACATGGTCGGAGGCGACGCTTTTTCTCGATCCATGCAGGCAATGCGCCCAAATGCTCGGCTGGTCAACATCGGCGCACACGGTGGCGAGGTGGTCGAGTTCGACATCATCGAGTTCTTCCGCCGCCACGTCACCTACATCAGCACGCATTCACAAACACGCGCCGAGCTCCGCGAGGTATTCAGGTTGCTGGGCCAGGGAGTCTTCACTCCGGTGATCGCCAAGGTGTTCCCCCTGTCACAGGCCGCTGAGGCCCACGCGTTGATGGAGTCCCGCGACTTCTTCGGCAAGATTCTTCTCGATCCACGGCTGTAGCAACCTCCGAATACGGGGCGAACGCTTCCCTGCAGCATCTGTGCACAGGTGAACGCGTGCGGTCATTGCGGTTTCGGAATAGGTGATGCCGCAATGGTTCCCGAGTGCCTAGGGCTGCAAATGGCCCGAGTGCCGTTCCACCCAGACACCGCCCGTGGAAAGTCGCACAGGTGAAGCGCATCCAAAACGGATGAGCACAGTGGGAAGCTCGCCCGTTGAGCTCGGCCCGCCCGTGAGCTCGGCCCGCCCGTCCGCTGGGCCCGCCTCTGCGCTCGGCCTGCCTTCGGCAACGTGCTCATCCGCACCCGGTCCACGTCGGGCGTGTGGCAGCCGCCAGGCTCATGTCTGGGCAATGCTCTCCGGCTGAACCACGATTGAGGTGAGTGCGATCGGCCGAAACGTCGAAGCCTCAATTCGACAGATTCGGGTTAACCTGAAACACGACGCGTTTGCGTCTCCGGGGAAAGGTGCCCACCATGAAGCGCATAACCGTAATCGTCGGGGTCCTCGGCGCGATGTCCGTGCTTGCTGGTTGCTCGATGTCGCCGGGGTCTGCATCCGCGAATCCCGATACCGTCACCGTCACTGCCACCGGCATCGGCCACGCAACTCCTGATGCGCTGCAAGCGAATCTGAGTATTCAAAGCAACGCCGCCACAACGTCTTCGGCACAGGATCAGGCCAGCCAGGACGCGGCCAAAGTGATTCGAGCCCTGGAAACCGGCGGTGTCGCCAAGGCAGACATCACCACGTCGAACGTGTCAGTTCAGCCGAACATGACCACCAATGGAACCATCCAGACGCAATCGGGATATACCGCAAGTCAATCCCTGACCATCACGCTTCGAGACGTCGCAACCGCTGGGTCACTCGTGAGCTCCGCGGTGGCTGCCGCAGGTAATGCTGTTCGCGTCGACAACACCATGCTCATCGTGACCAACCCCGAGTCAGCCTCCATCAAGGCGCGGCAGTCAGCCGTCTCCACCGCACGCAGGCAAGCGCAGCAATACGCCCAAGCACTGGGGTTCACATTGGGCTCAGTTGCTTCCGTTACCGAAGGTGCAACAACCCCGATGCCGATGCTGGCTGCAACCGACAACCGCGTAGCCGGGGGACCGGCATCCGTCCCGATTGAGCCCGGGACCGCAGACGTAACGGTGTCAGTGACGATCAGCTGGCACATCAACTAGCGAGACTCGCAACTGACGTCGGCGAGCGCCGGGCACGAACTGAACCCTTGCTGCAAGAGCCTTGCAAGTGCGTACCACGCCTGAGAATGGCCCCGGGTCCTGGTTATCGTTACGTCATGCGTATAGCCAATGACATCACTGAGCTGGTTGGGAACACTCCCCTGGTGCGCGTGCGCACCCTTGCACCGGATGCGGGTGCGCACATTCTGGCCAAGCTGGAGTTCTTCAACCCAGCCAATTCCGTTAAGGACCGCATCGGCGTGGCAATGATTGATGCCGCACAAGCCGCGGGCCTCATTGGACCGGATACCGTCCTGGTCGAGCCAACTTCGGGCAATACCGGCATCGCCCTGGCGATGGTCGCTGCCGCGCGCGGCATCAAGATCATCCTCACCATGCCGGAGACGATGAGCCTGGAGCGTCGGGCGCTGCTGCGCGGCTACGGCGCAGAGCTCATCTTGACTCCGGGCCCTGAAGGCATGGGCGGCGCGATCGGCAAGGCTGAGGAACTGGCGGCCGCCAATCCCAACTATGTCTTGCTGCAGCAGTTCAAAAATCTGGCCAACCCCGAGATTCACCGCAAGACCACCGCGGTAGAGATCTGGGATGACACTGACGGCCAGGTCGACATCCTGATCTCCGGAGTGGGAACCGGCGGCACCATCACGGGCACGGGGCAAGTGCTCAAGGAGCGCAAGCCCTCGGTCCAGGTCATCGCTGTTGAGCCAGACGCCTCACCGGTGCTGTCCGGAGGCGCAAAGGGCCCGCATCCACTGCAAGGCATTGGGGCTGGATTCGTTCCGGCGATCTTGGACACCGAGGTGTATGACGAAGTGATTCGCGTCACCGCCGATGATGCCATGGCGACCGCTCGCAAGGCTGCCACGCAAGAAGGCCTGCTGGTGGGTATCTCATCCGGCGCGGCACTGTGGGCTGCGGTCCAGGTTGCCAATCGGCCAGAGAATGCCGGCAAGAACATCGTGGTCATCATTCCCTCATTCGGTGAGCGCTATTTGTCCACGGCACTGTTCGCCGGACTGGCTGACTAGCCATGTCGGCCGCTTCCCCCGGCCTGTGGTCACGCGTGGGTGACGAGCTTCGATCAATCGTTGACCGAGACCCCGCGGCACGCAATCGTGTTGAGGTGGCGCTGCTGTATCCGGGAGTCCACGCAGTGTGGTCACACCGACTCAGCCATGCCCTGTACCGTCACAGGGCGTACTTCCTGGCACGACTGATCTCGCAGGTCACTCGGTGGTGGACCGGCATCGAAATCCACCCCGGTGCCACTTTGGGCAGGCGACTGTTCATCGATCACGGCATGGGAGTGGTCATTGGTGAAACTGCCGAGGTCGGTGACGACGTCACGATCTACCACGGAGTCACCCTGGGCGGCAACAGCTTGGAGCCCGGCAAGCGTCACCCCACGGTCGGCGACCGAGTCGTGATTGGTGCAGGGGCAAAGGTACTCGGTGACCTCAAAGTGGGCTCTGACTCCAGAATCGGAGCCAATGCCGTGCTCGTGCGCACAGTCCGTGAGCATTCGGTGGTGGTGGGAGTGCCGGGCCAAGTCATCGCCGATACGCGCGGGCGCGTGCAACCCATCGGCGAGGACCCCACATCCCCAGACCCCGTTGGCTCAACGGTGAAGTCGCTTCTGGCGCGTGTGCAGTCGCTGGAGACCGCGGTGATGGGTCAGGTTGCCGGCTCCAGCACCTACACCTCGGCGGACGGCATCTGGCGCACCGAGGAAGACTTCTCTATCTAACTCAGCTCGGCGGACCCACGATTACCCCATCAGCTGCCAGATGCCAGACTGCGGCAGTGACCGCGTTGCATCAATCGGCCCAAGTGATGCAGGCACATGCCCATGCCCAAGATGCTGGCGAGCCTGGCTACGTGGATCCAGAAACAGGGCTATTTGTCA
>CAIKZY010000158.1 GCA_903832025.1 uncultured Actinomycetes bacterium
CCATGGTCAACAACATCTCGGTGTGGTGGCACGTCTTCGGTGCCGCCGCGGTGATCTTGATCCTGTTCCTGCTCCTGAAGCCGGGTGCAACCCATGCCAGTGCCTCATTCGTGTTCTCCGAGCGGATCAACAACTCCGGTTGGTTCAACGGCACCTCCGGCCCGGGCTTCTGGCTGGTCATCTTGCCGTTCGGCTTCCTGCTGACCCAGTACACGATCACCGGCTTTGACGCCTCTGCGCACTTGTCCGAGGAGACCAAGGGAGCATCCACCGGAGCTGCAAAGGGCCTGTACAAGTCGATCCTGTACTCGGCCATTGCTGGCTGGCTGCTGGAGCTCGGCTTCCTGTTCGCCGTTCAGAATGCTGACGCGGTGACCAAGAACGGCGGCTGGGTCGGAACGATCTTCGCTCAGGCCCTGAACCCCAACATGGCACGCCTGGTGCTGGGGATTGCCACCGTCGGGCAGCTCTTTTGCACCATCGCCTGCCTGACGTCCTGCTCGCGCATGATGTTCGCCTTCAGCCGTGACGGCGCAGTCCCCGGAGCCAAGTACTGGGCCCGGCTCAACCACCGCAAGACTCCGGTCAATGCGGTCATCGGTGCCTCGGTGATCGCGTTCATCGTGACCTTGCCCGCCTTGATCAAGGTGACCAACGCTGCCGGGGCCGTAGTGCCCCAGGCGTTCTACGCCTTGACCTCGGTTGCGGTCTTCGGCCTGTTCCTGGCCTTTGCCATCCCGATCTTCCTGCGCCTGCGCGCCGGCGACAGATTCCAAGCCGGTCCGTGGAACCTGAAGAAGAACTACAAGTGGATGGCGCCGTTGGCCCTGCTGGAGATCGTGCTGACCACCATCTGGTTCGCCATGCCATTCTCGCCGAACCAGGCTCCCTGGGATCCGTCATTCGACTGGCGCTTCATGAACTACTCACCGATCATCACCATTGGTGCGCTGATCTTGCTGTGGATCGGGTGGCATGCCACGGCGAAGAAGTGGTTCACCGGTCCGAAGGTCACTGTTGACCTTCCGCCCGGTGTGACCTCTGCGGACGAGATTGCCCTGGAGCATGAGCACAAGGGCTTCCATCAGCCGCCGCAGTCCTAACCAGATTCACCACAGTGATGGGGCAGGCCGATGGCCTGCCCCATCACTGTGTGTGCACGTGACGGCTAACTGCGAACGCGGGCGCTGGTGGGGTCATAGATAGCGGTGGTCGAAACCGTGATGGGCACGATCCGTCCGGAGACGTTGACCGACCACTGGGCATCGAGCCAATCCGCATCCACCACGTCATCTCCTCGACGCACATACCCCAGGCCCACGCATGCACCGGCGGTGGCGCCGAATGCCGCACTGGTCACCTGGCCGGTTCCCACGCCGTTGCGCAGGATCAGTTCACCGCCCCAGGCGTAGGCATCAGATTCACCGGCCACCCAGGACACGAGCTTTCGCCGGATTCCTGCCTCGCGTGCTGCCTCCAGGGCCTCACGGCCGAGGAAATCGATGTCGGTCTTGAGCTTGGTCGCGAACAGCAAACCGGCCTCCGCGGGATTGAAGTCCGGATTCAGTTCCGGTCCAAAGGCGCGGTATCCCTTTTCCAGGCGGAGCGCACTGATGGCGTAGTACCCGGCATTGACCAATCCCAGGTCGGCACCGGCGTCGTGCAATTGCGCGAATACCGAGCTCGCGAACTCTGCCGGCACGTACAACTCCCAGCCCAGCTCTCCGACGTAGGTGATGCGGCTGGCACGCACCGTGGTGAAACCGATATCGATCAGTTGCGAGGTACCAAACCCGAATGCCTCATTGCTCATGTCCGCCGTGCTGACCCGTGACAGCAACGTCCGCGCATTCGGTCCCATCACTCCCAGGACTGCATACGCACCGGACACGTCGACAACCTCCACGTGCGCATCGCCGACGTGATCGGTGATCCAGGCGGCATCGCGAATGGGGGAACCGGCGCTGGTGACCCACAGGTACTCATCCGGGGCCGTGCGCGTGACCGTCACGTCGGCTTCGTAGGTACCCCGGGAATTCAGCACTCCGGTGTAGACCACGGTACCGACCGGGACCGCCACATCGGCCGTGCACAGCCACTGCAGGAGCGACTCGGC
>CAIKZY010000159.1 GCA_903832025.1 uncultured Actinomycetes bacterium
AATCGGGGCATCAGAGGAACGAGCAACCGCGACGACATCGCGGCGGAACTCGATCGGAAATGCTTTCGGCATGACAAACATCCTTCCAGCGAGGACGAATCCTCACAGGTCAGGAGGCAACCAAACTCGGGGCAGTCCCTTCGCCCAACTGGCGGAAGCTGTTCTGGACGCCGCCGTGCGCAAGGCCACCTACCCGCGCGAGCAAGTCGTTGTCGAAGCTGACGCCTTGCTGTACCAAGTGCTGTGCTCACCTGTGGCCGACGCCATCCCCACCGGCATCACCATGGATCCAACTACCTACGACCGCCACACGGGCGCCAGCATCGCCGAAGCAGAACGGGTCCTGCGCCACATCGCAGCAACCGAATCTCAAGCCTGCGACCTGTTGCTCGCCTCCGGAGTCGAACCCAACTTCACCCTTGCGCAAGCACAGGTCTACGACTGCATCGTGGCCATATGCGAACAAGATCAAGTCCCCACCCGGCAGCTCGTCCGCGACCACGCCACTTCCATTGCCTCATCGGCAATGCGGCCCGATGAAGGGAAAGAGCCCATAATCTACGCTTCAGATCCGACTTTGTTGCCGCGGATCGTCAGCCCGTCGCCAAAGGTCCATGCGCTGCTATGGCTCGACCGAATGGACACTAGCCCGCCAGCAGTCGGGATACTCCAAGACCGCATCGCATACGTTCAACAGGCCAAGACCTCCATGGGCCAGGCCTCTCGAACATCACGCGAGTTGACACAACTAGGCGATGGTCCAACTTGGCCCACTACTCGCCCAAGCGCCACCACGCACTCCATCCGACTAGCGGGTTGAGATGACCCGACCCTGGAAACGACAAGCTTTGGCCGGCTCCTAGCGATAGAGCAAGTCGCCAAGATCGTGGCTATGAAGCAGCGCATGATCCACCGACTTGTCGAGAGTCGACGCTTCGCCTTTGTAAAGGTCGGGAGCTCGCACAACTCAGCAAGCCACTCGGAAAGCGCATCGGCAAATTTGAGTCCAAGACACGTACATTGGGTTTTCTCGAATTCTTGACGGCTGACCCTTGGCTCATATTGATCGAGTGCACGACTGGAAGCCAATCCAGCATTCACCCAAGCCGACAGGAGCCTCCGCTAGAACACCCAAGGCAGTCTTCCATTGCCAGAGCCGCCGGAAGTCATATCGGTCGGGCGACGACGATCCTCTACTTATGTTGCACAATACTATCGCTATACGTTAGTATCGATTCGTGATCCGGTCTTTTAAGGACAGCCAAACCGAGAAAGTCTGGCACCGCGAGCACGTCCGAGCACTCGGGCCGCAATTGCAACGAACCGCGCAGAAGAAGCTCCGCCTCCTCAACGCGGCCTCAGAACTCAATAGCCTGCGGGTACCACCCGGCAACCGCCTGGAGAAGCTGGCCGGCGACCGCGCCGGGCAGCACTCGATACGTATCAACGATCAATACCGGATCTGCTTCGTCTGGGCTGACGGCGGCGCAGAAGATGTCGAGATCACCGACTACCACTGAATGGAGCCCCACTATGAAGAAGGTCCACGAGCCGATCACTCCCGGCGAGATCCTGCTCACCGAGTTCCTGGAGCCACTGGGCATCTCCCAGTACCGGCTGGCCCAGGCAACTGGCCTCCCCCAGACGCGCATCAGCTTGATCGTGCGCGGCAAGCGCGCCATCACCACTGAGACCGCGCTACGCCTGTCCAAGGCGCTCGGTGTCGATGACCGCTTCTGGATCAACATCCAGACTGACTACGACCTCGAAGTTGAACGCGACCTTCACTCCTACGAGTTGTCCAAGGTGACAGCACTCGTTGCCAGCTGACGGGCATTGGCATATGCCGGAGTAACGCGACGCGTCTTCCCGGATCAAGCGCCACCGAAGTCGCCGGTGCGGCGCAGGAAGATCACAAATCGCTCGCCTGCCGAGCAAATCCTTCGCCTCAGCGCCGTCCGAGCGGCCCCACAACTCAGGACTTGCCAGCAGTACTCATGCAGCAATCGATCACTGCCGCCGAGTCGGGCCGGGCCGTAGCGATTCCTCCGAGCATTGGAATCGTTGAGGAACGAGTCGGATAGGTAATAAGAACAATATCCACTACTAACGTCCAAGCCTTCTCACTGATCGCCTTGGAAGGCGGGCATCTTCATGGATGCTGCTCCCACGCCTTCGACAACGTCGAGAACGTCGAGAACGCTTCAGGCAACCCTGGACTGCGAGTTGCGTGTTAAGCACTACGGGGCTTGCTCTCCGGTCGTAATCGGGGGGCATGCTCACCTTCATCGTCCTTGGCGTCGTCTTCGGCGCAAAGTCATGAGCTCCGGATTTTCAACGACGCGTTTCAGGGTCTTTCGAGTCACGTAACGTGACCCATCCGGTCCCCGAAGAGGCAACTCCTCCAATGTTCCAAGTAGCACGCGCGACTCGATTGTTCGCGACTGAACGCCAAGGATTCTTGCTGCTTCCCCGAAGGGAACACCTTCGGCTTGCAGGCTGCGCTCAAGTGCGATCAGGCGCTGGAGTTCGGTGACGGTGCATGTGGGAATGTAGATACTGCGCTCACCAACTGACTCGGTCTCTAGCGAGAAGCGCTTGATCCAGTTGTACAAGCGGTGGTAGCTCACACCTGTGTCTTCCTCTAGATCCACCAGTGTGGTGCGATGCATCTCAGTTGTCGCGAATCTCAGCGCAGCACTGCGTCGAATGCGGTGTCCCTGGTGCGTTCCACCGGTGACCTTCCCAAGGCTGGCTTCGATGCGCCCCTCGCGCGCCCAACGTCGCACAGTCGGAAGACCTCGCTGGAGAAACTCCGCTACCTCTTCGATGCTGAGCCAGGGATCGTCAGGTTCGTCGTCGCCAGTTACGAGCCAACCGTGCTCGATGAGCCGCGTGTCGATCTGCTCGCTTCGCACTGCCAGCAGGGGCTGGGCGCCAGTCGTGCAGCGCCTGGCTGTAGGGACTAGCAGGCCTGTTGGCAGTTCGCGATCGATGAGTTCCTCCATGGCCTTGCAGACCTTGACGATCTTGTCGTTGACAGGCTGGTCGGCGACATAGTGAAGGGCGTGCACGTCGGTTCCTGGCGCATGCCCTGCATAGCGACGCAGCGCCGTCGGATCCAATCCCGGAATCCATTCGAGGTCGGTGATCGCAGATGAGCGCAGATCCTTCGGATTGGGAAGCCGCAAAGCCGTACGGGCGAATCCGTTCACAGTCGCGGTGGTGACTCCTGCGTCTGCCGCCGCTCGCTTGAGGGCTAGCCGGAATGTCTCTTGCCCTCCGCTGTCCGACGCGACCATCCCCGGCACGATTCGAGCACTTTGGTCGACCTGTCCGGTTTCGGGGTCAGTGTGGAAGACGTCAATGACGTGGTCGTAGAGCCGCATGAGTTGGAAGGGGACGAGTTGCATGCGTTCGCTGTACCCGTGTTTCATGCCTTCCTTGTGGAAGGTTCGCACGATGCTTTCCCCTTCGAACGCATGGAACTTTCTTCCCCCTTGCGCATGTAGCCACAGCAGGCCACGGCCAGTGCCATCGCCGAGCGGGATCAAGTCCGCCACGCGCATGCCGTACGCCTCGCCCAGTCGAAGTGTCAAGATGCGGCAGGTCCACAGCGTGATCTGGTGAACGGCGTGCAAGTGCTCGGCGATGCGTGCGACGTCGCCGATGCTCAGGCTTGCAGCCTTCGGTGACGCCGTGCGCCTGGATCGTGGTGTGCGCACATCGTCGAGGTCGAAGGACAGTTCCCATGCGCCCATTGCGGCGCCGAGTTTGATAACTGCGTCAAGACAGCGCCGGACGTCGGACAGCGTGTCCTGGCTGAGTCCCTGACTTGTCTTGGGTCCGCGTCGGCCGACCTCAAGTACGTCCGAGGGGCGACCGAGATCGCCGAGGTAGGTGCGGTACGAATCCCGGGTGAGCTCTTGGCCGCAGTCGAAAATCGGCGAGAGGAACGGCACCACGCGTCGATTGAGCATCGCGCGCACCGTGTTCGCGCGGTCGGCTCCGCCACTGCGTCCGTCTACGTAGACCTCGTGGAACCATGCGTCAGTCACCTGCGCGACTGTCATGCGCACGAGCGGTTCGGGGACCGACACGCTCGCAGCTGGCTTTCGCGACTTACGCGTGGGATCGCTTTCGCCCAGGACTGTATCCCGCGATGGCAGGGGCAGGCCGGCGGCGATGTTCGATGCTGCCAGTGCGCACCAGGCTTTGGCTTGTGCCTTGGTGTCGAACAGCTCGTAGTGCCGCTGCGGCGATCCAGTCGCGATGCGAATGGAGGCCTGGAATCGTCCGCCGGGACGAGGCACGACAGAGCCGGTCAGTGGTCGTGACATCAGGCAGCCCTCCCGCCTGCGACGAGCTGGCGCAGGAACGCGATCTCGTCCTGGGCGCGGGCAAGTTCAGCTCGCAGGCCGCGGTTTTCAGCCAAGGCTTCCGCGAGTTGGGGGCTGGCCGGGCCTCCCGCGGCACCCGGACTTCGAGGCCCAGTTGCCTCGCGCGCCGCAGTCGTTATCGCGGGCAGGGACAGGGCCGATGTGGGCAGGAGTCCGGCGTCAACCAGGTCGCGCACAGGTATCACCCAGGTTCGGTCCAGGCCGACCTGTCGGGCGTGTGGGAAGGCGCCGGCCTTAAGTCGGCGCTTGATCGTGTCGACACTGACATTGCAGGCCTGAGCAGCATCCAGCCTGCCCAGCTCAGCGGTGATATCGACGGCGGTAATGGTCATGTCGTTGCCTCCTTGACGTTGGCGGTGGCGCTGTTCACTAGGTCAACGGTGTGAGGGCCTTGGTACCTTGCAAGTTCGAGGGTGCATGGGTCGTTCATGGGTCTCCTTAGTCGTGAAATGGAGGGCTAGAGGGGATTAGCCGTCACGGAGGAGATCGCGCACGACACTTGCGGCTTAGGGGAGCAAGGGGTGCAAAGTGCCCTGGGCTGCACCGTGAGCCAGGGCAGCGGGAGTGCAGGATTCGACGTTTTGCCTCGTGTGCTGGGGATGCAGGCGGG
>CAIKZY010000160.1 GCA_903832025.1 uncultured Actinomycetes bacterium
GTTGGTGCACGTGATATCAGCAAGTCCCTGCTCAGGCACTCGGCCGTGCTTTTCCTGGTACCCATCGATCAGCTGATCGGCCCGCCAGCGCTTATGGCATTGCTTGCACTCGGTGAGAGGATCGGTGAAGGTCGCCACGTGACCGGAGGCTTCCCACACTTGCGGCGCCAAGATGATCGAGGAGTCCAGTCCGACAACATCATCGCGGCCTCGAACCATCGACTGCCACCACTGTCGGCGAACGTTTTCCTTCAGCTCTACGCCCAGGGGCCCGTAATCCCAGGCCGAACGACTCCCGCCATAGATCTCAGACGATGGAAAGACGAATCCACGTCGCTTGCTCAGGTTGACAACAGCGTCGACTGCATCGGCCATGGTGCGCTCCTATCTGAAGCGCACGTGCGCTCCACTCCGGCTGGTTGTCGGCGGACGCTCAATTCTAGGCGGTCGGTGCTGAGGTGATGGGCGGCACCGCGGCGGCAGCCGCCTGTCCCAGCGAGACGGTGAAGGCATCAGCAGCTAATCCGCTGTCGAACAGGTGCCACTGCTGGCCATCGGTGTGGGCGATCACTTCATAGCCTCCCGGCTCATCGACCGCCTGCGAGAGCACCGGAACGGCGGTGAGCTTGGCTGCGTACTGGGACAACGCCTTTCGATACGCCCCAATACTGGCCCAGCGCATGACCAGGACCTGAAGTGCCGCGCTATCGGTGCACTGCCCGATGTCTGCGGAGAGGAATCCCGCAGCTCCAGACAGGACATCGACTGCCACGCGAATCGCGTCTTGGTCAGCGGGGCAATCATCGAATCGGTGGATGGCCAAGAAGGTAGGGTCGGACATCTTGCAACGGTAGCGGGCGGAGTGCGGTGATGGCCAAGAGCGGTGAGCAGGCAAGTGTGCGTGGCCCAGGAGGCCCTGGGCGCCAACCGGCAACCAGGCGGCGCGTGGAGCGGGCCAGCATTCCCGCACTCACCGCCTTGACCCGTGTGCCGAAGTGGCTCATGGTCGTGGGCCTAGCGCTATGCCTGTTCTTCGGCCTCATCCAAACCAGTGCACTGGCATGGCTTGGTGGAGTACTGCTGTTGATCGTTGCCGCCTTCTTGGGCTGGCTGCTTGCCCTGTCCTGGCCGGCCCTGACGCCGGGCTCGCGCGGCATGCGCCTAGTAGTCGTGGTGGCATTAGTCGGTATCGCCTGTTTGAAGTTCTTCCATCGCTTCTAGATATTGACAATCATTTTCATTAAGGCGTACGTTGCTGACGTGTTCCGCCCTGGAGTCGTGTTGGCAGCCGCAGCCGCGTGCGCACTGCTCCTGGTCGGTTGCTCGGCGTCTGGCTCCGCGACCACCTCGACCCGCAGCCATCCCAAGGTTGTGGCGGCGTTCTACCCGCTGCAGTTTGCCGCCGAGCAGGTGGGCGGCTCGCACATCGACATCACCACCTTGACCCAAGCAGGTGTTGAGCCGCATGACCTGGAACTGTCAGCCCAGCAGGTGGCCTCGATTGCTTCGGCTGATGTGGTCCTGTACATCAAGGGCTTCCAACCGGCCGTGGATGATGCCATCGCCCAGGAGGCAGCGGGCAAGGCCGTTGATGTCGGCGCCGAGATAACGCACCTGACAACCGGTGGCGCCGTGGACCCGCACATCTGGCTGGACCCGGCGAACATGACCGCCATCGGCAATGCACTCGCCAACCGGCTGGCATCGATCGATCCGGACCACGCCGCCACCTATCGGACCAACGCACGCGCCCTGGCCGCACAGATGGTTGTACTCGCCCGGCAATATCAATCTGGATTAGCGCGTTGTGCCAGCCGAACCATCGTGGTTTCCCATGCGGCATTCGCCTACCTCGCAAAGGCATTCGGCCTGCAGCAAGTGGCCATCATGGGCTTATCGCCGGATGCCGAGCCCAGTCCGGCTCGCATGGCTCAGGTTGCACAGCTCATGCGGGCCGACCACGTGCACACGATCTACTCCGAGACGCTGGTCAGCCCAAAGGTCGCGCAGACCCTAGCCCAGACCACGGGAGCCAAGGCGGTCGTCCTGGATCCACTGGAAGGCTTGAAGCCAGGTTCGACAGACAATTACGTGTCCGTCATGCAAGCAAATCTCACGGCGCTGCAGGCAAATCAAGGTTGCAGGTCATGACAGCAGAACGTCGCGAACCCGATGGGGCCATCGTGAGTACGCAGCACCTGTGCGTGGCCTTCGATGGAGCCACGGTCCTGCAGGATGTGTCAATCACCCTTGCGCCGGCCCAAGTCACCGCGCTGCTGGGTCCGAACGGATCCGGAAAATCCACACTGATCAACGCGCTGGTCGGCCTGCAACCGGTGCAGCACGGCACGGTCGAACTCTTTGGAATCCCGCTCGGCAGGTTTTCCCAGTGGCAGCGATTGGCGCTGGTGCCTCAGCATCTTCCCGGGGCCAGCAGCATCCCGGTCTCGGTGTGGGAAACGGTCATGTCGGCGCGCAGCAGCCCGCGCAGGCGGTGGCGGCCAATCCAGCGCAGTGAGCGCCAGCTATGCACTGATGCCCTGGACCGGGTCGGTCTCCTGCACCGCAGGCGTGATCGCCTGGACACACTGTCCGGTGGCCAGCAGCGTCGAGTCATGCTCGCACGGGCGCTTGCCGCTGATGCACAACTGCTGATCCTCGATGAGCCGACAGCCGGCATGGATGCCCAGAACCTGCAGGTGTTCGTGGAGGTCATCGCCCACCAGCGCGAACTCGGCCGTACGGTGCTAATCGTCACGCACGACCTCGATGACATCGAGCATCTGATTGACCAGGCGATCGTGCTGGAGGCATCGACGGATCAGTCGGTGGTATTCGCCGGGCCACCTCCCCTCCCACCCTCCATGCACCACGTTGCGCACCACCATCATGAAACCCCTCCCCAGGGTGCAGCCTCTCCGGTGGTGGCGGTGGACCCGTGATGGGATTACTGGATTACGACTTCATGCGTCGTGCGCTGCTGGCAGCGGCGCTCATCGGACTGTTCGCTCCGTTGATCGGAGTGTTCTTGGTGCAGCGTCGCCTGGCCTTGCTTGGGGATGGCATGGGGCATGTCGCCCTGACCGGGGTCGGCTTGGCACTGCTGCTGCGCACCGCTCCCATTCCCACGGCGATGATCACGGCAGCCGCCGGGGCCTTCCTGATCGAGTTCATCCGGGCACGAAGCCGGACAGCAGGCGACGTCGCACTCGCACTGCTTTTCTATGGAGGCATCGCAGGCGGCGTGCTGTTTGCTTCACTGGCGCCAGGACAGGGAACCGGCACGCTCAATGCTTACCTATTCGGCTCGCTGTCAACGGTGGCGGCTTCAGACCTGATCGCCCTGGTGATCTTGTGCGCGATCATCGTGATCACCCTGGTCGTCTTCGGTCGGGAGATGTTTGCGGTCAGTCTTGATGCGCAGATTGCAGCCACGCAGGGTGTTGCCGTTCGCTCCATCAGCACGATGATGGCGATGCTGGCCGCGATCGTCGTGGTGGTCGGCATGCGAACGGTGGGGTTGCTCCTGGTGAGCGCCATCATGATCGTTCCCGTTGCCGCAGCTCAGCAGATCACTCGGTCTTTTCGCGCAACCGCAGCCCTTGGCTCCGCCCTGGGCCTAACAGCATCCGTGCTGGGACTTGTCGGCTCCTATTACGTGCAGGTGCCTCCCGGACCCGCCATTGTCATCGTGGCACTCGGTGGATTCGCAGTCATCGCAGTCGTCGCCGTGCCAGTTCGCAGGTATCGGACCACGCGATGAGCACTCCCCTTCGTCACACCCGGCAGCGAGCAGCAATCGGTGCGTATCTGGACACCATTGACGAGTTTCGCACCGCGCAGCAGATTCACACCGGCCTGCGAGCTTGTGGTCAATCCATCGGGCTGACCACGGTGTACCGGTGCCTGCAGCAACTCAGCAGTGCCGGAGCATTGGACTGGATCAGCACCGCCGACGGAGAGATCGCCTATCGCAAGTGCAGCAGCGCCCACCACCATCACCTGGTCTGTCGGGCGTGCGGGACTACCGTGGAAATCAGCGGGCCCATGGTCGAGCGCTGGGCTGAAGCTGAAGGGGCTGCGCATGGCTTTCGCCAGATCGAACACACGTTGGAGTTGTCCGGTGTGTGCCTGCAGTGTTCGGAGGGACTCACTGCATTCACCCAGTAGCGAAGCACCGGTGGCGTGCGAAGCGGTGGCAGTGCCATCAGCTCGGTTTCGCAAAGATAGCCAGGAGTTCACCCACGCAATGGCTGGCCTCCGACGGGTGTCGAAGCGCCAATTCGGTATTGACTCGGTACTGGTTGCGCCGACCGGCCTTATCGACCTCGATGTAGCCGAAATGCTGCAAGTCAGCAAGGATCCCGCGCACTGCCCGCTCCGTGATCCCCACTTTCTCCGCAATGTCCCGCACTCTCGACTGAGGATCGTCTGCCAGGGCCACGAGCACGTGGCCATGATTCGACAAGAAGGTCCATGAGGTACCCGGCATAGTCGAATTATAGGCATATGTAAACAGGTATTCTTTGACCTGCATTTATTTTCCTGTATTATATTTCCTATGACCGGCTATCGCTTCTCGACCCTGATCGCAGCGCTGGGCCTGGTGCTGGCAGCCGCGCTCGGGCTTGCCGGCTGGAGTGCCTCTGGCACCACGGCTCCAACTGGCACCATCTCGGCAACCCTGCTGGCCTTCAGTTGCACACTCCTGCTCATCACGACGTCGTTCTCCCGTCGGAACCTGGCTGACGTGTATCAAGGTTCTTGGACAGGTTCTCTCCTGACGAGAGGATGGGTCTGTGGCCCGAATGAAGCGCAAGTTCTCGCCTCAGTTCAAGGCTGAGGCGGTGCAGTTCGTGATCGAGACGGGTCGCCCGATCGCTGAGA
>CAIKZY010000161.1 GCA_903832025.1 uncultured Actinomycetes bacterium
CAGCAGTTCGCCGTCGTGCCGACACCGAGATCGAGCGCCTTGATCGCATCTTCGATCGCTTCCGCACGCTGAAGGTCCAGGACCTTGAAGGCGACGAGATGCTGTTCCGCGAGATGCGTGATCGCTATGGTCGCTGGTTCGACGGCGCCATGGGTGCCGCGGCTATCCAAAAGCGCCTGGAGAGCTTTGACCTGGCAGCAGAGTCAGAAAAGCTCAAGGAGATCATCGCCACCGGCAAGGGCCAGAAGAAGACCCGTGCCCTGAAGCGACTGAAGGTCGTGCAGGCATTCCTCAACACCTCGAACTCACCGACCGGCATGGTGCTTGATGCTGTCCCGGTCATCCCACCGGACCTGCGACCGATGGTGCAGTTGGACGGCGGCCGCTTTGCGACCTCAGACCTCAATGACCTGTACCGCCGAGTCATCAACCGCAACAACCGCCTGAAGCGACTGTTGGACCTTGGCGCACCGGAGATCATCGTCAACAACGAAAAGCGCATGCTGCAAGAGGCAGTTGATGCACTGTTCGACAACGGTCGCCGTGGGCGCCCGGTGACCGGCCCGGGCAACCGCGCGCTGAAGTCACTGTCGGACATGCTCAAGGGCAAGCAGGGTCGCTTCCGCCAGAATCTGCTCGGGAAGCGCGTGGATTACTCCGGCCGTTCGGTCATCGTGGTTGGCCCACAGTTGAAGCTGCATCAGTGCGGCCTGCCCAAGCAGATGGCCCTTGAGCTGTTCAAGCCGTTCGTCATGAAGCGCCTGGTCGATCTCAACCATGCACAGAACATCAAGAGCGCCAAGCGCATGGTCGAGCGTTCACGCCCGGTGGTGTGGGATGTCCTGGAAGAGGTCATTACCGAGCATCCGGTGCTGCTCAACCGAGCTCCTACGCTGCACCGCCTGGGTATCCAGGCCTTTGAGCCACAGCTCATCGAAGGTAAGGCCATCCAGATCCACCCGTTGGTGTGTACTGCCTTCAACGCAGACTTCGATGGCGACCAGATGGCCGTTCACGTTCCGCTGTCGGCTGAGGCGCAGGCAGAGGCCCGCATCCTGATGCTGTCCAGCAACAACATCTTGTCCCCGGCACATGGTCGCCCGATCACGACACCGACGCAGGACATGGTGCTGGGCATTTACTTCCTGACCAGTTCCAAGGAAGGCGACGTGGGCGAGGGCCGGGCATTCTCCTCGACCGCCGAGGCGATGATGGCCTTCGATGCGCATTCACTGTCATTGCAGTCCCAGGTCTCCATCCGCCTGACGAACGTGGTGCCGCCGGAGGACTTTGTGGCTCCCGAGGGCTGGATGCCAGGGGATGCCTTCGTGCTGACGACCACCTTGGGTCGAGCATTGTTCAACGAGGCGCTTCCGGCTGACTACCCCTTCGTCAACCGCCAGGTGGATCGCAAGGTGCTCGGCCAAACCGTCAATCGCTTGGCAGAGCGGTACGCCAAGATCGATGTCGCCAACACCCTGGATCAGTTGAAGGCACTTGGCTTCTACTGGTCCACGCGCTCTGGGGTGACCATCTCGATCTCGGACGTGGTGACGCCGCCGCGCAAGGCCGAGTTGTTGGCGGTGTCCGAGGAAAAGGCGGACAAGGTCCAAAAGCAGTACGAAATGGGCCTGATCACCGATGCCGAGCGTCGCCAGGAACTGATCGAGATCTGGACCCGCGCCACCGACGAGGTGGCCAAGGCAATGACGGAGAACTTCCCCATTGCCAACCCGGTATTCATGATGGTCGACTCCGGTGCCCGCGGTAACTTCATGCAGGTCCGACAGATTGCGGGAATGCGCGGCCTGGTGGCCAACCCCAAGGGTGAGATCATTCCCCGCCCGATCAAGTCCAACTTCCGTGAGGGCCTGTCCGTGCTGGAGTACTTCATCTCCACGCACGGTGCCCGCAAGGGCTTGGCGGACACCGCATTGCGTACCGCTGACTCCGGTTACCTGACGCGTCGCCTGGTCGACGTATCGCAGGATGTCATCATTCGCGAGGTCGACTGCGGAACTGAGCGTGGCAATGAGGTGGTCCTGGCAGACCTGGTCGATGGCAAACTGATCGCCCTGGAGTCCATCGACACCTCGGCATCAACTCGCGTGCTCTCACGTGATGTTGAGGTCAATGGCGTTGTCCTCGCAGCGGCCGGTGAGGAACTGACCACCCAGCGCTTGGAAGAGCTGGTTGGTCAGGGAGTTCAGTCGGTGCGCGTGCGTTCGGTGTTGACCTGCGAGTCCAAGGTGGGCACGTGCGCCATGTGCTACGGCAAGTCCATGGCAACGGGCAAGCTCGTGGACGTCGGTGAGGCCATCGGCATCATCGCGGCCCAGTCCATTGGCGAACCCGGAACGCAGTTGACGATGCGTACCTTCCACACCGGTGGTGTGGCAGGCGATGACATCACTCACGGCTTGCCCCGCGTTGTCGAACTGTTCGAGGCTCGCACCCCCAAGGGTGTTGCACCGATCAGTGAGGTTGCCGGCCGGGTTCGCATTGACGACACCGACAAGACCCGCAAGCTTGTCGTGGTCCCCGATGACGGCTCGGAAGAGATCGCCCAGCCGGTGTCCAAGCGCTCACGCCTGTTGGTCGAGGATGGCCAGCACGTGGAGGTGGGCACCCAGCTCATCGTCGGCGCAGTTGATCCCAAGCAGGTGCTGCGCATCCTTGGCCAGCGTCAGGTGCAGTTGCACCTGGTCGACCAGGTGCAGGAGGTGTACCGCTCCCAAGGCGTGTCCATTCACGACAAGCACATCGAGGTCATCGTTCGCCAGATGCTCAAGCGCATCACGATCATTGACTCCGGGGACTCGGCCTTCTTGGCTGGCGAACTCGTCGAACGCTCGCTGTTCGAGAACGAGAACCGTCGTGTGGTTTCGGAGGGCGGCACTCCTGCCTCCGGTCGCCCGGAGCTGATGGGCATCACCAAGGCGTCACTGGCGACGGAGTCATGGTTGTCCGCGGCGTCCTTCCAGGAGACCACTCGCGTCCTGACCGACGCGGCCATCAATGGCAAGCGCGACCCGCTGCTTGGCTTGAAGGAGAACGTGATCCTGGGCAAGCTGATCCCGGCAGGTACTGGAATGCCGATCTACCGCAACGTCAAGGTCGAGCCGACCGAGGAAGCCAAGGCTGCCATGTATGCCTCCTTCTCCGGTTACGACGACTTCGACTACAACCCGTTCAACACATCGTCAGGCGCCGCGGTTCCGTTGGAGGAGTTCGACTTCCGTGGTTAGTGCAGACATGTAGGCAACCATGGCAACGGCGAGGAGCATTGCTCCTCGCCGTTGCCATGCCGGTCCACCGGACGTGTCTGTCCACAGGCCATGGCGACCACTAGCCTTGCCGTCGTGGATCGGGCCAGTGTCGTCGACCACGGCATTCGCTGGGATGAGCGACTTCGACGAAAGCCGCAGTCGGGGCAAAGCAGCCTCGAGCAGGATGTGGTTACTCGCTGGCGCAAGGTCGTCGATCCATGTGATACCGGTGCTTTTGCGCTGCGCCTGGACCAGATCGGCTTGGATCCGCATAGCGCTGGGGCCGTCCTGGCCGGCGACAACACCGATCCGAACCCCGACTGGCTGTCCACACTGATCCATGTACGGCAAGCCCTTCAGGACAGTACGAAGGGCTCGTCGCCCCAGGAATGGGTGCACCACCTCGATGAGTCGGTTCCCGAACTTCGGGAAGTGCCATTCGGCCACGCGCTATGGCCGATCGGAAGCTGGGCCTGGAGTCAGGTCATCGCCGATGTGGGACCGGACATCGCGCAGGTGTGTTCTGAGCAGGCAAGCAAGCAGGCCATCTGCTGGCTGATGCAGCGCTTGTCCAGGGTCCTGTCACCATCGCTGATGGAGGCCTATCCGCTCCGCGGCGATCTCGATGTTGACCAGCACGGACGAGATCGATACATCCAGGCGTGCTGGCAGGTGCGTGACGGTGGGTTCGACGCGCTGCTGGCAGCCTTTCCGGTGTCTGGCCGGCTGATTGCGCAGACGGTTCGTCAATGGCAATCAGCGGTCACGGAAATGCTGAGTTCCGTGCACGAGGATCAGCAACTGTTGGCGCAGGCTTTCGGGTCAACCGTTCCGGTGCGCCTGCTCCAGGTGAGTCTTGGCGCAGGCGATTGCCACAACCAGGGCCGGACAGCCACGCTACTGACACTGCAGGGGACGTCTGGACCAGTCCGCATCGTGCGCAAGCCACACGACATGCGCCCAGAGGCGGCCTTCACCCACATGATGCACACGTTCGTGGGCATCAATCCTGCAGAATCGCCGGCCAAAATTCTCGCGCCAAGTTCAGTGCACGGGTACGCCCGGTTCATTGAGCACCGCGCAGCGGAGGGCCGTGAGGCGTTGCAACGCTTTTACTACCGCGCAGGTCACGCACTGGCACTGTTGTACGTGCTCCGAGTCAGTGATTGCCACTACGACAATGTCATCGCCGCGGCGGACGAGCTGGTCTTCATCGATCCGGAAACGATGCTCAGTCCCGTCTTCGGCTCGTCTGCGGTGCCTAGGAGCGCTCCTGAGGCTGACCCGCTCGGTGATTCCGTGCTTCGACTCCTCCTGCTTCCACGTTGGGCGGCCGGCCCGCACTCCGGCCAGGCGTCGGATGTGTCCGGCCTCGGAAGCGATGTATCCCAGACCGGTCGCCCGACGCAGTGGGTCGATATCAACACCGATGCCATGCGCATGGGGTGGAATCCCTCAGCATCCGGGGAGCGCACACACCTTCCGGTGGGACCAGGTGTCCCCAATCCTTGCCCGGAGTTTGTGGAAGCGTTCTCCGAAGGGTTCAGCGACGGGTATCGCAAGCTCCTTGAGCCAGGTTGGCGTGAATGGCTGCGCGCCCAGATCGTGGACATGGCGGGCATGACCGTGCGCCTGGTGCTACGCCCGACCGTGCGCTACTTGATGACACAAGCGGCTGCGCTGCAGCCGACCGCGCTGCGAACCGCCGGTGAGCGCGCCATGCACCTGGAGCAACTCGCGCAGGGCCTAGACCTCTCGACTCGGATGCAGGCCGAGATCCTCAGCGCCGAGATTTCGGCGGCGGAATGCCTTGATGTTCCCATGTTCTCCCATCGACTGGGAAGCACATTCTTGCTTGCTGACGGCGTGGAAATTCCCGCGGACATCGCCGTCGGTGGCATTGAAGCCGCACTGCATCGCCTGGACGCACTGAGCATCACCGACCTGGAACGACAGGCGGAGTTGATCGAAGCCGCAGTGTGCATTCGATGGCCGCAGGAAACCATGGGCAAACTTCCCAATCGGCGACCCGACCGCGGAGTCGATGCCATCGATCCCATGTGCGCCAGCATCTGGCAGCAGGACCACGGCCAGTGGGACTGGGTGACAGTGAGCCCGGCTGACAGCCTGCACCACTTGGTCATCCAGCAAGCGGGAGTGGGCGCGTACTCCGGCGTCGCCGGGACCGTTGCTGCATTGAGCGCGCAGTCAGATGAAGCAGCAATGAATGTCTCCGATAGTTCGCGCAGGCAGGTCATGCGTGATCAGGGTTGGGAACAGATGGCGACAGCCATCGGCGCCCAGCCGGGCCAGCCGGGCCAGCCGGGCCAGCCGGGCCAGCATCCGTTATCAGCGATGGGCTTGGGCATGGAGGGTATTGGGGGCATCTTGCGCCTGCTGTCCTTGCGATCGCCAGGCCACCCCCAACAGTCCCAACAAGACCTGGCACAGCGCTTGATCAATGCGATCGTGACCCACGCCTTTAGTCCGCAGAACAACCAGGGCATGCTCAGCGGCGCCGCTGCCTGCATTGCGCCGTTGATTGACATGGCCTCAGATCCCAAGCACTGGCCCGCATTAGACGTGCGCGCCGCAATCGTGCAGCTCGGCGGAGTCCTGTCACTGAACCAGTGGGATAACGGTGCGTGGTTCGACGAAGTGATCGGCCGTCCGCGCACGGGAATGCTCAATGGCGTCGCCGGACGTGGCCTTGCCGTGCTGCGTGCGGGAGTGTTCCTGGATGACGAGCAGTGGATTGAGGCTGGGGCTCGGGCACTTGCGTTCGATCGACCAGGGGTTCACAGCGGCGGTGCAGTCATTAGCACCCCGTTGGACACTGCAGAACTCGAACGCAGTTGGTGCTCAGGAGATGCCGGCATCGGCTTGTCACGCGCTGCAGCAGTGAGCGTTGCGCCGTGGCATCCCCAAGCGGACCGGTGGCGTGCTGAATGTCATGAGTCCCTGGATCGGGTCTGGCATCAGCGATTTGATCCACAGTCAGGGGCGCTCGGGCCGCGCGATCACCTGTGCTGCGGCAACCTGGGGCTGGCGATATCGATTTCACTGTCAGGAGCCATGCTGAACGATGCGACCTTGCAGCAACGCGGGCAGCATGCGCTGCGCAGCATCCGCGATCAGCGCGCATCATTGGCGCTGCTTCGTCCCGCCTGGAGCGCGCCGCACCTAGCGATTGGCGCCGCAAGCCTGATGAGCGGAGCTGCCGGGATGCGGCTGGCGTATCAGGGACCTGATGGACTGACCGTCCTGTCCGCCATGCTGACCTAGCCCGGCTGACCTCACTGATCAGCGATGCCGTGTCGTGCGCATCGGTGACCGCCTGCCCGCCGGCGTCACTGCCAGCCCCTGGGGCACTAGCCTTGGTGCATGAGCGAGCAGATCCCGCCTGCACAGTCAAGCCCCTCCTGGCCCAGCGTGCCCGTGCCCGCCGGGTCAGTCGTTCCGGAACCAGCCGCTCCGGGACCAGCCGTGCCGGTTCCTGGCCAACCGGCCGATACCCCCGTGCCCGCCCCGAACACCTCGGTGATGGCGATCGTGGCACTGGTGCTGGCGGTTGCTTCGTTTGCCCTGTGTCCGCTGCTGCCGGCGATTGCCTCACTCATCTTGGCGCACCTGGCGGACCAGGAAATCCGAGGGTCCAATGGGGCAATCCAGGGTCAGGGTCTGAGCACTGCAGCCAAGATCGTGTCCTGGGTCAACATCGGTATCTCGGTTGCCGTGTCAATCATTGCCTTGGTCGTCCTGGTGTTCATCGTCGCCTCGGGCAATGCCCACAGCACGAACTGACCGCGCCCTCAGGACGCGGAGGCCGGCCCGGGCGCAATCATGGCTGAGACCGCTGTCCATATCATAATAAATGCGTTGAAATCGGACTAAATTTCGGGGGAGTCGGACCCGTTTTGACTCTGCGAACACTTCGCGTGTAGCCTTCCCATCCGTGCCTGACCTCAGGTACATCTTGATGTGCGCAGCTTCCCCCAGGTAGAAGCGCATAGGGCGGTTTCGCCCATCCACGATTTGGACGTCGTGCCGGCCTGCTGGCCTGCCGACACACCCGACCGCGTGGGTCGCAGGATGCTGAGGGACGGCATGCAGCACGCCACCAAAGGAATCAAGAAAGGCTCACGAGTGCCAACCATCCAGCAGCTGGTCCGCAAGGGTCGGCAGGACAAGGTCTCCAAGACGAAGGCGCCCGCATTGAAGGGCAGCCCTCAGCGTCGTGGGGTGTGCACGCGCGTGTACACCACGACCCCGAAGAAGCCGAACTCTGCCCTGCGCAAGGTCGCTCGTGTTCGCCTGACATCTGGCGTGGAAATCACCGCCTACATCCCCGGCGTCGGCCACAACCTGCAGGAGCACTCGATCGTGCTCGTCCGCGGCGGCCGCGTCCGCGACCTGCCCGGTGTGCGTTACAAGGTCATTCGCGGTGCGCTGGATACCCAGGGTGTCAAGAACCGCAAGCAGGCTCGTTCCCGCTACGGCGCGAAGAAGGAGAAGGCCTAATGCCTCGCAAGGGTCCGGCCCCCAAGCGGCCGATCGTCATCGATCCGGTGTACGCATCCCCTGTGGTCACCCAGTTGATCAACAAGGTGCTCCTGGACGGAAAGCGTTCCACCGCAGAGCGGATCGTCTACGGCGCGCTGGAAGGCTGCCGGGAGAAGACCGGCACCGATCCGGTTGCCACGCTCAAGCGCGCGCTGGACAACGTCAAGCCGACCCTGGAGGTCCGCTCCCGCCGTGTCGGCGGTGCGACCTACCAGGTGCCGGTGGAGGTCAAGGCCGGCCGCAGCACCACCCTGGCCCTGCGTTGGCTCATCGGCTACTCGCGTCAGCGCCGTGAGAAGACCATGACCGAGCGCTTGATGAACGAGATCCTGGACGCGTCCAACGGTCTTGGCGCGGCAGTCAAAAAGCGCGAAGACACCCACAAGATGGCTGAGTCCAACAAGGCCTTCGCGCACTATCGCTGGTAATCCCTTCCTCCCGTACCCCCACGAACGCAAACGGAGAACATCGCGTGTCTACCCAGACAAAGCTCGATCTCGCCAAGGTCCGAAACATCGGGATCATGGCGCACATCGACGCGGGCAAGACCACGACCACCGAGCGCATCCTGTTCTACACCGGCATCAACTACAAGATCGGTGAAGTCCACGAGGGTGCAGCCACGATGGACTGGATGGAGCAAGAGCAAGAGCGCGGCATCACCATCACCTCTGCGG
>CAIKZY010000162.1 GCA_903832025.1 uncultured Actinomycetes bacterium
AATCGGGGCATCAGAGGAACGAGCAACCGCGACGACATCGCGGCGGAACTCGATCGGAAATGCTTTCGGCATGACAAACATCCTTCCAGCGAGGACGAATCCTCACAGGTCAGGAGGCAACCAAACTCGGGGCAGTCCCTTACTAGCGTCAACATAGGTGGACAGCATGTCCCCCGATGCCCAGGGGGTGCCCAACCAACGCAGCACCGGCCCGAATGCAATCAACGAGATGGCACACGTCAGGAGCCCGGTGGCCGCGGCCTCCAGCGTGATTGTCCGACTTGGGCGACTCAGAGGTGTCACGTCACCCACGTTAGACGCGTCAGGCAAGCGTGCCCAATCGGGATATCTGCGTTTGGCCAGCTGAAGTCGTAACACGTCGGGATGCTGGCGTGAGCCTGCGGAGGGAGCTCTGCCCTGAATTGCTCAATGCGGCTCACTGATGGCCCGTACATGGCAATGACCGTCGGCCGAATGGACTCCAACTCGGCCACATCACTTGGAGCGAGATGTTGATCAAGGCCAATGCGATTCTCGCCCCACAACTGCATGCCTGCCACCATGTATAGCTCGCGATCACCACCCACCCAGTTGCCATCCACCCAGTCCAAGATCTGATCGTCGTCATGGGTGTGGATGAGGAGCCATTGCTCGGTGTTCACCGCTGCGTGCACTTTCGCACTGACCGAGCTACTGCGAAATGCATTGGAATACGGAGTCTGGAAGTACAGCCCGATGTGGCCTGGACGGGCATTTTGGAGGAGTTGCCCGCCGGCAATCACCAGTGCGCACACCAAGACCGGGATCGCCGCGCTGCGCAGCAGCCGCGGAACAGACAGCACCATGACGGCCGCGATCGCCAGTGCCGCGGCGATCAGCGATCCCGCTGTTAGGCCAAGCATGACGGTGCTGAATCCTGCGGTGATCACCGCGATCATTCCCGCCGCGGCGCAGATCCACGTGTCCAGCGTCCACGAACGTTCCCCGATGATCGATGCCACCCCGAGAGTCAGCGCGATCATGGTCGCCGGGAACAGCATCGCCTGGTACATCGGCGCCTCGAGTGGGATGCCGCCCATCATCGGGTTGAAGACCAGCATGAATGCGATGCTGGAACTGCTGATGGCGAATGCGAATTGAGCCGCGCTGTTGCGCCGGCGTGACCACCAGATGCCGACAACGATGACCAGTACGAGCACCGGCACCAGCAGGGATATGTCCTGCAGCCAGACCGGTGACTTAGACGCGAAATCGGAGTAGGTGATTCGCGCATTGGACTGCAGATAGACCTGGAACCAATTCATCCTGGGAAAGATGAACCGCCCGAGGAGCAGAAAAACCGAGAACGAGACGACTGCACCAAGGACAGCGAAAAGAAAGTGTCGAACTGCCGTTCGTCGAAGCAGCCGAAGCACCAGCCAGATGGTGCCGGCCAGCAGCATCCCCGGCGGATTGCACATCATCAGCCAGCCCAGGACAGCCCCCGCCCCAAGGGCGCTGGCAGTGCTGTCCCGAATTGCCAACGCGAGCACGGCCGCAGTTCCTGCCATGACTGCTCCGGTCAGGTACGTATTCCCGAAGTAGCACACGATCACGGTGTTCAACGAAGCAAAGACCGTCAGCAGGGCAGCGGTCTTGGCGGAGGTGAATCGCCGAAGCAGGAAGTAGATTCCGGCAACCAGCACAAAGACCAGCAGCATGCGATAGATCGCGAAGCCAGGCCAGGTACCGAAGGCGGTGGTCAGGCCTCGCAGCGGGGCGATGACGCCCAGCCGTGTCCAGTAGTAACTGGTGAACACCGCGCGATCGGTGACCGCACTGCCGTACAGCGACAAACTTGCGTAGAACTGTCCATCAAGCAGCGTCCCAGTCCAACGCTGCGTGATTCCTCCACAGAAAGCGGTGATGACCAATACGGTGAGCCAGTTCGCGACGAGCGGACGCCGAACGACAGAAGTGATCCGTGGGCGTTCGATGATGGTCACGGTGTCCATCTTGGCGCATGGCGCACGCACTGGCTGGGACCAGATGGGGGCTCATTCACCGCACTGGGTCCGTGAACCTGGGTCCGTGAACCTGGGCCGTTGGCCTGTGGTGATCGCGGTGGGCGGCTATCGAGCAGTGTTGACGGTCAGATCTGCGGTGGCGAACAGCACTGATGGGCTGAAGGCATTGGTACGCAGTGCGGCGTTGAGGAAATCAGCGGTTTGCTGGCTATACACCCGCACCTCAAGACCCTTGGTGATTGCGGTGACCGATCGATTCGATGATTTGGGCTGTGGAGAGGGATCGGTCACGCTGAACATGTAGACGGTCTTCAGGTCCTTCAGCACGCAGTCCAGCACGTGGGCTTGGGTGTCGATGACCGGGGTCTGGCAGTTCACGAATCGATGATTCGCGCGATTGGTGAACTGGAATCCGCCCGCGGCGAAGTTCGCCGACCCGTTTTGCGCGATCACGGGCAAGGTCACCGATACGTGGGTCACCGGCGAGTCTGAGTAGGCCGCCCCGGGAGAGATGCCTGACAGCACGATGTCATTGAAGTCCAGCGTCGATGCAATGCCGTTTGCAGTGATCAGGCTGAATGATCCCTGCGCGGGAACGGTGTTGGCCGACTGCAGCGAGGCCGAGGTGTCGGCGTGTCCATTCGGGGATCCTGTCAGGACAACCAGGCCCAGGGCTGCCAAGCACGCGGCAGCCAAGGCTGGGATGCGTACGTGCATGACTGAGGCCTCTCAGGGAAGTTGGCGCCAGGAGCGCTGTAGGCAATGATACGCGTGTGACCACTGGGACGACAATCCCCAATTTCCTGGCAAGTCAGCTGCGCAGGATTTGCGGGGATGGTCATGTCCTGACTGATCCGGACGTGCGTGCCCCGTTCGAAACCGACTGGACTCGGCGGTTTCATGGTCGAAGTGCCGCAGTGGTGCGCCCCGGCAATGCTCAGGCAGTCTCTGAGGTGGTCGCGGCGTGCGCGGGAGCCGGAGTCGCGGTCGTTCCCCAGGGGGGGAACACCGGACTGGTCGGTGGATCGGTGCCGGCGCTGGCATCGGGGGCCCAGGCGGCAGTTATCGTCTCCACTCGGCGACTGACCGGCATTAAACCGGTCGACCCGCTATCGGGTCAGATCACGGTTCAGGCCGGCGTGACGCTTGCCACGGTGCAGGCATCGGCCAAAGCGGCGGGATGGCTGTACGGGGTGGACTTGGCGGCGCGCGATTCGGCAACCATCGGCGGCACGGTCGCCACCAATGCCGGCGGCACCAACGTCATCGCCTACGGCATGACCCGGGCCAACCTGACGGGAATCGAGGCGGTCCTGCCGGATGGGACGGTCATATCCCACCTGCAGGGCCTGCTCAAGGACAACACCGGATATGACCTGACCTCGCTCCTGTGCGGCTCCGAGGGCACGCTGGGCATCATCACCGCGGTACGCCTGAGGCTGCATCGGCCGCATGCGCCGACCACGGTCGCTCTGATTGGTGTCTCGAATTTCGGGCAAGCGCTGGAGCTCATGGCTGCCGCCCGTGCCGGTGCGGCACCAGTGATCGCCGCTGAGGTGATCGATGCCGCAGGCATCGAACTCGTGTGCGCAGTCACTGATGTTCCGCAGCCCCTGACAACCCATCCGCCGCTGGTGGTGTTACTCGAACTTGCGGACGGTGGTGATGGACAGGGTCTGGCGTTCATCAGCGACGACCTGGACATGGCTGTGGCTACCGATGTCGCGACAAAGCAGCGCCTGTGGGCATATCGGGAACGCCAGTCCGAGGCGTATGCATCCCTGGGCGTGATCCACAAGTTCGATCTATCCATTCCGCTGGCCAACCTTGCGCAGTGTGCCGACGGGTTGCGTCAATTGGTCAGCACGTTCTCTTCGGTCACGCATTTCGGCATGTTCGGTCATATTGCCGACGGCAACATGCACATCGAGATTGCCGGTCCCGCACGTGATGATCGCGATGTCGACCACGCCGTCCTGGCGTATGCGACCTCATTCGGCGGTTCGATCTCTGCCGAGCATGGCATCGGGCGAGCCAAAGCCGATGAACTGCATCTGTGTCGCAGTGCTGCGGAGATTGGTGCGATGCGTGCCATCAAGGACGCATGGGATCCCCGTGGACTGATGCACCCTGGTGTCCTGTTTGCTCAGACCTGACAGTCGCTTCCCAGAATGAAGTCGGCGACGTCCTGCGCAGTATGGGCACGATGCGTCGCGGGAAGTGCGTCCAGTTCACCAGGTGGCGCAAACCCCCAGTGCACAGCGATCCAATCAATGCCGTGTGCTTGAGCCGCAAGAAAGTCCACATCCCGGTCTCCGACCATGACACATCGGTGCCGGCCAGGATCAATGTCCAGCGCCTGGAACAGATGAGCGAGGACCTCAGCCTTGTCCTGCCGAGAGCCATCAGCTTGAGATCCGGCCACGTATTCGAAATCCTGACGAAGGCCTGCGTGCTCCAGAATGCGTGATGCAGACTCGTGTGGCTTGGCGGTCGCCAGAATCAATCGCACCTTGCTGTCGGTGAGGGTCGCAATCAACTCGGAAACACCGGGATAGACCTCAAATTCGTACTCGGCATCGTGGAAGTACATCTGGCAATAGGCAGCAAAGAAGACCTCGATGTCCTTGGGATCTCGTCCGAATGTCTCCACGAGGGACACGTGCAATGGCGGGCCCAAAAATACGGACATCGCATCGTCCTCAGGTTGTTCCATGCCGATTGCGTCGATGCCATGACGCAGTGAGCGCAAGATCCCTGGCTCTGAATCAATAAGCGTGCCGTCCAAGTCCAGGAGGACGACGTCGTAACGTGGGGCATCGGCTCTTGATGCAGTTGTGTGGACAGAGTCTGTGCTCATTTGCCACACAGTAGGTGGCCTCAGCCTGAACTCGATCAGCAGGTCGAAGTGCCCTGACTGCAGCTCCACCGCATGCACGGTTGACTTCGTGGTCGGGAGCCCTGCGCCCGGTGAAGCATCGCGGTATCAACTCGAATCAGCAACAGGGATGTACGTCGTCGCCGGAGTCAGGATCGAGCAGGAGTCGCGACGTGCGTCAGCGCAGGGATGAAGAGCGGAGCAAGCTTGGCGCTTTGTGCCACCGACAAGTGACCGAAGTCCCGATACGCCACGATGCCATCGACTGTGGTGCTGCATTGCGCATCTGTGCACATCACGGGCCATGGATCGATGAGCGTTGCGCCCGTTTGGCCGGCGACCGATCTCAGAACGTCGCGGACTGCTCCTTGCCGGGCCAATGCCGCAGACTCGGGCATGATCTGGGAACAGCCAGAGGTCAATAACGTCAGCGTGGAGCACGACGTCGGATCGTAGACATACGGCAGTCGCAGACTGGCCTGCTCGAATGGGGTTCCCACTGGATCGAATTGCGGCACGGTCTGCATCAAAACGACCTGATTCCCGTGATTTTGCAATTGTCTAATTTGCTGCGTCAACTTGTTCCTGAGGATGCTGAGCTTGGCGGAGGTGTCCGTGGTTCGCGTTCCGCTCGGGCTTTCCAGGGAGACACTGGGATTTGACCAGTACCAATCGATATCCGAAATGATGACAGTTCCGGCCGGGGCATGAGTCAAATAGTCCATGTTGTCGGCGACATACTGCTGGCAGGCTTGCGGCGGCCTGGTAGATCCGGACCATCGGAACTCAGCATCGACAAACGGACAAGCTTGCGTGGTCGAGATATACAGAGGTCTTCCGGTGCGCTGAGCCGCGAGGAGAAGTCCGTCTCCCAAGTGGTCTGCATTTGAGTCACCGACTACATAAATCGGCCGGCCGCTGGCTTGCGTATTCCAGCCACAACGCCCCTGCACATCCCTGAGCGATGCCCAGGCGTCGCATCCTCGGAGATCGGCGAGAAACTGTTGCCCTCGCGCAAGGTCTAGCGATCGGCCAGCCGGTCCGGTTCTCGCGAAGTGGCTGCCGAGCAGCAAAGCAAGCGCCGCCAGGACGGCGGGTACGTAGATCGCAAGGATGAGTCGACCGAACGAGCGCCCTGACCGCACACGCATGCTTCGTATCGGCTGCTCAAGCCATCGGTAGCTGGCAAGGGCCAGTGGAATCGAGGCGAGCGCCGCCAGAACTCCGGGTGCAGGCCACCGCGAAATCAGTGGCACGAGAAGAACGATGAGCGGCCAATGCCACAAGTACAGCGAGTACGACCGGTCACCGATGGCGGTCATCGGGGCACTACCAAGAACCCGACTGAGCGGGGAGGCGCTGGCAGCGGATCCGGACCAGATGACCACTGCCGTACCGAGGACAGGCAGCAACGTCCATACACCGGGATCGGGCATGCTGTCGGTGATGATCCAGTTCGAGGCAAGCAGGGCGGCCAGGCCAAGACTGCCGACGATCAGCGCTGAGTGCTTGCCGGCAAGGCGCCACCGTGCACCCAGCAGGGCAAGGGCAGCTCCAACCGCGAACTCCCACGCTCGAGTGACCGGGCTGTAGAAAATCCATTGGGGCGAAAGGTTCAGATGGAGCCAGGCGCTATCGGCGCCAACGGCTATGAGGAATGAAATTCCAGCAATGCCCACGACGGAGAGCAGGGGAGCACGTCCCAAGCGCCGGGTTCGTCTGGACAGCCACCAGCAGCCGGCCAGGAGAAATGGGAAAAAGAGGTAAAACTGCTCCTCCACCGACAGTGACCAGGTGTTGAGTAGGGCGTTGGTACGTGCTGGTGCATCGAAGTACCCGCCGGTGGTGTGCGCGATAAACACATTCGCGCTCAGCAACAGTGCGGCGAGCCCAGTCTGCGCGGTGTTTTGCGCGGGTCCGAAAGGCGACAGGAGAAACACCGAGGCCGCTGCCGTCACGGTGATCACCGCTGCGAGCGCAGGCATGAGCCGCTGGAAGCGTCGTCGGTAGAAGGCCAGGAAATTGATCCGTCCAGAGTTTCGCAACTCACGGTGCAGCAGCTCAGTGATCACGAATCCTGAGATGACAAAGAAGGCATCGACCCCCAGGAAACCGCCTGGAACGGGAAGGCCTGCGTGATAGACGATGACCATCATGACGGCCAGCGCCCGCAACCCCTGAATGTCAGGACGGAAGTAGCCGGCGTGCTTGCCCGGCATGTGTCGACCCACCGCAGATGGCGAAGATCCGCTTCCCAGCACGGCACAGACGGTACACCGTGGGCGACTGGTCCCAGCGAGACTGGTCAGAGCGCGAAAACCTGTCCCCACCGTGTCCCGGCGTGAGGTCAGACCAGTGCGTGCGGTGCTGCAGTTGCCCAGGTCCTAGGACGGAAATATCAACGCGCGCAACTCATCGGCCGTGCTGACAAGGTAATCGGCGTCCGCGGAAGCCAGTTCGCCGGGCTCTGCGTAGCCCCAGGTAGCGCCCACCGTGCGCAGGCCATGCGCCTTTGCGCCGGCGATGTCCTCCTTTCGGTCGCCCACCATCATCGCGTGAACATTTGTCAGGTCACGGCCCACATGCTCGATCGCGTAGGCGATGATGCTGGGCTTGTCCTGGCGTGACAGATCCATTTCAGAACCGGCGATGAAGTCAAAGTGCTGCAGGAGTCCTGCCTGGGTGAGCACGCGTGTTGCCGACGGGATGGGCTTGGCCGTCGCCAGAGACAAGATCACGTTCGATGCCGCGATGTCCGCAATGAGCTCAGACATTCCCGGGAACACCTCAAACTCGTATTCCCCATCGCCGAAGTACACCGATCGATACACCCTGAGGAATTCGGCGACCTGCTCTTCAGTCTTGCCGTGTACCTCCATCAGGGAGTACTTCAGGGGCGGTCCGAGAAAGGCCCGCAACTGCTCGTCGGTGATATCGCCCAGCCCGACCGATGGCAGGGCAAATCGTAGGCAGCGATAGATCCCGGGATACGAGTCCACAACCGTGCCGTCGAGATCAAGGAGTACGACATCGGGGGTGGACATGAAGTGATCCTGGCAGGTGGTCGCATCACCGCAGCAACACCTTGGTCAGAAGTGGGCGAAGTCACCCTTCTGTGTGTCATCAAGCCCTCTGCCGGCCCTTGGAAGCCGCTGGTGCATCACGGTTTCCATGCCACGGCGCAGCGGCAAGTGGGTCGCTTGGCTGCATGGTGGGATTGGGTATGGCACGGTGTGCAGGTGACGATCGTCATTGCCCACCGTGGGGCAAACGAGGAAGAGCCGGAGCACTCCCTTGCGGCCTACTTGCGCGCACTGCGCATGGGCGTTGACGGGGTGGAATGTGACATCCGCCTGACTGCTGACGGGGTCCTGGTGTGCGTGCACGATCGCCGAATCGACCGTACGAGTTCTGGCACTGGCGTAGTCAGCGCCATGACGTTTGAGGAACTGTCCCGCCACGATTACTCCGGTGGGCCAGATCGATGGCGTGACTTTGAATCTCCCATGCATGCCGATGAGTTGCGCAGTCAGGTGCTGACATTAGACAAGCTCCTGGAGACGATGATGTCGGAATCGGACACGATTTCCTTTTCGATCGAAACCAAGCATCCGACCCGGTACCGACGTCGCGTGGAGCGCGCTCTGGTCGAATGCCTTGCCCGCCACGGGCTGGACCGACCTCATGCCCGTCACCGAGTGCGCATCATGAGTTTCAGTGCCATGGCGATGAGTTGGGTGGGAAAGAATGCCCCGCAATTCGATTCGGTGTTCCTGGTCGATCTTGTTCCGCCCCGATTTCGCGACGGATCCCTGCCTTATGGGGTCAACGGCGCTGGAATCTCGATCAGGTCGCTGCGCAAGCACCCCGGCTATGCGACCAAGGTCCATGCGGCGGGCGGATTCCTGCACTGCTGGACCGTCAACACCGTTGCCGACGTGGAGTACTGCCTATCGCTGGGCGTTGACGGAATCATCTCCGATCGCCCGGACATGGTGCTGGAAGTGCTCGGTCGCTGAGCTTCTGCACCAGCGGGTGGCACCAGGTGCTGTCCGGTGCATGGAACTCGCGGGGTACTGAGGCGACATCGAAGCTGACGGCAGAGGCGAGTGCTGAGCCAACCCGGGGTTGAGGTGCCACACCATCGGTGTCCTGCCAATGGGCTCGGGCCTTAGGCTGACGGCATGGGAAAGAAGAAGGCCCCCGTGCCTGCCGCAGCGATGGCAACCGATGGCGACATCCCCGTGGTGGGAATGCGTGAACCGTGTCCGTGCGGCTCAGGTCGTCGGTACAAGGCGTGCCATGGCAGGGTGATTGAGGCCACGGATGATGCAAGACCATTCGAGGCGTTTGTCAGCGAAGCCGACCTGGTGGCGTTGAAGGAACTCGTGCCCTCCGCAACAACACCACTGAAACTGCTGGCTGATCCGACCCGTGATGTCACGCTGGTGACGGTGCTGCCCATGGCGTACCCGGCACTTGTGCGCGCCGACGGCAAAATTCTGCTTGCCATGCAGGTCAATACCACCAGCGGCAATGCCTCTCGGGACATGGCCGCGGCGTTGGGCGATGCGCTGTTTGCAGATCCTGGGAATGCGGTGTCACCTTCGCGGGATCTGGCGAGCCCAATTCGGCTGCACGACCTCATTGACGCAAGCACCCCACTGGACATCACGGTGCATGACAACTTCGACTTCTGGGTTGAAGGCGCTGTCACCGATGAAGTCCGCGAGTCCCTGGAGCGCGCCAGTTCGCACGCGCACCCCACGGCGCGACTGGCCTCAGTCAGTGGTGCGTACTGGACCCGGATAGGAGACAAAGAGCACTTGCGCTGGATGACGACCTATCCTGAGGACGCGCTGGTCAATGGCCTGGCTCGACTGCAGGTCGCCGGAGCCGACGATCTTGGTCCCGAAACCAAGTACGTCGGAATGTTTCGTGCTCAGGGCCTTGTCGCCCCAGTGTGGGACCTGCAAGTGGGTTTTGGCGCCGATGCCTGCGAAGCGCCGATTGTGGCCTTCCAGGAGCGGCTTGAGGCGTCGATGGCACAAACGGCCCCGCTGACGGACGCAGAGCGACGTGCTCGGGCCTCGATCAACACCGGTCAAGTCACCCTTCGCTAAGGGCCTTCGGGCCGATCCTGATCCCGGTGACCACTGGTCTGACATCCCGGTAGCCCCTGTCGCACTGCAGGGCGAAGTCCCTGATGGGCCAGCGACTACGATTTGCAGGTGCTTGCCAACGCTGCGACCCGGGACACTGTGCTGTTGGTTGCCCTGATCGTGGCGGTCGGGGCGTTGGCAGTTGCCGTCTTCGCCGTGGCACGTCTTTCCAGACTCCATCGTTCTTACGCACTCCTCCAGGCTGCCGAAGGCCGGGAGACATTCGTGGACGTTGTCGCGCGCACTCGCGAGGATTTCGCTGACCTCAGCGCCGATGTAGCCGCGATCGGTCAGGAATTGTCGCGCACGCGCAGAGAGCTCTCAGACGCCCTGCGCCACGTCTCAGTGGTCCGCTACGACGCTTTCGGCGATATGGGCGGGCGCTTCTCGTTCTCTGCCGCTTTGCTGGATGACTCCGGTGACGGGCTGGTGCTCACCAGCATTCACGGTCGTACTGAAACTCGCACATACATCAAGGGATTGACCTCCGGGGACAGCGACATCGAACTTTCACCGGAGGAGACCCAAGCCGTACGCCTGGCTCGAGGTGAGCATTGATGCCGTCGATCGCATTCCTGGGACCTCGTGGAACCTTCGCCGAAGCGGCCCTTCGCTCATTGCCCATCAGCGATGGCGCTGAACTGATCGCTGCGCCGTCAACGCCGGCCGCACTCGACCTGGCGCGTGATGGATCGGTGGACTACGCGCTGGTGCCCATCGAATCTTCGGTAGAGGGCTCGGTTCCCCTGACGTTGGACGGCCTGGCAACCGGAAGTCCGCTGGTCATCGTCGACGAAGCGGTTCAGCATGTGTCCTTCGCGCTCATGGCCCTTCCTGGCGTGGTTCTCGGCGATGTCCAGCGCATCGCAGCGCACCCGCATGCTCATGCGCAGGTTCGCAATTGGATTGCCGCAAACCTGCCCGATGCGCATGTGGTTGACGCGCACTCCAACGGTGCCGCTGCCGCCGGACTGCACGACCGGACCTATGAGGCGGCCATAGGCGCTGCTGTGGCTGCCGACATATATGGACTGCAGGTTCTGGCTGATGGAATCGAAGACACCGCTGAGGCGATCACGCGCTTCGTGCTGGTCGCTCGACCGGGCATGCTGCCCGCGCCCACCGGTGCTGACAAGACCACGTTGACCTTGTTCATCCGTCAGGACACCCCTGGTGCGCTCCTGTCGATCCTGACTGAGTTCGCTGTCCGCGGCATCAACCTGACCCGTATCGAGTCACGGCCCACCCGCAAGCACCTGGGCGATTACTCATTCAGCATCGACATCGAGGGTCACATCGCCGATGCACGGGTCAGCGAAGCGCTGATGGGACTCCACCGAATTTGCTTGGATGTCCGATTCCTTGGCTCGTATCCCCGTCACGACGGGAAGGCACCGGTATTGCGCTCAGGCGTCACTGATGCGGACTTCGCCGAGGCACAGATCTGGATTGATCACCTGAAGGAGAACAGCTGATGCGTTTCTTCGTCACCGGCGCTGCCGGATTCATCGGCTCGCACTTCGCACGGCAACTCCTGGCCGGTGAATACGGGTTCGACGTCACCGGTGTCACTGTGTACGACAAGCTCACCTACGCGGGGAATCTGGCAAACCTCGCATCTGTGGCCTCTGATCCGCGGTATGCATTTGTCCAAGGAGATATCTGCGATGGTGCGTTGCTGGACCAGGTACTGCCAGGCCATGACGTTGTGGTGAACTTCGCCGCCGAGACTCATGTGGATCGCTCCATCAGCGGACCGCAGGCATTTCTGGTCACTAATGTCGTTGGGGCACAGACCTTGTTCGATGCGTGCCTGCGTCACCAGGTTCCGCGAACGGTCCACATCGGAACCGATGAGGTGTACGGCTCGATCGAGACCGGCTCCTGGACGGAGACCGAACCACTGATTCCGAACTCCCCCTACTCCGCAGCCAAGGCAGCGGCGGAAATGCTCGTTCGCGCTTATCACGTCACCTATGGGCTCAACATTTCCTCGACGCGCTGTTCCAACAATTACGGACCATTCCAGTTTCCGGAAAAAGTCATCCCGCTGTTCGTCACGAACCTGATGGATGGCGTACCTGTGCCGCTGTACGGAGATGGACTGAACGTGCGGGACTGGTTGCACGTGGATGACCACTGCCGTGGCATCGCGCTCACCATTGCCAAGGGTGAACCGGGCCAGGCGTACAACATTGGTGGTGGTCTAGAACTCACCAACCGAGAACTGACCGAGCAGGTTCTGGCCGCCATGGGTGTCGGCTGGGAGATGGTGCAGCCGGTCGAGGACCGGAAAGGCCACGACCGTCGCTACAGCGTCGACGATTCCCGTCTTCGAGCCCTGGGATATGCACCCGAGCACGCATTCTCCGACGGTTTGGCTGAGACTGTTGCCTGGTACAAAGCCAATGAGGCATGGTGGCGACCATTGAAGGCAAAGGCAGCGCTGTAGTGCGAGTTCTGGTGACCGGTGCAAACGGTCAACTCGGAAGTGCGCTGGTAGACCTCCTGCAAGCACGCGGTGACGACGTCCTGGGTGCTGACCTTCCCGATCTGGACATCGTCAACCCGGTCTCCGTAGCCCAGGCCTTCCAGGCGTTTGCCCCCGAGGTGGTCATCAACTGCGCTGCGTTCACGGCCGTTGACGATGCCGAATCGCAGGAATCCCTCGCCATGGCGATCAATGCCGAAGGCCCGCGGGTTCTGGCGACGCAGTGCCTGGTCAGCGGCGCATGGCTGGTGCACATCTCGACTGACTACGTGTTCTCCGGTCAGGCATGCACTCCCTATTCCGAAGATGCACCGGGGGATCCCAAGAGTGCGTACGGCCGCACCAAGTGGGCAGGTGAGCAAGCCGTGCGCTCCGTGCTGCCGGACGCCTCGTACATCGTCCGCACTGCATGGTTGTACGGATTGACGGGCAATAATTTCGTGAAGACCATGGTCCGAATGGAACGAGAGCGGGATACCGTGTCGGTGGTGACCGACCAGATCGGACAACCGACGTTTGCAGCAGATCTGGCAGCGCAGATTGTCCAGCTCCTTCATGCGCATCCACCAGCTGGGACATTTCACGCCACGAATTCTGGGCAATGCTCGTGGTTTGAGTTCGCTCAAGCGATTTTTCGTCAGATTGGCGCCGATCCAGATCGAGTCCTTCCCACAGACTCTGCATCATTCACTCGCCCGGCACCGAGGCCGAGCTACTCCGTTCTCGGACACGAGCAGTGGATCGCGTGCGGCATGCTTCCCATGCAGCCGTGGTCGAAAGCGCTCGATGATGCCTTCGCTGCTGGCATCGGGCGCTAGGGACCTGCCGCCTGCGGGTGTTCACCGCAGTGGTGCTGGAACGAGACACGTGCCGAGGATGCGCAAGTCCGGTATCGCTGCGAGGCTCGTGCCACCGTCGTTGGAGCTAAACGAACATCAGTGCAGATAGCCGTCTTCCTGCCCAGACAAACTGCCTAACCCCGGATCGCACCTCCGCCCTGCAGCAGCTCGTCAAGGATGAGCGACCTGAGGTCGCTCGCGAAGTCTGTCATCGTCCGCACTGGCTGATCCGCCAGCGGAATGTACGGACGTGCATGTGCGGTCAAGATCGCGCTGGCCATGTCACGGGCATTTCCTGCCGAGTACGTAACGTTCGGGTAGGGGCGCTCACGCAAGACCGGAATGTCCTGTGCTACGACCTTCATGCCCAATGACAGCGCCTCCTCCTGGAAGAGGCCGAATCCCTCGGACTGTGTCGGGATGACCGCAATATGACTCGTCCGCGCGCGCTCCATGACGACGTGATCATCAGCGGTCTGCTCCCATGTGATCAGCGTTCCGAAGTCCTTGTGGCCGCGGATGCGTCGTGCGATCTGGTCAGCGTTCCATCCCTGACGCCCCACGATCTGCAACTCAACGGACGTTCCCCTGTCCTTGATAGCGTCGAATGCATCGAGCAAGAGGGCATGACCTTTGTACGGCGCGACAGTGGAGACATACAGCAAGCGCAAGGGATCGGAGGGGAGCGTCATCGGCACTTGCTGCCTGAATGATGTCCCGAGTGGAAGGACGTGCACTTGACCGGCGATGTTCCAGCCCAGGCCCAGGAGATCGTCTTGCACGGTAGTAGATGGGACCACCACATGATCACTCACGCGCAGCAACTGCTGGAGATAGGCCCGAAAATGTGTCCGTCCGTGATCCAAGAACCACTCCGGATGTTTGAGAACAATCGTGTCATATATCAGGGAAATGACCGGGAGTCGGCGCCTGCGTCGTTCATTGAATATGCGAACGAAGTCCGTTCGCATATTGAGACCGAGCATGAGCAGAAGACCGATGTCCTCAAGAGGACGGAAAGCAAGGTCGTTCAGAGGATCGTTGGTGATGGATTCGGAATGAGACCTTCCCTGTGCAGGAATGCGGCTTCGGGTCGACACAGGAACGAGCTCGATCAATGGATGCGACAGTTCCTTGAGCAGCGCTGCGTGAGTTCGCACCACCACGCGGGGAATGCCGGTGAGGCCAGGCGGGGCAATCTCAAAGGGCAGTTCAGATCCGATGACACATGCAGACAACGGTGTCACGGTGAGGCGCCATCATTGGCGGATGGCAGCGATTGACCAGCTGCGGCACGAGCCTTCGATTGGGCGTGCCGACGAACTTCGGTGAGAAGTTCGCGATGAGCCTGCTCACGGTGCACCCGCCAGCTGTTGTCAGCGTGAAGACGACGATATGTACCCACAGATGGAAGATGTGCAGTTCGAATACCTGACATCCGAGCCTGTCCCCACCACCGGTACAGCCAGGTGAAGTGTGTGCTGCCTGGATCGAGCTGTCCAAAGCGGTCAAAGGCATCCGACCGGAACGTCGTGCTGGTGAACATCACTGACTCATGTGCAGGCTGAACCACCAGAGCACCGCTGGCATCAGCGGAGAAATTTGCGGCAAGGCAGGTGGCAGCGTCCAACTGCGGGTCTTCCTGCAGCAACTGAATTTGCTGCGCTTGCTTGTTCGGCAGCCAGAGATCGTCGGCGTCGAGAAAAGCGATATATGCGCTGTCTGAAATGCTGATTCCACAATTCATCGCTGGAATCATCCCTGATCCTTGACTGTGTATCACGCGTAGGTTTGGCAGGCACTGACGGATTCGATCGAGCCAGCTCCCCGAAGGCGCGGCATCGACATCCAACACGACGTACACGACGTCCGGGAGCAACGTCTGTTCCCCGATGCTCTCTACCGCCTGCTCCAGGAATGGTGAATCGGGCTGTGAAGCGATCACCACGGTGTACACAGTTCGCGCTCTCAATACTTGTCAGGACCACGTGCGGGCGGCACTGGAATGGTCATTGAAACATGCTCTTAGCGTCATTGTGTCGTACACAAGCGCGAGATGTTACCCACTGAGTTCTACGGCGCAGGTGAGCCGGCACCTGCCGCCATGAAGACATATATCCAGCATCCGCGTAGGACAACGAGCACCGCAAACGTGCTCACAAGGAGCCACTTGCCAGGCAGAGACCGCTGCAGCGCAGCGGAAAGGCCGGGATCGGGAACGAGTTCGCGAGCGGTGGAGAGCTGCGGGCCAACGGCAAGAAGGAAGAACGGTGCAATGAGTGAGAGCACTCGGAAGGCCAACGGGTACTGTCGGTCTCGCCAGACGATCACTGCTGCCGCGATATAGGCAGTCATCACGACCAGGCCGATCCAGGTGTTCAAAGTAGGTGAGCAAAGGCGGATACGAACCATCGCCCAGCGTCAACCAGCGGTGCCGAAGCCCGATTCCACGCTGACTGTGAGACAACGAATCCATTCCATTGGTGTACACGCAGGGCAATCGCCAGTGGCCATATGACAACGCCAATTGCCGACAGGCCAATCGCCACTGCTGCACGCCATCGAGGTGTCCTAGCGGGAGAGGGGCGTGCTACCGACACGAGGACGACAATCACCAGCATCACGGCGAAGGGGACGAAACTCACCTTCGCCAGGCCCGCGAGCACGACAAATATCCCGGAGAGGACAAAGCGACTTCGAGTAGCCGCCCAGAGACAGCAAAATGCCAACGCGGTGAAGACCCCCTCGCTGTATCCCATGAGAAGGACGGGTGTGGCAGGTAGCGCAGACCACAATGCGCTCACGGTCAGGCTTGATGTCGCTCCCAAAAACGGTCCCAGTGTCACGGTGAGCACTGCAGCCGCTACTGCTCCGCCAATCAAGTTGCTGACTACCAGACTTGGCTCGATCCATCCCGATCCGCCGACATGCCCGAAAAATCTTCCAATGCTTGGCACGAGCACGGGCCAGGGCAGTGTGCTTTGCTGCGACATGCCTGATGCTGACGTCGGAATGAAGTGAGGCCAACCATGCACGGCTGCGGACAACAACCAGCCCGAGTCCCAGCCAGTCATCAACTTCCAAATAGAGCTTCCCTTCAGGCCAGCGACTATCGCCACTGTCAACAGATCCAGAGCACGACAAGCGAGAAACATCAATGCGCTTAGCCCAGCGAGGTTGAGGCTTTCGCGGAAACGGCCCGTCATCGACTGTGTCTTCACCGGGTGGTGCCCGTGGTCGGGTAACCGCCTGCCAGGCACGATGGCAGGCTATCAGCGAGCCACATGTGCCTGCGCATTCCCAAGATGCCGCTGGTGCCACCAGCTATTCCTCCGAGATCACAGATCCTGGACCATCATGCGTGCATCCGGCGAAGGGAACCAGGAACAAGTTGCAGAGCATGCGAGCGCGCGATGACTCGTCGTGCGAATGTCATGTCCGAAGCATGGAACGCCCTGCTCAGCGCCATGTTCGTGCCAGGGTGCGAAGTTGTTGATTGAAACCGCCATGTGACGCTCCCAACGTAGAATTGGGGCTATGAGCGTGGACGGCCATCTACTGATGAAGTCAGTCGGTACGACGTTATGGTTCCATGCCGATTGGTCGAGTGGTTCAATGCGCCAGCGCTGGAACACCTCTTGAGTCAGACGTTGCCACCGCACCCGGTGTTCTTTGCGGTGATCGGTCTGCAAGTGATGTCCTGCGACACCTTTGCGGTCCGTGAGCCCCAGTGCCCTGCGGTGTGTCACGTCGCAATGCCGGTAGCGGACATGAGCGCGGCTTTGCATCATGAAGTGTCGCTGACGTGGAGTCCCTGCGCGGGTTTACCTGACACAGGCGAGAACCGGGCTCGATGCAGGCAGGAACTGCGAATGAAACAGTTCTCATGGCGGCGATCGCTTGACGGCTTCCCCGGTGAGGCTGCGCACACCCACATGCGTGCAGGAGGATGCTTGCTCGTCGGCACCTGCACTCTGACACGACCGCTTTCTTCTGCCCGCAGAAGGATGACCAATGCTCGAGCAGCCACACGATGATCCCGCGCGCCATGATGCAGCTGCAGTCCGTAATCGCAATTGCGGAGAAATATCGCCGGACGACGGGCCCACTGTCGGTGCTGATAGTCGGCGATCCGACCGGTCGTATGCGTGATGCGCTGCTCAAAGAGCGCATCACGTGCACGGCCTGTCCCTCACTCATCGAATTGTTGCGCAACGGAAAAGGTTTGGCTGCCCAGCACGGTTCGCCATCATCCAACCAGGTGGACAGTTCAGAGCAATTCGATCTGGTTCTCGCACTGGATGGCTGGTCTCGGCTGCTTGACGTGACGCAGGCGTCCGTGCGGGATGAAGCGCTTGCCTGGCTGGCGGATCACTGTACGTTCATGCTGACCCGAGCAGTGCGGCGCGCAATCGCACCCGACCTCAATGAGTTCGGACCGTATGACGTGCACTCGATCCTGAGACGATTTGCGTATGTGTCGGAGTTACCGGAAGCTCGCGATGAGGGCGATCCCTTTCCTCCGCTGCTGATGGCGAGTAACTGGTTCATGCGCGTTGGGCAGGATTGGATTCAGAAAGCGGACTTGGAGCGAATCGGGAATCAAGCTGACGGCCAAGGCGAATACTCGGCTCGCACGATAATCCTGACGTCAGGTGCAGTGGTGAAAGTCGACTACGTAAGTCCGGACTATTTTGAACGAAGTCAGGTCATCGGCGAAGCCGCATTTCTCGCCGGAGCCACTCCTGCCCATCGTCGGGCGCTACAGCTTCCCGAAGTGCGTTACCTCGACCAGGGACGCGCAGTCGTCACGCTAGTCCGAGACCAGGTGCCCGGTGATGCGGCACCCGAAATCGATCCCGTCTCCCAAGTGCACGCCGTCGTCGAGGAGGCGCGCCGATACTCGTCGCTCGGGGTGTTTCACAACGATCTCCGCCCGTGGAACCTCCTGTGGAACAGCGGTCGGGCCCACTTGATCGACTACGCCGATGCCGCTGACGAAGACCTCGATGTTCGTGACCTTCCGCAGGTTTTGGCCTTAGCAGGAACATGTGCTGCACTCCTTACCCAGGAGATTCGAGCCGGCGTTCATTTCCATCACGATGTCTTGTCGATATCCGCGCAAAGCGGGCTACTTCAGCGATGGCCGCTTCCTCGTCAATTTGGCAGCCCATGGCTGCGTCTGTGCGGGGATCAGGTACCCCTGGCATTTCACTCGGACCTGAATGCAGCCCAGGTGATGCATGAGGTTCTGCGGGTGTGCTGCGATGCCTAGAACTCCCAGGCCGGCGCGAGCACATTCCGCATTCCTTGTGGGGAGCGAAACGCAGAACATCGAGCGGTCCTCAGTACTGTCAGGTGTTCAGCGCGTTGTTCGAGAATCACATGCCAGCATCGCCGACACATTGGGAACTCACGGAGCCTCGCTCGTTCCGGTGCACACGCGGGGCGGACAGCGCACTGGAGCCTTCAGGAGCAACCCGTACCTGGCCTCGGATGACGTGCTGGATCTACCCCCGTACTCGCTCTCAGACATTGATGTGTTGATGCTGCTGGATTTGAACACGAATGTGGATTTCAGTGCGATCTTTCGGGAGAAGCGCAAGCGATCGCTACCCGTAGTCGCTCTGGTCCATGACATCTTGCCGCTGATACACCCGCAGTGGTGGGTCGACGATTCCCACCGAGTGTTTCGACTGTGTGTCCAGCAGGTCCTTGCAGTAGCCGACCACATCGTTGTTACTTCCGACAAGGTGCGCCAAGATCTCGTTCGCCTTGGATGGAGACACAACGCAGCGATCCACGTCATCGGACTCGGTTCACCATTTCGGCGACAGAGGCCTGAACCTGTTGAGGATGGACGGCTTTCGATGCTGTATGTCTCAACAGTTGAGCCTCGCAAGGGCCACGACATCCTGCTGGACGCATTCGACATGCTTGTCAACGATGGCGTGGATGTTGACCTGACCCTCATCGGGGCGGAAGGCTGGCTGAGTGAGTCGCTGATCGCCCGAATACGTGCCCATCCTGAATTCCAGGGGCGACTGCGGTGGCTCGTCAACGCCAACGATCTCGCCGTTGCGACGATTGCTCGACACTGCTCGATTGGAGTGTTCCCAAGTGCGGATGAAGGGTTTGGCCTGTTCTTGGAAGAGGGCCTGAGCTACGGATTGAAGATGGTAGTCAGTGACATCCCCGTATTCAGAGAGCGAGCCACCGCCAATGTCTGGTTCAGCAAGCGCACCCCCGAAGCGCTAGCAAATGCCATTCGACGAAGTCACGAAAGCGATCAGATTGTTGATCCGGTGCGCACCATTCGAAGCATGCGAGATTTTGGGGCCGACCTATCTGACCTGCTTCTTCAGGCACTGGGAGTCGCGCAGACCTCAAAATAAGTACTTCATCCTTGCTAGTATCGAGCGATGGATAGTGAAGTCGGTATGTGGAGCATTCGGGACGACTCTGTTTCAATGGAACGCCTGGATGGAGAGACCATCCTCATCAACTTCGAGACTGGTCAGTACTTTAGCTTTCGCGGTCCATCAGCCGATATCCTGTGGCTCGTCCAAGCCGGGGTTGATCCCATGCATTGGCCTGCAACCCTAGGCGAATCATTTGAGCATTTTTCCTGGACCGACCAAGTGCAAACATCCATCATCGATTTCCTCGACAGCCTCTCCGAATTGGGTGTCATCTCGGCGATCACGGAGATGCACGGTGCATCGGTAGCGCTTCCAGATGACTATGTGCGCACGGAATGGACGGCCCCTTCGGTGTTTGCCAATGACGACCTTGCGGACCTACTAGTGATCGATCCCATCCACGACGCGAGTGAAGATGGATGGCCTCAGTCCTAACCGGCGCCAGGCACGAGGTCACTATTTCGCCAGCCAACTTGTCGATGCTGGGAGTACTCAATCCTCAGCGTGGTTCGACGCCAGACTTGGCCCGTTCGGACTTCGGATTGGATATCGAACCCAGGATGCCTTGTGCGAACTCATCCTGGGGGCATTCATGCAACAGCGAAGTGCGAATGCGGAATTTCGGCTTTCGATAGTTCGTGCTCATGAGATGCCCCGGCTCCCGCCGATGGAGTGGGCTTCCCCGTGGACCAATGCCGGTCGCGTGGTGCCCGAGGAAATCACCTATCCGTATCGTGTCTTCATCGATCGAACGACGGGGATTGCGTACGCACTTGACCAGCAACGTGGTGTTGGCACAGTCTGGATTCGTCGGAACGGTGAACTGGACCTGCGAAGTTTTCTCACGCCCTTTCGCCTGATCCTCAGCTGGATGAGCAATCTTCGAGACGCAGAAATCGTCCATGGGTCCGGTGCAGTGATCAATGGTCAGGGAATGGCCTTCAGCGGTGCCTCGGGATCAGGGAAATCGACCTTGGCGATCGCCTGCGGCATTCTGGGAGAGCAGGCGATTTCCGATGATTGTCTCCTCCTGTACAAGAACACGATGTTCGCCGTCTATTCACGTGCCAAATTGACCCAACACTCCCTGGCGCTGATCGGTGGACCGAGCATCCCAACGAGCGCCCTTGCACACTCCCGAGGGGCGAAGGAGTACTTCAGACTTCAGTCGCTGGGTACGGGGTACGTCAGCAGCCACGCATTGCATCGGTGGTGCTTTCCGATCATCGACAAACGGTCCGCTGCATATGTGTTAACAAAGCGACGGGCATATCGCATGCTCAGTGTGGATTCCCTGCGGGAGGTATTCGGTGGCGGAGTCAGGAATCGAATTCGCCTCGCGCATGAGGTCGCCAAGCGCCCGTGCACGCGTCTAATGATCTCAGAGTCCATGCCCGACAATCTTGCCTTGTTGCGTGCATTGCCCAGCAGTCAGCCAGGCATGCCGATTGCAGCATCGAACTGGAACGGTGAGCCCGATGAGTAGGCCGAATGTGCTCTTGAGCACAGAAGATGTACTGGCGCTCCGCGCAGCCACATCCAGACCGGAGTCCGCGCTGGCGGCCTGGAAGGAACTGATGTCCAGTGTGGACTTCGATGCCATTAATGAGAGCACGCAGCGCATCATGCCATCAATATTTCTCAACGTCCGCGGGCAAAATGACATCCCCGATGTCGCCCGAATGCGAGGTGCCTTCAAGTACGCCTGGTCTCGAACGACCGAGATGTTGCACTCGGGTCGTGGGCTGTTTCTGGCACTGAATGAATCCGGAATTGACTACCGGATTCTGAAAGGAGCCGCCGTTCAGGTTGTGAGCAACCGCCTGGGCGCACGAACAATGGCGGACATCGACATGCTGATCGGTGCCAATGACGTCGAGCGAATGATCGAGATCATGAATGCCCAAGGATTTCGCCGGAGTATGCACTCTGAGTGCAGCGGCCATTCCAGTCAGTCGCACTACGATGCGATGGACTTCAACTCGGACGGCTGCCATATTGATGTTCACGTCGCTCAATACAAGGAACCCAGCGCGCTCCTTCAGCTGATGTTGTCTGTCCCTGCGCTGCACGTGCGCGCAGCAGGAGCGCAACTTCCGCTGCCTCCTCCCGAATTGCTGCTTCTGCACGCGGCATTCCATGGAGCCCAGGCGGCGGGACCTACCGACTTTGTTCAATCGGTAGTGGACGTCCTGGCACTTGGCGGGATGGTCGATCACGAGCAACTGGTCGAGCAGGCGAGGCAATCCGGAACGCTGGAGGCGCTCCTGGCCCTAAATGCGGCTACCCAGACGGTGGACGATGTGAGCTTACATATCAAGGTTCCGGTGAGCGCGAAGATTCGTGCCAGACTGCAGGCGCAGGTACTTCGCGGCAAAGCGCTGATATCCGAATCAAACTCGATGTCTGCACGCATCGCAGAACGTCGTCCAAGTAAGCCGCTCGTGTCACTGATCCGAGATCGATTTCAGGGAAAGACGCGGCTCTACCTGACGTGGCTGCGTACAGGTCGCTTTGCTGTCACCGAGCGTTTTGTCGTTCGGCTCACCGGCGGCTTCCTTGAAGTGCCGCAGCACCCATGGGTATCCGGAACCACCCTGGTTGCATTCGGCAACTCGTTGCCAGGAAGCATCGTTGGCTCGACAACAGCCCGTGAAGCACTCGACTGGCGCTTTCGAGTGAGGTTTGCCACGCCGGAGGCCATGATCAGGGTCAGGCTTATCTCTACGGCTTTCGACAGGCTGGACGCATATCTGTTTTGTAACGGCCGCGGGGTGGCTCGTGTTATTGCGGGAGATATCTCGAGCCGGAGTGTGACCATTCGTAATGTTCCAGCCAGTGCTGAGTTCTCGCTGCGGGCATTTTGGGACGTCTGCCCGCTTTGCTATCAGGGATTTGATGACTTGCAGGTGCGAATTGATCTCGGGGACGTTGCCGGAGCATGAGCGAACCATGTTGAGCCGGGTTTATCAGAGCCGGAGTTTGGTGTGGGCCTTCATGCGGCGCGACGTGTCTGTTCGCTATAGAACGAGTGTATTGGGATGGCTCTGGTCTTTGGCTCAGCCTCTGGCCACATTGCTCCTTTTCTTCGTGGTGTTCTACTACATCTTCCATGCCCAGGCACCACCATTAGGGAACGGACGTGGATCGTCATACCCGATCTTCATCTTCTGCGGATTGGTCACATGGAACCTGTTTGCCGGCATGCAACCGGTCTCGATTACGACCATGGAATCCTGCGCGGAATTGCTGGGAAAAGTTCATTTTCCGGGCTGGGCACCAGTCCTCGGAGCCCAGCTGGTCCAGGCACTCCAGATTCTGCTGGAATTCGTCGTCCTACTTCTTGTGCTGCTGTGCATTGGAAATGTCAGCTGGACCTGGTTGCTGGCAATACCGATCCTCCTGGGCACGGTGCTGTTCGCCATGGGAATCGGACTGCTGATCTCTGCCCTGAGCGCCCATTTCGGTGACGTGAAGGAAGGAGTCACCACTGCCCTGCTACTTCTGTACTTCGCAACGCCCATCATGTATCCCATCAGCATGCTTCATGGCCGCAATGCGGCTCTTTCCTTCGTAGTTCACGCAAATCCCATGTCGTGGTACGTCAATGGTGTCCACAATGTGCTGTACTCGCTGGTCGCTCCATCCGTGCCAGTGCTCATCGGCCTACTGGCTGCAGGCGCGCTCACATTCTGGACCGGCCTGGTGGTCTTCGATCGAGCAAGCAGGGACCTAGTCGAACTTCTGTGAAGGCTGCGTGCCAAGCGCAGAATCTGCCCGAACATGCGTGCGGCAATGGGCCAGCCGATGCGCCCCGCAGCAATGAGCACGAACCTCTTGGCGCATCCGAATCTGCACTTTCTACCATCGCTTGAGGACATTGAGCGCACCTGCGCACTATTGCCGCACCCCAAATCTCCTCTCAACTGCCCGGTCCTCGATGGGTTCGATTGCGCAAGCGGATCGCAATCGCCTCCCGAATATGGTCTGTGAGCCAGCGCGCATGCGCAGCACCCTCCAGGACGGTTAGCTTCACATCTCCAATGTGCACATAGGGCCAGACGTGTGCGGGATGCCGCAGAAGTTCCCAGTGGCCACCGTTGGGTCTTAATCCACTTCGCAGAGTTCGGGTCAGATGTCTTACCCGAATGGGCTGCTGCGTCGATACCTGTCTGGGCGTCAGGACGGTCCATTGATCCAACTGTGGCGTGGTCAGGGCTGCGGAGAAATCCACGCCGAGAGCACGCGCATATGCGTGCCAATTATTCGGTCGCATGTCAAATTCGAAAATGCAGTAACTTCCATCGTGTTGTCGAACTGTTGAGATATTGGCCAGGCCATGCATGCCGAGCTCGTGTCCGATTGCCTGAAGGTCGCAGAAGAGTTTGGGATCCTGTGCCGTGACAAACTCGCGAACTGTCGACACTCCCCAAGAACTCATCACTTCGACGATGCGACTGACCGAGGCAACGACCAACCTCCCGTAGATGTACAACGCGTCAATGCTGTATTCATCACCGGGTACGAACTCCTCAACGAGCAGCGGCTGACCGCACTGGAAGAAGGAAGCCGGTGGAAGGTCGCATGGACTCGTCACGACGGTAATTCCGAAGCCGCCGCCGTTGTGCGCCTCTTTGACCACGGCCGGGTAGCCGATCAGCTCAACGGCCGCGGCAATTTCATGTGGTCCGTCGATGATCTGAAATCTCGGATGGTTGACTCCAGCCTGAGCGAATACCCGTGCCATGCCGATCTTTGACCCAACCGCATGAAGGTGTGAGATATCTGAGATTGGCAGGAGTGCGAGCTTGAGTTCGTCTGGAAGGGTGCTGTGTGCGACCTCACGAAGAAGCCCATCCTCGCTGAAGATCACCATGTCACTGTCACCATTGACGGTCACCGCCATGTATTCAAGTTGGCGCAATCGTTCGTGTGGCTCTTTCGAGAGCGGGGTGTATCTATCAGTGGAGTTCGACCACCGGAGTCGGGATGAAGAAGGTCCGAGGACGTCAGTCCTCATGCCCGCATCCTTGAACAGTGGTAATAGTCGAGCGATCGAGTCCGGCCGCTGGGTTACGAAGACCGCACGCTTGAGACTCACGAGGTGAGACTAGAACAGGTCTGCATCACGACACCTGGTGGTTCGATCCGGGAAGCTTCACCGAGAGCGGCATCTCTGAAGCGCAGCACGCCACGGCAGGCTACCGTGGTGGCCGATCAGAGCTCACTGGGGAAGGGAAAGCGGCTGTGAATGCCGATGACGCATCTCCCCAGATTCCAGGACGGGTTGCTGTGGGCCCGGTCGCGGTCGCGGCGGGCACTCGTGAGCAAGCGGTTGAGGTCATCTGGAACTGGGCGGTGGCCTCAAGGGCTAGTGGTCGAAGCGTGCACTTTTGCAATGCGTACAGCCTGGCTCTGGCCGACAGTGACCACGGGTATGCACGGTGCCTGAATGCAGGCGATCTGACCTGTGCGGACGGGGTTCCGGTCGTCTGGGCACAGCGCTGGCTGCATGGGCTGCATGAATCACGTGCACGACGTGTCTACGGCCCTGACGTCATGGCCGATATGTTCAGTCGCAGCGATCCATTCGGCGTGAAGGGACCACGGCATTACCTGCTCGGAGGCACGCCATCCGCACTTGACGCGCTGCGAACTTCCATTGAGCGGAAGTGGCCTGGCGCGCAGATCGCGGGATCTGAATCACCCTCCTTCAATCCTCCGACTGACGCTGACCTGGCACAGCGTGATGCGCGCATCCTTGCCAGTGGAGCACGCGTGGTCTGGGTTGGTCTTGGGACGCCAAAGCAGGATTACGAAGCCAGGCGACTGGCCTTGAGTCTTCCGGTGGTCGCACTGGCTGTCGGCGCTGCATTTGACTTCATTTCGGGCAGCAAGCCGCAGGCGCCCGGATGGATGCAGCGCAGTGGAACCGAGTGGGTATTCCGGCTCGCATCTGAGCCGCGTCGACTGGCCCATCGATATCTCTGGGGTAACCCGCGCTTTGTCGTCAGCGTCGTCAGGCAACGCATCAACAACGCGACAACGCACACGTCCGGCTGACGTTGAATACTTCGTACCCTTCAAACGCCATCAAGTGAATTCATCCACGCCAAAGCCGGTGCACGATCGACCAGCCCGCGTACAGCGGCCATTCCCATCCTGCATGTCTGCGAAGAAATCTGACCTGAGATCGCCAGGGAAGGCCGGTCACCGGATCCTGTGAATTCCTCCAGCGCGTTCGTAGGCCGCCGGTCATCGCTGCGCGGGGAGCGTTCCTGCGGCATGTGCCGGCGAATCCGGGCGCTTGTCGTATCTGGACACCAGCCCCGGTTGCGCGCAATCCGTAGTCGAAATCCGCATACGCGTGCGCAAAATGTCCATCAATGGCTCCGACCGTATCCCGTATGGCACGCGGGATTACAACGACATTTCCGTGAAAGGTGTCGGCGAGTTGCACGTCGTGACTGGTGGGAAGGAGCCGCACGCGCTGCGGGTGCCTGTCTCGCAATCGGACAGCCCCGTAACTGAGGTTGCCATCATCGGGATCGCATGTGGCACCGATGGCGATTCCGGGCACGGGTGAGCAGGCAATTTCGAAAAGGCGTGGCAGGCAATGTTCGTCCAGGACGACGTCATCGTTGATCCAGAGAAACAGATCAGGATCCCATGCCACCGCTGCTTGTTCCGTTTTGGCCATGCCCGCTGCCCAGTAGAGACTTCCGCTTCCGGGGATGACCAGTAAATCCTCGTAGGTTGCCCGTGCTCGGATGATCGTGTCATCCGTGCATCCGTCATCGGTCATGAACACTCGGACTTGAGATGTCGGCAGATGGTGAACGGCAGCCCGGAGTGACCGTAAGCAGCGTTGTGTCATTGCAGATCGATTGTGCACGGTCATCAGCACGGCAACTCGTACCTGATTCATGATCGAGCCTGCGCGATAAGCACCTGATCCCACAGCTCTGTCAGTGCATTCGCCTGGACATTCGGCGCCCAGGTTCGGGCTCGATCGTGGGTACTGCGGGCCGTGTCCTGGAGAAATCCGTCGTCCTGCTGGCAGGCATTGAGCAACTCAGTCAGCTCATGAGAATTCCCGTGGCGAAACACCATGGACGGATCATTCACCAAAGCGGGAAGCTCACCACTATCACTGACAATCACTGGTCGTCCGGTCAGCATGCCTTCGACGGCCACGCGTCCCCACTGTTCACGAAAGCGAGGTGTCATTTCCGTCGGCACCACCAGGACGTGGCACCATGACATCAATTTCCACACCGCGTGTGCATCGCCACCGCCGAGAAACTCAATGCGCTGGTTACAGGTCTCTGCTTGTACCGCGAGCTTCCGAAGATGTCGACCCTCACCCATGATCCGCAGGTGAACCGTGTTCGCAGGGATATTGCTGACCGCGGTGATCAGTGTCTGCACGCCCTTTTCCGGCACGAGGCGGCCGCAATACGCAACTCGCAGGTGTCCATCGAATGGCGGCATGCTCGACACAGGAAATTCCAGCGGGTCGGGAAGCCTGCTGGCACACAGTGTTGTCGGAGTGCTTGTCGGCAACCCGGCGTCGTGCAAGGCCTTGAGCCCGGTGGAACCCCAACTGACTGCCCCGGATGCCCGCTGAAGAACGCGTGCGGTGCCAAGCCGTCGTATGCGGTAGTGCAAAGGTGCTGACCGAATGATGTTCTCGGCCGAGTGAATGACGAACGGTGGCCGCCAGGAGGGAGCAAGTTGTGCGATCAGGGCCCAGGGCTCAGCAACCACATGGATCAGATCAGGTTGGAAATCGTGTATCCGATCTCGGATTCCATGCCAGACGGTTGATGTTTCTCCAAGGATGGATCGCGCGGGAACAAGATGAATTCGATCGCTCAGATCAGCAGCGCGCTGGCGTAGCCCAGCCTTGGCGTGTTCAATCTGACTCTTGTTGACAGGCAGGAATAGCTGAGTACTTTCCTGTGCTCGGAGGACCTCAAACCACACGGTGTTGCTCCGTGCATGTGCATCCTGTCCAAGGATGACGATGCCCATCAGGACTGGCGTCCTTCGTCGGGCACCAGTCCGAGCAGCTCGGCTTGTCGGTCGAAGGCAGGAACCTGCGTACGCACGTGATCGAAGTTCCCGTGCGCCCGGATCGTCCCCTGTTCCAGATACACCACTGCATCAGAATTGCGAACAGTGGCAAGGCGATGCGCGATCACGATGGCAGTCACCGTTCCGCTCAGGGCAGCGATGCTCTGGCTGATCGCATGCTCGGTTTCAGCGTCAAGTGCACTTGTTGCCTCATCCAGTACCAGGACCGACGGTCGAGTGAGCAACCCACGGGCGAGCCCAAGCCGCTGCCGCTGACCACCACTGAGTCGTAATCCGCGGTCTCCGACCAGGGTGTCAAGACCATCTGACATCTGACGGACAAAACCATCAGCCTGCGCACGCTCCAGTGACTCCCAGACCTGATCGTCACTGACCTGGCCTCTCGGCAGTGCGAGTGCGACATTGTCCCGGATGGTTGCGTTGAAGATCGAAACATGTTGCGGGAGGTATGCGATCTTGCCTGGCCACGTGCTGATCGCCTTCCACGGTGGAAGTCCGCCGATGAGCACTCCACCATGCTGTGGGGAGAGCACGCCGATAATCACGTCAGCCAGTGTGGATTTTCCCGCACCTGTCCGGCCAACAATGGCCAACGAGGTACCTGCAGGAATGGTGAGGCTGATATCTGTGAGCGCCGGCGGACTTTCGGGCTTGTAGGTGAAGTGAACTCCGTCGATGGTCACGTCCGCTCGAAAACCCTGATCGCCCGACGGTTCACCTGCCGCCGACTCGTCCGTGACCATCCATGAGGCAGGCAGGGGATCGCGAACAACCTGTGCGAGTTGCCGTGTTCGGGCAGATTGCGCGATTGAGGATCGAATATTGACCAATTGACCGCTCAGACGAAGCATTGATGGCACCAGCCGGGAACCGGCAGCGAGAAATACAACAAGGGTCGAAACGACGTCCACCATGTTGCCGGTTCGCAATTGCAACGCGGCAAGAAGGACAGCGCCAACAACCAGAGCGCAGTCGTACACCAACTTCGGAATTTGGTTGATCAGTTGTGCAGTTGCCTGCGCCCGAGCTCCGGATTCCAGCACCGTGCTGATTGACGCGAGGTAGGGCTCTCTTCGGTCGAGTGTCCATAACTCACGAAAGGCATGCAGACCTTCTTGGACTTGCGACAACGTCTGCACGTCGGAAGCTTGGAGGATGGTTCCAGTCCGGGCCGCCCACCGAGACAGCATGAGGTGCATGACCCAGCCGACAAGCAGGAAAAACCCAGCCATGCCCAGCGCAGCCGCCGGGGCAAAGAGAAAGATGGTGAAACCTAAGATCACGAGCAGGAATGCATCGCTGCACACGATCGCAACTGACCCCAGAAGCCCCGTGATCGTAGCCACCGCACCGGAAGTGACGGCGTACACAGTTTCCTGCGGAGTGAGTTGATACACGTCGGTAATTGGCCTGGACAGCAAGCTACTCAGGAGTCGATTGGATGTCTGGCTTTGCGCTTTGGCGAGGAATTTGTAGTTCTGTCCGATCAGGTACCCGTAGATGACCGACTTTGCCAGGAAGAAGACTGCCGCAGCCACCGCCATGAACACGGCAAGATTCGCCGATCCAACATGTTGCAGGCCGACTGCATCGAGTACTGCAGTCAGTGAGGCCGGAGGACGTCGACCGGCTACAGCAGTCGAGGCAAGCACTCCGACTCCGCCAATCAACAGGACGCCGAGTAAGTCCATGAGGCCCGTGGCCATCTGTGCGGCGACCACGAGCCAGTAGCGAGCTCTCTCCGCAGGCGTCAGCAGCGCCAAGGAAGCGCGGATCGAAGCCAGGGTGGAACCGCGCGTACTCGTGGAGGACATGACGTGCCCAACCCCCTTGTGCGGTCTGTCAAAGCTGTGTGCTTAAGAGAGTTCAGGCTATCGTGGAAGCACTGGTCTCCAGTCCACCCAGGAGTAGCATCCGCATGTCAGTCCAGCGATGCCAACTCCATCAGCAAGCAGGGCGTCACGGTTGTTGGTCGGTGTCACCACGAGTCTTGGGCGAGGTCACGCCAGCGAATGGAGGTGTCAATCGTGCGGGCGATTCATCGTTCAATGCCAAGGGTAGACCAGAGGACAGGTGATGGTCGTTAACCGTGTTTCGGGTCGTTCGTCAAACGAAGCGCGCAGATGGCTGCCCTTATGTGCGGACGTGGTATTCGTCGCAAGTCTGTGCGTGGTGTTCCTTGAGCAGCAGTTGGTCTGGATCACCAGTGGAGGCTTCTTCCTCCGGGCGATTCGCGTGGACTGGTATGACCTGATTGCCGTCGCCATGGTGGCTTTGGCGTTGATTGCGCGAGTGTGGACTCAGGTCCATGGTGCACGTCGCTGGATACTGGTCGTGCTGCTGCTGATTGCCGCGATCGGTGGGCTTCGCTGGGTGCAAGTGGCCGGCCTGCAACATGGCTTCAACCACGAACGACCGTGGATCTACGCGTTTGCTGCCTTGCTGTTCGGACTGGCGTGTGGGCCGATGCGTTGGCAATGGTGGCGCAAAGTCTTGGTTGTCTGGGGACTTGCGATCGCTGTCTTTCAAGCAGTTGCGCTGTTCGCCCTGGGCTGGGATCACGGATACGCCGATTCCACCCTGGTGCATGGTGATTTCTATGGGACTCGACCGTTGCTGCCACCGCTCGCCCTTGGCATGGTCCTTGCCTTGGTCATACTTGCGAGTAGCGCGTCCTGGCCATTGTGGCTGCGACTGATCGGCGGGGTTTTCCTTGGACTATCGTGCATTTGGTGCCAGGATCGAAGTGTCTGGCTTGCCTTGGTGGCCAGCTTGGTCGTTTGCGTTCTGGTCACCTGGCGATCTTCGGATCGCTTTGCACCGGCGATCATTGCTGGTGCCCTGCTGGTGGTGATGGCGTTTGCCACCGTTCTTCCTCTTCTCACCGGCTTTGCCGTGTTGCCGACGAACATCAACGCCCTTCGGGCCTCGGTCATCACCCAGAAGTATCTCGGGCGGGTGTCGGTGCCCTGTCCAGGAACGTCACGAGCAGTGGTGAGTGGCGCGTCGACGCAGCCATCCAGCGGAGCCGGGATCTGCACGGCACTTGTTCCCGAGTCGTACACGCACCTCAGTGGCATTCCCAGTACCCCTGCCTATCAGGGCTCATCCGTACCGCGCGTGGTATCCGGTGCAGGCGGCAGTCCACTCCTTTCCACCGGAACCTTTTCCTGGCGGCTGCACGTGTGGAAGTCGCGCCTGGCAGCGAGTCGTCCAGCCTCCGCCTGGCTGGTCGGTGAGATGTTCGGACCGACGATATTGTCGCAGACTGACTCCCCGGCGATGAATGTCGACCTGACCAGTCACAGTGAGCCCATTGAGGACATCGTGCGAGGGGGGCTGATCGGCATCGGCTGCATTCTCGTGCTGTTCTGCATGGCATTGAGTCGCCGTCGGAAGGCGCCGCAGGATGCCTGGGTCTTCCTGTGGGGACTGCTTGTCTTCGGCATCGTCTACGTCTGGCCGACGTGGTCGTGGGTGTGCATAGGGCTGGTGCTGGCGGACTCGTCCGTAGTTGCTACTGCTGCGCGGAACGGCTCGTCCCGGTCACGCGACAGTGACACGCCCGCCGTGCTTGGTGTGATGCGGGGCCCTGGCACGTGACGGCCGTCAGATCGCCCCATCGCCGCTGATCACTGCCGTGATCGTCCGCCGCAGGATTCGCAGGTCTGTTCCCAGACTCCCATGACGGGCGTAATCCAGGTCAAGTTGCAATGACGTGTCCCAGTCCAGGTTGCATCGACCGGCTACCTGCCACGAGCCGGTCAGCCCAGGGGGTACGGTCAGGCGCTCAAATGCTTCCTGGGAATAGCCTGCAACGTCATCCACGGTGTGCGGCCGCGGACCGACCAAGGACATTGATCCGCCTAAGACATTGAACAGTTGAGGAAGTTCATCCAGTGACCATCGACGCAAGAGTCGACCAAGGCTCGTCACGCGTGGATCGTTTTCCATCTTGAACACAGGCGAGCTCTGGGCGGTCACGCCAGTGAGAGTCCGAAGCGAATCCCGCATGGAATCCGCTTCAGGCTGCATGGTGCGAAACTTCAGCATGGTGAACCGTGAGTCGTACAGCCCGACTCGCTGTTGACGAAACAAGACCGGGCGACCCAATCGCAGATGGATGATGATCGCAATCAATCCCATCAGTGGCAGGGCCACAATGAGCAGAACGGATCCAATCAGGAGATCAAGCAGTCGTTTCACCACCCGCGACCGATGGCTCTTGCCCTGCACATGGATCTGCATGCGATGCGCCATCAATCACCTCCCAGTCACTTCGCACGTCCAGTACGCATTGATACGTGTGGAGAATTCTCCGCAATGCTAACCTACACAGCACCAAGTCCGGTTGGCGCTGGCTGTGACCTAGCGCCCTTGGCCGAGGGATGGCTGACTGTCCCGAACCACGGTAGGAGCTCGCAGGCCCCCGGACCGCCCTGTGGTCCGGCCAGCGCTACACGCGGGCGAGCCGCCGCATCACCGCCGAGAACTGCGCTCTGTGATCGCAGAAGCAGCTGACGAAGCACAGCTCGGCGCTACTGTGTTCTTCTTTGGACGTGACTGCAGAGATGACGTGAGAAGGGCTCGAGGTGGCACACCCGTCGCAACTGGCCTATTTCGAACGTGCGGTTGTCGCCTTCCCGCAACACTTCGCCGGCTCCGTACTGGATATTGGCGCGTATGACGTGAACGGAGGTCCGCACCGCTTGTTCTCGGCCGATCGGTACGTTGGTGCGGATCTCATTCCGGGGCCGAACGTGAGCGTGATCGGCGCGGGCGAGACCTTGGACTACGCGGATGACACGTTTGACGTGACAATGTCCAGCGAATGCTTCGAGCACACCCAGAACTGGATGGCGATCGTGGACAACATGATTCGCATGACGCGACCCTCGGGCTTGCTCATCTTTACCGCGGCCGGCATAGGCCGAGCAGAGCACGGAACGCAGCGGACCGGGAGTGAATGGGCATCGCCAGGGACGATCGAACTGAAGCAGGACTGGTATCGCAATCTGAGCTCGCGGCAAGTGCATCGCGTCCTACGTCGCGCAATGCTTGCCGAGTACTACCTGAGCGTCGACAAGGAGAACAGCGACATTTGCGTCCTGGGGATCGAGGCATCGGCGAAAGTGCAGGACCTGGCCGCTGCACGAGATGTTTGGCAATGGCACCGGGAACAGGTGCGTCACAGCCGTTACCCGGGACCGCTTCCTCGCCGACTCATCACGCAAGCGTTCGGCGATCGGGGACTGGCCGTCTCCCAACGAGCGAAGGCACTGCTTCACCCCGCTGGAGCGGCCGAACGTCAAGCGCGTAGGTCATGACAGGCGTGGAATGCATCCACTTCTGGTGCGATCCGGATGTTCCCCTCGACATGGTGTCCGAATGGGACCCGGATTCTGAGCCCTGGAGATTTGCCTCCGGATTGGGACACAATCTCCTGGAGTTATACGTCCGGCTCCGTGATCGAGGATACCCAATCACGCTCGGTCCTCACGTGCCTCGCGATGCCGGCTTGGTGGTCGTCTATCCGTCAGGATCCATCTGGCAGTCAAGACGCCTGGCACGACTTGGATGGAGAGTTCGAAGACACCGCGTGGCGCTCCTGTGCAGTGATCTTCCGCCCCGATACGGAGCACTGATTCGCAGTGATCTCCAGATCATGCCCAATGATCGGCAGGCTTCGCGAAAGGCATCCAGCCGTTATCTGCCTCCCTTACCGCAACGTGGCGTGGTGCCTCGGGATCCGGACGTGCAAGCCACGCCATGGGTACTAGCTTTCAAGGGCAATCCGGAGAATGCTCCGGATTACCTGCTTGACGTGAATTTTCAAGAAGCGCTCAAGAAGCTTGGCATTGAGCTGGACTTGGACACTCCAACTCGCACCGACGGTTCCGACCAGCACTGGCACGACTACTCCAGGACCGACTGGGTGCTGCTGGATCGAAAGTATTCGTCCTACGGCAATCCAGCGTGGAAGCCTCCTACCAAACTGCTGAATGCGTGGCATGCAGGCGTCATCCCGCTGATGGTTGCTGAGCCGGCCTACGTCGCCCTGGCTCGACCTGGCATCGATGCCCTGATGTTCGACGATGTCGAGGAGTTGCTGGCAGTGCTGGGTGAATTGTGTTCGAGTCCGGCATTGCGAGAGCAGTTGAGCGCCGGTGTCCGCGCCCGCCATGCAGTGCTGGAATCATCGCAGGAAGTGGTCGATGCGTATTGGCAGGCCTTCCAGGATCACGCCGGCGTACCGACCCGCACCCGCGCAGCGATCTCGATGCAGTGCCTTATTCGATGTCTGATCCGGGTGCGATTCGTTCGGCTCATGGATCGCCTAAATCGCATTGTGAGCGCGCGTAGTCTCAGGGTCGGCCAAACCGTTGACGTAGGGTCCGCATAGGACTGGTGATGCGCCAGGAGATCGAAGAGTGAATCTGGCCGAGCTCATGAGCCTGCCGCACAACGATGTCTCGTAGCTGCTGAACGTCGTCGACCGACTCCAGGTCCTGTTGAAGATGGTGGGCCTCAAGCGCAGGGCTGCGGTGGGCCCATATTCGCCCAAGTTCCGATCGACGCAGCAGGTCCTCTGGCAGTCCGCAACTTCTCCACAGAGCGGGAATGATCGAGAATTCAGCAGCCACGGCGTCCTCATAGTCAATGACGGTCAGTGCCGATTGACCCAATGTCTTGGTGATGACATCAATCAGGCTCTGGTGATCGAACAGCCACGAGTCGTCCGAGAGATTGGAGCAAGAGGACGCATAGGGACTCCACGTGCGCACCCCTGCGGCAGCAAGTTCCCTGCGCAAGGATGGCACCCAGGTGGATTGTTCCCGCCGAACCAGGATGATGTGCACCTCGCGTGAGGCGAACAGTGACCGCAGGCGATGAACCTCTGCGGTGGTGCGCATAAGGCTCAGGCCCTCGAATGAGGCGATGATCGTTGGCTCCAGCGAGTTCGACTGGCGTTCGATACTTGCTTGCGCGGCACTGAGATACTCCGTGAGCAGGGTGTGCGGGCTGAGCTGTCGGAACCATGCATCCAGGTCACCGCGAATCACGCATGCGCCCAGAGGCAACGCCAATGTGGGCAGAGAGCTGTCGGCGATTGGGCTCTGATCCTTCAGCACTCGAATTCCGCGTGTACGCAGGTCGTCGTCAAGGTGGTTGAGCACCTGTTGAAAGGCCGTGGTTCCTGTCTTGGGCAAACCGATATGTACGTATGCATGGGCCACGACCACATGGTGACAGCATGCATCCGGCTGCCTTCGGGGACCTGCCCCACTGCCGCAACGTGCTTCATCTGGTGGTGCGCATCGCTGGTGCGGCCCATTCACGGCAGGCCGAGGTCCTCCTTACGAGGCCTTGTGCGTAGCTCGACGGTGTTGCACCTGAGCCCGAGGTGGCCCGAGACCGATCCAGGAGAAGCGCCACCGCACTTGCGCCGGGGAGAGAAAGTGCATTTGCACACCGTCGCTCAGCTGAACGTTGCCCGCATGGCGAGTCCAGGGAAGCTTCATCAAGGGACGCGCCAGTCCGTACGTCCAGCGAATGTAGCCGCGAAAGCTGTCAAATTGATGTCGATACAGCAGGTATCCGGACACCATTTGCTGCAGGACCATTCGTCGGCGGCTCCAACGGTCCTGCCAGGGAGCCAATCGCTGGTTGTCGCGGTCAATGACCGATGTCACTCCGCTCATCTCGCGCGCGACCACCGGTACCACCTGGGCGAACGTCACCGAGGAGCTGGCCGGGGGCCAGTCGATCGGCGAGCTCATGCGTCCCGACAGATACCCATCGCGCAGCATCGTTGCAGCTTGGCGATTGATGGCGTAGGCAAGCGATGACCATCCCCCGAACAGTGCTTGGTGAACGGCGACTCCATCCACTGATGCCATCGGCTCGCGCAGCAGCGGCGGCGTCCTCCGCTCGTGGGCGGACGTATTCATCTCCAGCGCACCGAGGGAGACGATGATCGGTGCTGTGCTGTCCATGCCACAGGTTGCATCGATTGCAGAACGGAGCCCATCTTCGATGTTCACATCGTCTTCGAGGAGGACCAACCATTGATCAGAGCCGGCGAGAAAGTGGTCGTAGGCACACAGATGACTGAGGTAGCACCCAATTTCACCATCGAGCATGGTGCGCTTGAACATCTTGCTGAAGCGTCTGGCATCCACCAGGGCATCGCGTGATTGCGGTGAATCCCTGGGGAAGGCGATGCCGCCGAGGTGGATGTCGGAAAATCCCAGGAGCCGTAGGCGCTCGACGAGTTCGACATTCCTGGGCACCGCTGCCGTGCAGATGATGTTGATCGTGCAGGCGGAAGACACCTTGTGATGGTAGTTGTGTCGTGAGTGCACATGCCGACCGGACTGCGTGGAGCGGCATGTGTGTCAGCGTGCGGGCCGATTCGGGCACGGGAAAGCGGTATCGGATCAACCGTTGCCGCAAGCGGCCTTGACTATGCGCGGGTTCGAGCACGTGGATTGGATGAGGCAACCGTGGAGTCGATGCGGGTTGCGGTCGGCAGCGTAGGCAAGAATGCATTCCATGTCGATCCAGGCGAAGATTCGCACCATTCCGGACTTCCCGAAGCCGGGAATCATGTTCCGCGATGTCACGACGCTGTTCAAGGACCCGACCGGGTTCGGTGAACTCATCGACGTCCTTGCCAAGCGATATGCCGGTGCGCGAATCGACACGGTGGTTGGTATCGAGTCTCGTGGCTTCATCGTGGGCGCACCATTGGCTGTGCGGCTTGGCTGCGGATTTGTACCTCTACGAAAGCCCGGCAAGTTGCCCGCGGCCACCTGGGCGCAGCCCTATGAACTTGAGTACGGCACCGATGAACTGCACGTGCATATTGATGCCATTGCCGAAGGCGAGCGTGTGCTGCTCATTGATGATCTCCTTGCTACCGGTGGCACGATGCTTGCCGGAGTGGCCCTGATGCGTCGCGCAGGTGCTGAGATCGTCGAATGCACATTTGTTGTCGACCTACCGGAGGTGGGTGGCCGACAGCGACTTGAGTCCGAAGGATTGCCCGTGCACGCAGTCTGCGTCTTTGACGGGCATTGAGCCAGCCGCGTCAAGCCTGTGAATTTCGCGGCACGCGGTTGTTCTAGCGGTAGAGCAAGTCCAGAACATCTGCGACAGATTCGCCGGCGACTGAGCCGGTGAGGTAGTCCGCGCAAGCAGCGGTTTCGGGATCGGCATCACCCATGGCAACTCCGATCCCGGCCCAGGACAAAGCCTGTCGGTCGTTTCGCGAGTCTCCGAAAACAAGGGAAGACCGCGGATCGATATCCAGTTGCTCGCACAGGCTGGCCAGCATCGTGGACTTGTTGACGTTTGCCGGGCCAATATCCATCCAGGCGACTTCCGAGATGCCGAAGATCACCGAATGCAGGCCCAATTGCGCGGCCATCTCCGCGAAGCCCTCATTCACGTGAGAGTCGGATCGAACCACGAGTCGGACCACGGGCTTGGTCAGCAAGTGCTCGAAGGGGACCTCTCGCACCTCCAGGCTAATGGCCGTCATGCCGAAGCTCTTGTTCGTGCGCAGGAGTCCGTCTGCATCCTCCACTGCGTAGACCGCATCGGGTAGCACCGGAGTAATCCGCTGAATCAGTTCCGTCGGATCAAAGGTGACTGTTTCCCTGATGCTAATCGGGTTCAGGTGCGCCAAGACCGCGCCATTTGAGCACACAGCCCATTCGTTCATGCCGGCTGCGTGCGCCACGGGTGCAGTAGTGGACAGGGAGCGACCGGTGTTGGGAATCACGAGAGCGCCGGCTGCTTGGACTCGGGCGATGGATTCCGCCACCCGTTCGGAGACTGCCTCATCACGCTCGACCAAGGTGTCATCGATGTCGATCGCAATGAGTTTGGGTGCAAAGTCACGCGGGAAGGTCTCAAGCACGGTTCAGCGTCTCCTCACGAACTGACAGTGGGGTAAACCTGTCCTGGCCGCCGAGGAACGGACGCAAGGCGGGCGGGATAACTATTGAGCCGTCTGCTTGCTGATGATTTTCCAGGATGGCAACGATGATGCGCGGCATTGCGCATAACGTGCCGTTCAGCGTGGCAAGGGGCTTGGTACCGGCGGCGTCGCGCATCCGGATGCGCAGGCGGCGAGCCTGGAACTCGGTGGTGTTCGACGTCGAGGTGATTTCGCGGTAGGTGCCTTGAGTTGGAATCCAGGCCTCAATGTCGAACTTGCGCGCCGCACTGGAACCCAAGTCCCCGGTTGCCACGTCAATGACGCGGTACGGCAGTTCGAGGGCGTTGACAAATTCCTCCTCCCATGCGAGCAGGCGTGCATGTTCATTCTCGGCATCAGCGGGGTCGCAGTAGACGAACATTTCGACCTTGTCGAATTGATGCACTCGGATGATGCCGCGTGTGTCCTTACCGTACGTGCCGGCTTCTCGGCGAAAGCAGCTCGACCAGCCCGCGTATCGCCTGGGCAAGGACGCCGCATCCAAGATCTCATCGGAGTGGAATGCCGCCAGAGGCACCTCGGATGTGCCGACCAGGTAGAGGTCATCGGCCTCAAGTCGGTACACGTTCTCTGCAGCCTGGCCGAGGAAGCCGGTACCTTCCATGGCGCTGGGCAATACCAACGCCGGAGTGATCATCGGGATAAAGCCGTGCGACATCGCCTGGCTCATCGCCAGGTTGAGTAGGGCGAATTCCAATTGCGCGCCGACTCCGGTCAAGTAGAAAAATCGTGAACCGGACACCTTGGCGCCGCGAACAGTGTCGATCGCCCCGAGTGCCTCACCAAGGTCAAGGTGGTCTTTGGGCGCAAAGCCCTCAGCGGCGAAGTCCCGGGGCATACCCACGGTGGTCAGGACGGTGAAGTCATCTTCGCCGCCGATGGGAGACGCCAGGTTCACCAGGTTGGAGACTTTCAGCCACAGGGCATCAGCGACTTCACTGGCAGTATCGGCGGCTGCCTCGGCCGCCTTGGTGCGCTCCGCCAAGTCGGCAGCATCGGCCAGCAGGGCATCGAGTTCGGACTGTGCGGTGATGCGTGCTGAATCGTCGCTGGCCCGCTTCAGCGAGGCCTGTAGTGGCCCGATCTGCTTACCGATCTGCTTTTGCTGGTTTCGCAAGTCATCGAACTGCTGTGCGCTCGCCCGCTTGGCGAGGTCCGCTGCGACCAGCGCATCGACGATCGCGACGTCCTCTCCGCGTCTGCGCTGGGATTCGCGGATTCGGTCCGGGTCGGTACGCAAGATGGTGGGATCGATCACCTGCACAGCCTACGAGCAGCGCCAACGCCTCATGGCCCCGCCATGGCTCGCATGCAGTGCTGACCGTGGCGATTTCTCTCACGGGCTGGCCTGTGTCACACTTTTTCGGTTTTCGCCGCATTCGGCATCCGGAATGAAAGGGTTACAGACGAGTGGACTACAACTGGCTTACCCCCAAGGCCGTGGCAGAACCGGCCGGTGCCAAAGGATGGGGCTCATTCACGCACGAGCCGATCAGCAAGGGCGAGACGGTCGCCGGGTTCGGTGGCTGGGTGATTGAACGCGCATTGCTGTCCACGCTGTCGGCTGACCGCCAGGCGCGTTCGATTCAGGTTGACGAGGATCTCTACCTGGTATCCGGCGATGAGCGCGAAGCCGGAGACATGCTCAACCATTCCTGCGAGCCGAACTGTGGCCTCTCCGGCAGCCAATTGCTCGTTGCGATGCGTGATATCGAGCCAGGTGAGGAACTGACCTTCGACTATGCGATGTGCGATGCATCGGACTACGACGAGTTCACCTGCCTGTGCGGAACAGATACTTGCCGAGGCACGGTGACCGGTTCGGATTGGCGCGACCCGATTGTCCAAGCCAAATACATGGGGTACTTCTCTCCGTACTTGATGAAGCGGATATCGGCCTTGCCGACTCCGTAGTCAGCGACCGACTGCTACCGCATTCTCGTGCGGTGACAGATCGGACTGACGGTGATGCTCAGTGTTGGCCTGCGTAAGCGTTCCTCCAGGGCCCACGCACCACCGAATGTCACCTCAACTCACGAAGTCTCAGGCGACAGCAAGTCCGAGCTTCCCGGTGATGGCACCCTCAGCGATGAGCGCATGCGCCAGGGCGGCGTCGGTAATGGGCAGGACACGATCGATGACCGGACGCACGATTCCAGCAGCAATCCATGGCCACACGTATTGCTGAACTTGTTCGCAGATCAGAGCCTTTTCGCTGATCGGACGTCCACGCAAACTGGTGCACGTGATGCTTGCGTTCTTGCGAAGCAGGGTATTGATATTCAACTCCGCCTTAGTCCCGCCTTGCAGGCCGATAGTGACCAGACGACCGTTTCGGGCTAATGCCGTGACATTGCGTTCAAGGTATGCAGCCCCCAGGTTATCCAAGATGACATCCGGACCGGTGCCGCCTGTGCAGTCGATGACCTGTTCCACGAAGTCCTGCTCCTTGTAGTTGATGCACACATCTGCCCCGAGCTCACGGCATGCATCGAGCTTGGCTGCACTTCCGGCTGTCACGGCCACGTGCGCACCCATTGCACGCGCAACCTGGATGGCGAATGTACCCACGCCTGAACCGCCGCCGTGGATCAGCACCCACTCCTCTGCTTGCACATGCGCGGTCATCGCCAGGTTGGACCAGACTGTGCAGGCGACTTCGGCCACTGCGCCAGCGGTGATCAGGTCCACCCCGCTTGGTACGGCCATGACTTGCTGGACAGGAACGGCAACCCGTTGTGCGTAGCCGCCTCCGGATAGCAGCGCGACGATGGGCGTGCCCAGTGGCGGCGAGCTCACACCCGGTCCATGTCCGGCGATCATCCCCGCGCATTCCAGGCCCAGAATCGGCGATGCGCCAGGGGGTGGTGGGTAGTGGCCTTGTCGCTGCAGGAGATCAGCACGGTTCACGGCCGTTGCCGTGATGTCAATCAGTACTTCCCCGGGAGCGGCAATCGGATCGGGAACCTCATTCCAGCGCATCTGCTCCGGTCCACCGGGGACGTCAACCGCAATCGCATGCATGACTGCACGGTATTGGGTGCACCCCGATCGCGGTCACGCGGACTCGATCGAGCCGGTTGAATCCTGCGGCTTGGGACTCTGGCATCCTCCGACTGCACCACGACTGTGCAGGCCGCCAGATGGCGGTGGTGCCAGCTGATTCAGTCGGCCTCCGGCCATCCATGCTTCGCCCGATACTGGGCAAACTCGCGCTCGCACACCTGGGACGATGACACCCGGCCATGCTGATCCATCCAAAACCAGTCGCTAGTCAACGAGTCCGCAGCGTGCCAGTAGCCGTCAGAGGCAGTGTGGGCAACCCAGTACTTCGGAGCAATCACGTATGGGCGAGACACATTCGTCCATGCCCCCCACCAGGCGAAACTACTGTTGGCAAGGATGATCATGGGCGCCTGCTGCAGCAGGGCAAGATGCTCGGCCATCTGCCGTTTTCCGGGATGACGCTGCCAGCGATTGAGCACTCCGAGTGATCTGGCGGGGGCAATGTCCGTATGCGGCAATAGTTGTCGCGCATGCCGATAATCATCGGTGATGATCATGAACTTCACGTCCGCGTTGTGGCGTTGCATGGCAGCCATTGCGTTCTGGTAATACCGCCGCCCTAGCGCAAGGCCAGGCTGCCGGAGGTAATCGCCGCCACGAATTGAAACGATGCACGTGTTGGATGGCATTGATGTCGGAATATCTACGCGAAACCAGTCTGCAATCTCCTGCTTTCGGTGCATGATGTATCTCTCGGCCTGAAAGTATCCGTCGATCTTGGTGTTGTCGTTGATGGTCGTGAGTCTGCGATCGAAGAACGGAATCAGCTGATTCGTTCGGGGATTTCTCATGTGACGCTCCGGAAAGTACGTTTCTATTCCTCCTGGCAGCACGGGGCTGAATGAGCGCGATGATGGTCCGTGCACGGGCTGCCCAAAATCCAGACGGAGAAAGCTCTTTCCCTTGAATCTGCGCGATGATTGGATACCGAACTCGTATCCTTCATCCGCAGCGATTGTTCTGCACACTGCGTACTGCCACAGTTGGTTCCCCAGCCCCATGGCTGGATACAATTCGCAGGTGATCATCGGCGTATTGTCTCAGGCTTCCGACACCTAGGTCGTGAGCACCGAGGTCCTGTTACTGAATAACTCGTCAAGAGCGCTGGGCTCTGCCGGATACGAGGATGCATTGGCAGCGCTCCAGGAAACTGGAGAAATCAGCAGGTTCCGCTCGGTGTCCGGTCGCCAATTGCTCATGGAGCATGGCGATCAGGCCCCCGACCGCCTCATTGCTCTCATGCGCGAGAGCCCAGCCGAGATTGTCCTGATCCTGTCACCGTTCTATTTGCAGACAACGCAGCAGCAGTGGGAGCAGGTGCTGGACTGCCTGGGACATCGACTCGTGGTCTACTTGGAGGGTGACCCATGGGGCCGGGGCAAGCCAATAACCACAGCGATGTCCAACTGGCTCAGCCGCGCTGACCTGGTCTTCTCAGTTGCCGGGAAGCCGCAGACGACATCTCTTCGCGCACATGGTGCTCGACGGATCTTCTTGGTACCGCACACGTACTCGCAGGTGCAATTCGCCACGGCGGAGCAGACTTGGGAACCCGTGCCTGCAACGGGGCCTGCCTGCATGATGGTTGCGAGCAACCACACTCGCACGAGAATTCCGATCCCGGGGTTGACCGGATTGCCGGGGGGATTCAACCGGTACCGACTCGCGCGAACACTTGCTCGCAGATGGGATCGAGAGGCCGAACTGTTTGGGTCGGGCTGGCCGCAACGATGGGGAATAGGCCCATGCGCATTTGACCAACAAGCAGAGTTGATTCGCACCGCACGAGTGACTGCGAATTGGGACAATTACGCGCACTTAGCCTCCTACACCAGCGATCGACTGGCGATCTCCATGCTGGCCGGACGCGCACACGTTTCGACACGTCATCCCGCGATGGACCTGTTCCCGGGTGCGCACGAGGGTGTGTTCTTCGAAGGATCCGTTCGCGAGGTAGTACACCGCGTGGAGGAGCTGCTCGACGCTGGCGAGGAGGAACTCAACCGGCTGGGGCAAGCGGCCTGGTCGTGGGCTCGCTTCCGATTGAGCGATCGGTGCCTAATCCGCCACATGCTGTCAATCGCGCGAGAGTCCATCGCACCAGTGCGCATGGACCCGTGGGAGTCACTCGTTCATCAGTGCACTGATTAGCTGACAGTGCGCGCTGTCTTGACTGGCCAGAAGGCTCAGCGAGTCGGATGCTCATCCAGTGGCACCGTAGATCGCGCGCTGTCCTGGAGATCGTGTCGTATTGCACGCGCGATGACACTGACAGTCTTGGGCCAGGTATAGCGGTCGAACACGTGGGTTCGACCATGCTCGCCAAACGCTTTGCACAGCCCAGGAGAAGCCAGGAGAAGCCTCAGTGCCGCGGCAAGAGCCTCGACATTCCCCGGCGGAACCAAGATGCCCGATTGCCCGGCATCCACGAGCTCAGGCAGCGCTCCGATATCAGTTGTGATGATTGGCAAACCGAGTTGCATGGCTTCCAAGATGACGATCCCAAACGGTTCGCATTGAGTCGGAAAGCAGAAGATCGCGGCATCTGCCATCTCCTGGCTGACTTGCGCCAACGTCAGGCGACCGATCCCGATAACGTGACCCGGCCAGTCTTTGCCCTCTCTTCCGACCATGCGCAATGTTGCGTTGGGAAATTCTTCGGCAATCTCACCAAAGGCTTCAATGAGGTGGGACGCGCCTTTGCGCTCCCAGTCGATGCCGACGAAGAGGATGCGCCCGGATGCATAGCGGGTCACGTCAGTATTCACCGGGATTAAAGGCGCATTGGCACCAGCACCGGCAAGGACCACTCGATCGGAAGGGATTCCGTAATCGGACTCCAGGGAACGCTGGACATTTGCGCTCATGACGAACACCCGGCGAGCGTGGCCGAATATTCGTTCTTCCGATTTCACGTATGACTTCATGATCCGTCGGGTATCAAATCCCGGATACGTGAGGTTCACCAGATGAGTGTGGTCTACGTACAGATAGTGCCGAATTCCTGCGATGTGAGCATCGAACAGCATCTGCGTGGAGAGCGTGAACAGGCAGGATTCCTGCCATGGCTTCGTGAACTTGAGGAACCAGCGTCGAAGCTGCCACATGCGGAAGCGACTGAGGGACATGCACTCAGAGCGTGTCCGCCGTCGCGTCATCAGCAGCCAGGAGTGAGCGAACAGCGTGTATCCCAGATTGACGAAATTGCCGATGTGCAGTCTTGACACGTTTCGATGAGTTGACGGATCGACGCGCACAATTCGGCAATCAGGAAAGGCCAGTTTGATTTCACGTTCGATCTGCTCGTTGATATGCGAAAAGGACCCGTTGGTGATCAGCAGGACGACCGGAGCACCATCATGTTCGCCGGAATGCGCGTGATCGTTCATCGACCGCCGATGCCTGAATACTGCACGCCAATCTGGGACCACGCCAGCGCCAGACCAAAGCAGCCGTGATGTGGGTCAAGACGGCGCAATCTGCGGTGTGCGAATGCCGGGACATGTGCATTTCTGCTGTCTGCGTGCTGCGGCTGCATCACTGTGCACTGCACCTTCATGAATCAAGTCATCGGTTGGAATACGCACAATGCTAGGCGATGAACTGATGGCAGTCCTGCACACATGCTCGCCCCACGCTTCTGGGCCTGTGCCCCAGTGCCTAGGCCAGGCGGAGAGGCGGGTGTTTACTAACGCGTCGAAATGATCTGAACTGTGTCGCCGCGGTACCCGGCCCCCGGCGGAATCACGGCAATGTGGTCTGCGAGCGCCCAGCCAGTAAGTCGGGCAGGCCCTTGCTCGTCCAGAGGTCGAAGCAGTCGGACTCCATCACGCACGGCCAGGTGCACGGGAGCCAATCGGGTGTCATCGGCGTAATCAGCGGCCGGAGCATCATCGATCAGCACTGCGGTTGGATACGTCAATTCCGCGTGTCCGCTCAAGGTGCGCAGCAACGGCGCGACGAGTGTTACCAGGCCAGCGATTGCTGCTGAAGGATCGCCAGGCAAGCCGACTAGAAAGCGACCATCGGGCAGTTTTGCCAGAAGCATTTGAGCACCAGGTGTGACGGCAACCCCATCAATGAGCCATCGTGCTCCCAGGTCAGACAGCACCGCGCGCACGTGATTACCCGGCTCGGGAGCGGTTGATCCGGTGGTGATCAGAACATCGACGTTGGCGTCGTCGATTTCAGACAGCAACAGCTCACGCGTGTCCGGGGCTCGTAGTGCCGGGTTGCCACGACCTCCGTGGGCAGCCACGAATGCCGGGATGATCGGTCCAAGCGCATCACGCACGCGTCCGTCCCGTGGAAGGCCGTGAGCAAGGAGGGAATGACCGAGGACCAGCACGCCAACCACTGGGGGCCGCACGATGTCGATGTGATCATGTCCTGCAGCAGCAGCAAGTGCGACAGCCGCCGGAGTCAAGACCGTACCTGCCTCGAGCAGGTGCGCTCCCGAGGCACCGTGTGCCCCGGCGCGAATGATTGCCGCCCCGATGTCGGGGCGCAGCGACTCATCGGGAACCCCGGACAGGGCGTCACATGCGGTGACGTGCACGTGGCCGTTGACGCTGGTGTGCGCCACTGAGCCCGCGAGAGCCAGGACCGCGTCAGTGTGCTCGGGGAGCGGGTCTCCCATCCGCACTGAGCAAGCCTGACCGGGCAACAAGCGAAGGGTGGTGTGGAGTTGCCACGGTCCAGGACCACAGATGGCGTATCCATTGGTGGCCGCGATGTCGGTCGGCGGGTTGTCGGCCAAGGTGTGCAGTGGGCGAGAGGTCACGGCGCCGACGGCCTCGTCGAGTCGTGCAGCGGTTCCCGGCAACGCTCCGGCGCAGTGACCGGCGATGTGGTGGGCTTGCGACCAGGGCAGGACTCCATCAAGGCCAAATGTGCTCACGAGGTCATGCTGGCATGCGGGTGGTGCATGTGCAGTGTGCCGGGGTCAACTGAGCTGCAGAATCGGGAGCACCGACTTCTGCGGCTACCTTCCGCTCCGTGCAGAATTGGCTGGCAGCGTGCGCACTGTCCGGCTTGGCGCCGGTGCGGGGACAAATCCACGCACGATCAAGGCGGCGACGACCAGGGCCGTACCTGCGATGATCAACATGATGGACCACGACTGCAGGGCATCGGTGCCGGCCAGGATGAAGTGCGCCGTGGCCAACGGCCAGGCGGCGTAGGCGATCAGGTGCGTCTTGGAGAACCAGCGATTGCCGATGACGCCGAGTCTTGGGCGAAGGCGCCCAATGATGGTCACCGGAATCATGCACCAGAAGGCCAATGTCCCTAAGCCCGCGGCGAAGGCCTTCCACGGAGCTGTTCCCGGGATCAGCAACTGAGTGATCGTGAAGTGAATGTAGCTGTCTAAGAACAAGAAGAGCATGTGGATGAGCAAGAACACCACAGCCGTCGCACCGAGCCAACGGTGCATATCGAGCAACCGCATGGGTGAAGCCAGCTTGGTCAACACGCGACTGCGCAACAAGATGCCCCACAACACCACCGCAGTCAGCAGCCCCCAGGCAGTGATACCGCTGGCACGAATGGCTAGCCAGGTCATTGACACGTTACCCACTGTGTACTCCCGCCAGGACGTCGCTTGTCTGCATGGTCGTGCTGCTCAGCAGCAGGTACTGCAATCGGTGGTCATCAAGCCATGATGGCGCCTGTGCTGATCCGGCGATCAAAGCGGTGGTTGCCGCGACCTCGGCCCACCAGCCGGAATTTGCACTGATGGTGACCTGGACTAAGTCCGATTCGGCGCACTGACTGGTGCGTGGATCGATGACGTGGTGGCGTGTTCCCCACACTCGACCTAGCGTCGTGGACGTGGCGACTCCAGCGTGGGCAATGCCGGCAGGAAATGTCATCGATGGCAGGGATGCGTGACGTTGGAGATCGCGCTCGTCGACCACATCAATGTTCCAATGCGGATCCGTGCCAGGAAGTCCACCCAGTGCAATGTCCCCACCGAGGTTGATCAGCACCCCGTCTGCTCCTGCGGCGAGAAATTCGTCGACCATGATGTCGGCGCCCAGCCCCTTGCCGATCGCGCCAGGATCCAGTCCGACACCGACAGGCAGGCTCACCGTCTGCATCGACGCATCAAGGATCACTGATCCCATGCCAGGAACGGGGCTGACCCTGGGCATACCGGCGTAGAAAAGCGCATCGCGGGCGATCACCGCGGCGTAATCGACGTCGTAGCCAATGGCCCGCATATTCGCCAGGACCGTCGGGTCGAAGAGTCCGCCGGTAAGCGCGCAGGCTTCGGACATGGCCTCAACCAGGGTGAAGAGGTCGTCGCTGACCTCAACGGGTCCGGCACCGGCCTGCTCGTTGAGCCGACTCAGTTCACTCGACGGGCGAAATCGGGACCAGCATTGCTCCAGTATCTCGACACGTTGAATGGCCAGGTCGCACAGTTGCCCTCCGAATACCTCGCTTGCGGCGAAGATCAGGACCGAGCAATCGGTACCCATGGCGCGAAATTCACGCCGATGGCTGGACATGTCAACTGCTATGGCTGGAGGAGTGACCGCCACCGCCACTTGTGATGGTGCTGTTGCTCCAGTTCTGCGGAAGCGGAGCCTGCTGCACCGGAGCCTGCTGCACCGGAGCCTGCTGCACCGGAGCCTGTTGCTGCGGCGCCGGTGTGGCACTGGTGGTCCGACGGGAGTGGTGCTTGCGCTTATGAGCGACAGTGACCTTGGCAGGTGCTGATTTTGCCAGGGAGGAGGCAGTTGCTCCGCTGGTTGCCCCCTGCTGCAATTGGGCAGCAGCAGCCTCGAGCTGATTTCGATAGGCGATCAAGGCCTGGCGCTCAGCGGCAAGTTGCCCGGCATAGGCGTCCAACTGCGCCTTGGTCAGACCCGATGAGGAACTGACCGGCGTTGTGCTGGCTGTCGTCGTACGTGTGGCAGCTGAGGCGCTTTGCTCGGAACGGACGGCGATCAGTCCGACCACTCCGACACATGCGACCCCAGCCAGCGAGGCGGAAATCACCTTGTCGGTCGCGGTTCGGTGGCGTCGAGCTGGGCGCCGTAAACGGCTGTTAGTCATCATCGCGATGTCCTCCATTGGTGCCTGGAACAGTGGATTGGCGATCGTCGCCGGTGGACTGAGGCCCGGTGGCGTTGTCGTGGTCAGATTTGACAGGCGTCTGGGGTGTTCCGACTGCAGCTGCTGCCGGAGCAGGCGGTGCACTCTTGAGTAACTGCCATGCAACGATCTGCGCTTGCGGGCCGATCTGCGGCACGAAACCAACCACCTGAGCGCCATTTGCTGCAGTGACGGTTACCGCCCAGACCAGCTGTCCGTTCAGCGTTTGTGATGCCACTGACGTGGATGCCACCGCAACACCTGCCTGGCTGCTCACCAAGGCAACCGCTTGGTCACTGGAGACGGTTGCCGGTGCTTGCGCCGTGGCAGTGCTGGACGAAGTCACGTCAGGCCGCGTATGCGCTTGAGATGGTGTATCGGACGGGGTAGCACGATCGGTGGAGTCACGATGCGCTATCGGCGCCACCGGCAGCGGATTCGTGGACAGTGTCGGCACCGTGATGGGCGGTAGGTCGGTCGCCAGGGGAGATGGTTGCAAGTCACCCACTCCTGCGGCAACCACCGGAGTAGACACGTGCTCACTGTCAGAGGTGGAAGCTGAATTGATGGCCGCCAAGGCCGCCCCTGCGCTCGCCGCCAGGAGAATGGCTCCGACCCCGATGAACAGTGCAGTAGTAGTCACTTTCATCCCGTATACCTCCATCCTGTCCGGTGGTGATGCCCTCTGCGGTTGCCAAGCCGTTTTGCTTCGTAACGAACGTAACTCCGCAAGTCACAAGGGCCCACCAAGGCCAGGTAAGGAGAGGGTTAATCTGTGCCGGTTGGCTCGCTGTTTGGTCCGAGCGCTGCGTGCGAAGGTGCTCAGGCGTCCCTGGGTCTGACACCATGGGTGTTGTGAAGGTTCTCGTAGTCGATGACGATCCCGCCATCATCCAGCCGCTGGTTGATGGGCTTAAGCGAAATGGCTTCGAGGTGGAGTCAGTCTCCTACGCATCTCAAGTCCTGCCCGCCGCTGGGGACGTGGACGTGATCCTGCTCGATCTGGGCCTGCCTGATGGCGATGGCATAGATGTGCTGCGCGAATTGCGGCGAACATCTGACGTTCCGGTCATCATCACAACCGCGCGCGGGGAAGAGACCGACCGCATCGTTGGATTGGAACTCGGGGCTGACGATTATGTGGTTAAGCCCTTCAGCGTTCGAGAGTTGTCCGCCCGGATACGGGCCGTATCCCGCCGAAGGCGATCGGATCCGACGCTGTCGACCGAGCGAGTGATGGTGGACAGGTCGCGGCATGTGGTCATCGTTGATGGTGCGGAAATTGACTTGACCGCGAAGGAGTTTGACCTGCTGGCGGTGTTAGCCGAGGAGCCTGGTCGTGCCGTGCCGCGCCAGGAACTGTTTTCTCGCGTCTGGGATCCTGTCTGGATTGGCACGGGCAAGACACTGGATGTGCATGTGGCGACACTGCGCCGCAAGTTGGGCGACGCTGAGCTGATTGAGACTGTGCGTGGTGTGGGCTATCGCTTGGCCACAGACCGCTCATGACTCGACGCCTGGTGCTGGCAATGACAGCGCTGGCCGTGGCCGTGGCGCTGGCCCTGGCGGTGCCTCTTGCCCTGGTCGTGGCGAACGACCAGCGCGCCGCGTTCTTATCCAGACTGCAGCTTTCCACCCTGAGCGCTGCTTCGGTGCTGTCCAGCATGCCGCAGTCCGAGTGGCAGGGTGAGGTACGTCAGGTTGCAAGCGATACCGGTGCCCGTGTCATCGTGGTAAGTGCAAGCAAGTCACTGCTGGCAGATTCATCGAATTCCAGTTTGGATCGCAGCTTTTCACGACCTGAGATCACCGCGGCCTTGGCCGGATCGTTGACATCCAGTGTCCGCCATTCATCGACCCTGTCCACTGATCTTCGGTTCGTGGCTGCACCGATCGTGAAAGACCAGGCGGTTGCCGGCGTCGTGCGATTGACCCTTCCGGAAAACCAGGTGACCCACGCTGTGCGGGTGACTCAGGCCTGGCTGGCTGCCTTCGTTCTGGCCGTGATGCTGGTTGCCATTGCACTTGCCGTGCTGCTGGCGCGATCGGTGGCATCGCCCTTGCGGCGGTTGGCGTACACCGCGCGGACGCTGCCCGAGGATCTTGACTTGCGTGCTGATGAGTCTGACGGCCCGTTCGAGGTGCGCCAGGTAGCACACGCGCTGAACCAGACTGCGTCAAAGTTGCAGGGCATCCTCAGTCGCACACAGCGAGTGGCCGCCGATGCGTCGCATCATTTGCGCACCCCATTGACTGGAGTGCGCTTACGGCTGGAAGCAATTGAGGACATCTCCAGTGAGCCGGAGGTGGCGGCCGAAGCCGCCGCCGCGACCGCTGAGGTCGATCGGCTTACCCGACGGATCGAACAGGTGCTCATCCTGGCGCACACGGACACCGGCACCATGCCCCGCGAGCACTGTGATGCATCAGCAGTGATTGCAGCCAGGGCTGAGGAAGCAGTGCTGATTGCAGACGAGCGTGACCTGCACCTGTCGACAGAGCTCTCCCCGAACCTGCGCGTTTCGGCTGGAGCGAGCACGGTGGCCAAGATCATTGATGAGCTGATGGGCAACGCCATGCAATACGCGCAGACCACAGTGCTTGTCCGCTGCCTTCGCAGCGGGCGCTCAGTGGAAATTTCAGTCTCGGATGATGGCCCAGGTGTCGATGAGTCCGAGTGGCAATCAATCTTTCAGCGTTTCAGCCGAGGCAGTGCCGCCGCGCCCGGCGGGTCGGGGCTTGGCCTGGCATTGGTTCAAGAAAGCGCCCGTGAGGCTGGCGGGGATGCATATGCTGAGCGCTCTGAACTTGGTGGCCTGAGCGTGCACGTACTGCTTCCCGCCGAGTAGTTCAACGTGACCGGTGCCTTTGGCGACGGGGTGTTGGCAATGAAGGATCAGGACTGGGGAATCAGGCGTCCAACGCCGGAGAAGGTATGCGACCACCAGGACCCGAACGCTGGAGTGATGCGAACCCCGGCACCGTAGCCAACCGCGTTGACCATCTTGCCGCTGCCAATATAAATACCTACGTGATGGGCGCCATGCCTGAAGTAGAAGACCAAGTCGCCCGGCTGTAATTGCTTGACCTTTTCGCGAACCACTGCGTGAAACTGCAGGTGCGAGGTGTGCGGCAAGTTCTTGTGCAGCACCTCCTTGTACACGTAATAGGCCAACCCAGAGCAGTCAAAACCACGACGTGGGCTGACACCACCGGCCACATAGCGAGATCCGATCTGCTTCTTGGCGAAAGCCACAAGCCGAGATCGCAATCGATGCAGCGCTGCAGCGCGCATCTGAGCGTGGGTTGGGCGCACGCGAGTGTGCGCTGCATGCAGGGAAGGCTTTGCGGCATGCCTGTGCGGCCCGGCGCTGGACTGGTGAACGAGGCCGATGGCCTGCGGATGCTGGGTGTGCACTGATGCGTGGGCTGGGGTAGAAACCGCCGTGAGTACGGCGATCACCATTCCGGCTATCGCGAGGATCAGCAGCAGGAGCATGCCGGGGTGATTGACCGAGTCGGCCACGAACTCAGATGTGGAGCGCAAATCCGTACGCACGCGGTGCCCTTTCAGTATCGCTTCCCGGGTGAGCTGACGGGCTCGGGCCTGAAGGTCGCCCTACGTCGCCGAATTGCTTCGGCTTCGATTCGCCCCATGGACCAACATTCGGTCCGGTGGTTCCCCGGTACGGAGTGGCAAGCCGCTCCGATTCAGCGTGCTTCCGGTGGTCCGCGGGTGCAGTCCATTGGCCGGCAGCACGTTGACGGTAGGCAACGCAACACGTTCAGGCGAGTTAACTGTCCAGTAATCGGACATTGACTAGAGGGGCTGTGGGATGGACCACACCTTCCCATGCGCCACTTGCGTCACAAGATGGGACGATTCAGGCACATCGACCTCCCCGGAACCACAATGGTGTCATTCGCCGGTGAGCGCCGGCACAACCAAATTCTCGGTATTTGTCTTCTGCGAGGCCTTCCCTGGCCGAGCCCGCTGGGGTAGCGTCTCGCGCTCGAGCACTGACATGAGGGTGAGTGCATCGGCTTCAGGAAAGGCTCGCCATGGATGATGCAGTTCGCCAGCACAAGTACGTGATCAGCGAGGATCAGATGCCCACCACCTGGTACAACATCATGGCGGATTTGCCGGTACCGCCACCGCCGCCACTGCACCCCGGACGCATGGATCCCGTTGGACCTGATGATCTGGCACCACTGTTCCCAATGGACCTGATCCTGCAAGAGGTCTCCACTGATCGGTACATCGATATCCCCGGTGGCGTGCTGGACGTGTACCGGCAATGGCGCCCATCGCCGCTTTTCCGGGCGCACCGCTTGGAGCAGGCGCTGGGCACCCCCGCACGCATCTACTACAAGTACGAGGGCGTGTCCCCGGCCGGCAGTCACAAGACGAACACCTCTGTGCCGCAGGCGTATTACAACAAGAAGGACGGCACCAAGAAGCTCACTACCGAGACCGGTGCGGGTCAGTGGGGCACTGCCTTGTCGTTCGCGTGCGCGCTGTATGACCTTGAGTGCGAGGTGTGGCAGGTCGGTGCGTCCTATGACGCCAAGCCATACCGCCGGCTGATGATCGAGGCCTTCGGTGGCACTGTCCATCGTTCGCCGTCGGACGTCACGGCGATCGGTCGCCAGCTGGCACAAGATCCCAAGAACTGGTCAGGTTCACTGGGCATCGCCATCTCCGAAGCGGTGGAGATCGCAGCCACTCACGAGAACGTGCGCTATGCCCTGGGCTCAGTGCTGAACCACGTGCTGCTGCATCAAACAATCATCGGCCAGGAGGCGCTCCTGCAACTGCAGATGGCCGGGGATACCCCGACTCACATCGTTGGCTGCACCGGTGGCGGATCGAACTTTGCCGGCCTGTCCTTTCCGTTCTTGAAGGAGAAGATGGACGGCAAGATCAATCCGCGCATCATTGCTGCCGAGCCGGCAAGCTGCCCATCGCTAACCCGCGGGGTGTATGCCTACGACTTCGGTGACACAGCGGGCATGACTCCATTGATGAAGATGCACACCTTGGGTCATGACTTCATCCCTGATCCGATTCATGCCGGTGGTCTGCGCTACCACGGTATGGCACCGCTGATTTCCCACATTTACGAGTTGGGACTGATGGAAGCCGAAGCCGTGCCGCAGACCGAGTGCTTTGCCGCTGCTGTGCAGTTCGCCCGCACCGAGGGCATCGTGCCGGCTCCGGAGCCAACGCACGCATTGGCGCTTGCGGTGCGCGAGGCACTGAAGGCCAAGGAGACCGGTGAGGAAACGGTCATCTTGACCGCTCTGTGCGGACATGGCCATTTCGACCTCGCTGCGTATGACAGCTATCTATCCGGCTCCATGGTTGACGAGCAGGTATCCGACGCCCGATTCGCAGAAGCCCTGGCAACGATTCCTGAGGTCGCGTTCGGCTGATAAGCCAGGAGTTGAAGACCGAGAACACCACTCCGCCGGATCGGATTCGGACTGGCGGAGTGGTGTTCGATTGCAGGCCATGAGATGGGGCAATTCGGAGCATGGTGGCTGTGTGCTCGGCCAAGTCAAGTCTCCGGCGTGACGTGAGCGCACGGGTGTCATCGCAAGGGTGACTCTGCGCGGCCTCGCACGTTCTATCCGATCGTGTCTTCGCTTTCGCGCACGCCTAGGCTCTGTACATGACCTTGCACCGCCAGATCACTCCCGACCGCCCGCTCATCGTGTGCGCACTCGAAACCGAGGCCGAGCATCTGCACGCCGGCGAGCTACCGGTACTGGTGACCGGCGTGGGCAAGGTCAATGCAGCCATCGCGGTGACCGCCGTACTGTCGCAGTGGAGGCCATCACTGGTGGTCAACATGGGAACGGCGGGGGCATTGCGCGATGGCATTGTTGGCACTCACGTGGTGTCGTCGGTAATGCAGCACGACCTCAACGACGCCTCAATCGCCGAATTGACCGGAATGCACTTCGGGTTACCCATCGCACTGGGGCACGGGCAGTCGTTTGAAGCCGGCGGGCTCGTTCTGGCCACCGGAGATCGATTCATCGCCCGGCCGGAGGTCAGGCAGCGACTGGCCGAGCATGCGCATCTGGTTGACATGGAGGGCTACGCCGTCGCCAAAGCCGCAACCCTCGCGGGAGTTCCGGTGGTCTGCGTCAAGGACGTGTCTGATTCGGCCAGTGAGGACGCCGGCAAGAGCTGGTCACAGACCCTGGCCGAATGCGCTGAGCGATTGGGTGCATGGGCTGATGCGCACCTGCATCGATAGGCGCACAGGAAGTGGCCTCCGCCTGTACGGCCTTGCACCCCAGGTTGTGCTGCTCCTGCATCTAGGGTCACTGGTATGAGCAATCAGCGGCGCACGCTGGCTACCGGACTCATTGTCGTCGGCGCAGCAACGTTGATCGGCAATGGCGCCGGGTACTTGCTGTCCATGATCGCTGCTCGGGCACTGATCCCAGCGCAGTTCGGGGCGCTGGGCGCCTTGCTTGCCATCCTGGTGATCATCGCCACCTTAGGCATCTCCATGCAGACGCTGACCGCCCGCCGTGTTGCCGTTGCAGGTGCTGAGGCCACCGCGGCCAAGCAAGCCGAAGCTGAGGGACACGCGGTGCGGCTTGCGTCCTACATCGGTGCCGCAATCTTCCTCGGCGCCATCGTGGCCTGCTGGCCGCTGGGAACCTTGTTCTCCATCCCCGTACTGGCCGTGTTCCTGGGCATCGCATCAATCGCGTTCGTGGTGATCGGCTCTGCGGCGATGGGGATCTCTCAGGGGCGGGAGCAGCATCTGCGCCTGTCAGTAGGTTTCATCGCCAATGGCGGACTGAGGGCATTGTTCGGCATCGCGGGGGTTGTCGCTCTGAAATCCGTGGATGGCGCGGCGCTGGGCATTGCGGTCGGTTGCGCGGCTGGCGCCCTGGTGAGCTATTGGATCTGCTGCCCCAGGACGTGGTCGTCATCAATCGGGCGTGGTGGTGCCGCAGAGTTCGGCCACATTGCGCACGCATTGCTGGTGTTGTTCACGTTGACCAACGTGGACGTGCTGATGGCGCGACTGTTCTTGTCCAACTCCCTGTCCGGTGAGTACAGCGTTGGGGTGCTGCTGGCGAAGATCGCCTTCTTCCTGCCGAACGCCATCATCATCGTGCTCTTCCCTAAGATGACGTCAGGAAATGCGCGCCGAACGGTCTTACTCGCCACTGCCCTGACGGCGATCATGGGCGCGCTGATCACCGTGTTCTCCGGAGCGTTTGGAGAGATTGTCGTGAAAATTCTGGGCGGCAAGCAGTATGCCGGCCAGCTGGAATCAGATGTGTGGCTTTTTGCCCTGGAAGGCGCTGCGTTCGCGCTGGTCCAGGTGCTGCTGTATGCGCGCCTTGCGGCGCAAGACAAACGAGCGGCAATTTCGGTGTGGGTGGCCCTGGGCATCCTGGTTGCCGCAGTGAGCCTGTGGCGCCATGGATCGGTGGCACAAATTGTCACCACCGTGGTCGCAGTTTCCCTTGGCCTGACAGCGGTAGGCCTCATCCTGGACTATCGCCATGGCACCGGTGGTGAGCTCGAACCGATCGAAATGGTCGAGTAGTCGTGGGCGACGACCGACGTAGTGCTGTGGCTGCGCTGGAAGCGATGACATTCGAGGGTAGGGTGTGCGCCTGTAGGCGAGGTGGCAGAGCGGCCGATTGCAGGCGCCTTGAAAGCGCCCGAGGGGAAACTCTCCGGGGGTTCAAATCCCTCCCTCGCCGCCAGGAGTCGCGGTGGCGATGAGTCAGTGGGTTCGGCTCATCGCCATCGACCTCGTGGTCATTCTCTTGTGGTCGGTGGCAGTGGGAGCCAGTGCGCCCTATTGGCCAAGTCGCTGGCTGGTCACGGACAGATTTCCCCTTCGCCTGACGCGGTGGGACTCGGTGTCGCTGTATCGATCGGTCGGGATCATTGCGCTCAAGGACCACCTGCCAGAGGCCGGTGCGATGTTTGGTGGGCAGTCCAAGCGCTCGCTGCGTGGCACTGATGCGGCAGCCCTGCGCGTCTACCTGACTGAAGTGCGCCGTGCTGAGTGGGTGCACTGGATTTCGATGGCGAGCTGGATCCCACTGGTCTGGTTCAATCCATGGCCACTAACTGCGGCATTTGCCATCGTGGTGATTGGCGTCAACGTGCCATTCATTCTCACTGTTCGCTTCAACCGCATTCGCTTGCTCCGCCTCGTGCGCTGAGTGAGCCCGCGCGCTGTCGCAAGCATGCCACGCTTGACCTGTCTGGTGCCGGCCCGTTCAGTGCAGGCCCGTTGGACGCATTCGCCAGCGAGTTAGCCTGCCAGCGAGCTGATGTCGATCACGAAGCGATAGCGCACGTCAGAGGCAACCACACGATCCCAGGCCGCGTTGATCTGTGGAGCATCGATGACCTCAATGTCGCTGACGATGCCGTGGCTGCCGCAGAAGTCGAGCATCTCCTGCGTGGCGGCAATGCCACCGATGCTCGATCCGTTGATGCTGCGGCGCTGATCGACCAGGGAGAACGTTCGAATCGACAGCGGTTTGCTGGGCAGTCCGACCAGCGTCATCACCCCGTCGAGGTCCAGCAGGGACAGGAAGTGGTTGAGATCAACGTCTGCTGACACGGTGTTGATGATGAGATCCATGCTGCGCACGGCAGCTTTCATCGATGCCCGATCCGCGGAGTTCACGAAGGACGTCGCACCAAGTCGTTCGGCATCGGCAGCCTTGGCCGGCGAGTGGGAAATCATCGTGACGTGTGCGCCCATGGCGGCCGCCAGCTTGACTCCCATATGCCCGAGTCCGCCCAAGCCCATCACGCCCACGCGAGTGCCCGGGCCAACACCCCACTTGCGTAGCGGTGTCCACATCGTGATGCCGGCGCACAGCAAGGGGGCGGCAGCATCCAGTGGCAGCGCATCGGGAAGTCGCAGCACGAAGTGCTCGGTGCACACGATGTAGGTGGAGTAGCCCCCGTACGTCTGGGTGA
>CAIKZY010000163.1 GCA_903832025.1 uncultured Actinomycetes bacterium
GGCGACGTCAGCGTGGCCTCGGCCGGCTGACGCCGGTCGAGTTCGAGCTAGCCTTCACCGACAACGCCGCTCAGGCAGCCGCCTGATCGACACAACACGTGTCAATCAGATCGACAGCAATCCCGTATGCACCCATTTCACGCATAGGTCCTCGGCCGACACGAAGTCGACAACCATGCATGACGGAAAACTGCCTCGCGCACAAACAGCTTTCCCTCGTGCTATGGAGTCAATCCACGGGCCACGTGCGAATATCCACGATCCGACCGACTCCCGCCAGGCGAGCGGATTCCACGCCGATCTCACTATCTTCGTACACCAGACACCGGCCTGCCGCCACGCTCATTCGATGCATCGCGAGCTGATACAGGTCTGGTGCCGGCTTGGAGTGCTGAACGTCGTCGGCAGTGACGACCAGGTCAAATAATCCGGTGATACCGATCGCGTCGAGTACGGGAATCACCACATCCCGATAGCTTCCGGTAACCACTGCCAGCGGTAGCTTCCCGTGAAATTGCTGGGCAATGGTCACCACGTGCTCAATCGGCTCAATCACGTGAAGGTGATCATTGAACAGCTCGATCGCCTGAAGATTGAGTTCCCCAGCGAGCTCGGCCGAGGCATTCGGGATCGCCGAGGTCACGTATGGATGCAAGGGCAGATTTCCGCAGTCGGCCCACCACTGATCGGTGATCTGGAAGCCATACGGCGCGAATAGGACATCCCAGACCTTACGGTGCACCGGCATTGTGTCGACGAGTGTCCCATCGAAGTCGAACAGGATGGCCAGATCATCGGGGTATGGGAGGTACGTGCGGGAATCGTTCATGAGGGTGAGCCAATCGCAATCGACGTGGAGGTCAATGGACGCTGCTTCTCGGAAAGGACGCACTCCGCTGAATCTCTTGGCCTGTCCTGGGAACAGCCACGACGAGTACGGCTTGGCAGTGTGCCGACGCTCAGGCGCGATGGTCCCCCAATAACCGACGTCATGCTCGCGCACATGGCTTGGACGCCACCTACACTCCGCCTCGTTGATCGGCTCACTTGTTGGCCCTGAAAGGCACAACTGGTTGCCCGCACCTGGGCTTGGCAGCCCGACTTACGCAGACTTCTCCCGCCGCTCACGTCGTGGAGCCTCGCGAGGCACCAGCGTGGGGTTGACGTTGTCACGCACGACCTCCGCGGTAATGACAACCTTGGCAACGTCAGTACGACTGGGCACTTCATACATGACATTGAGCAGGACCTCTTCGAGAATCGCCCGCAATCCGCGGGCTCCCGTACCGCGCAAGAGCGCCAGATCGGCAATCTCCACCAGTGAGTCCTCGGCGAACTCCAACTCGACGCCATCGAGATCAAACAGCCGCTGGTACTGCTTGACCAGGGCATTCTTCGGCTCGGTCAACACCGACATCAAGGCGGCCCGGTCGAGTTTGGCGACCGCGGTGAACACCGGGAGGCGACCGATGAACTCGGGAATCATGCCGAACTTCAACAGGTCTTCCGGCATGACGTGACCGAAGATGTCGTTGGGGTCCTGCTCGGCGTCCTCAACACGCTCACCATCAACGAGGTCGAAGGTGAAGCCCACCTGCTTTTGTCCCAGGCGCTGTTCGATGATGTGCTCAAGTCCGGCGAATGCCCCTCCGACGATGAACAGCACGTTGGTGGTGTCGATCTGAATGAACTCCTGATGCGGGTGCTTGCGTCCTCCCTGCGGCGGCACCGATGCGGTGGTTCCCTCAAGGATCTTCAGCAGCGCCTGCTGCACGCCTTCGCCGGAGACATCGCGCGTGATCGACGGATTCTCGGACTTGCGGGCCACCTTGTCGATTTCATCGATGTAGATGATGCCGGTCTGCGCCTTGGTCACGTCATAATCCGCGGCCTGAATCAACTTCAGCAGGATGTTCTCCACATCCTCGCCGACGTAGCCTGCCTCGGTCAGCGCGGTGGCATCGGCGATGGCGAACGGCACGTTCAGCATGCGCGCCAACGTCTGGGCAAGCAAGGTCTTTCCTGAGCCGGTCGGCCCGAGCAGGAGGATGTTCGACTTCGCCAACTCGATGGCATCGTCCTTAGGACGATCTCCCGCAGTGGCCTGCACCCGCTTGTAGTGGTTATAGACGGCAAC
>CAIKZY010000164.1 GCA_903832025.1 uncultured Actinomycetes bacterium
AGTTCTGCGTTTCCAATCTCAGGGAGTCTTCGTGAATGCCAAACGCAGATCCATCCGAGCGATAGTGGCACTGTCGGCGGTGGTCGCAACATCCTCACTGGCCCTTCCCGCGCACGCGGCAACCGGTGTCTACGGCAAAGCCGACCCCACCTATGACGCGGTGTTTCGCCAATCGCTGGCAATCTTGGGCATCGAAGCTGTTGGTGCCCCGCAGCAGCCCGCCGCTGTCACCTGGCTGTTGAAGCAGCAGTGCCCTGACGGAAGTTTCCAGGCATATCGCGCTCATCCTCAACTGCCCTGTGACCCCGTGGATGCGGCAAAAGCAAGCGGTCCAGACACAAACTCCACGGCAGTGGCATTGTCTGCGCTGATGTCCCTGGACAACATGTCCAACGTTGACGCCCACCTGATTTCCCGGCCCCTGCTCAACAAGGCGGTCTCTGCAGCCGGGAGGGCCGGCCTCTGGCTGACCCATGCACAGCTGAGCAGCGGTGGGTGGCCCTACTTCGCCGGGAGCAAGGCAGATGCCAATTCCACGGGACTGGTCCTAACCGCACTTCGAACCCAGCTACCGCAGGCCAAGAACACGGTTCTCAGCCGCGGTGAGCGGTTTCTCACCACGCTCCAGTCGCCATGTTCCGGCTCCAGCGCAGGGGCACTGGCCTATCAGGCCGGCAGCAAGCCCGACGGCTCAGCAACCACTCAAGGCCTTCTGGGATTAACGGGCATCGTGCCCGTGAGTCCGGTCGGCAAGTACCGCCCCGTTCCTTCGTGCGCTGGAAGTACAGCCACACGGGCACAGTCCTGGGTCGCACAGCAACTGCTCACCGCGGGCAAACTGACGAGCGCCATGAACCCTGCCGGCGATGACCAATCCACGGCCACAGCGATCTTGGACTTGGTCTCTGGCTCGGTGGCCAAAAGCGCAGTTGCCCGAGGGCTCGCCACCCTGCAACGGGATGCAGCGGAATACACCGTCAATGCTGGCGTCGAACGGCCAGCCAGTTTGGGCATGCTGCTCCTCGTCGCACATGCCACTGGCTCTTCTGCCACCAACTTCGGTGGCATCAACTTGCTGGCTACCTTGAAGTCGACCCTGCAGTAATGCGGAATCGGACTGCGTCGGCAGGAATCACGATGCTTGCGGCCATCGCGGCCGCAAGTGCGTTGAGCCCTGCCGCGCTGGCCCAAAGCAGTTACCGCTACTGGGGCTACTGGCAGGCCACGACCGGACGCTGGGTGTTCGCTCAGCAAGGACCGGCGACATCGGTGCCACCTGACGGGTCAGTGGAAGGCTGGCGCTTCGGGGTGAGCGGAGCCTCGGCAGGCCTGACTCCGCGAGCCGCAGCCGCATCTGCCTTCGCCATTGCGTGCAGGGACATCAAGCCTCGAGCTGGCACCAAGCGAGTGGCAGTCGTCGTTGATCCCGGACTGGCCGTGCAGGCCCCACCTGGCGAGCAGCCATTCGCAAGCGCAGTCAGATGCGCGCAGGTCCCCACCGATGCCAGCGGCTACGACGTGCTGCGCGCAGTGACCGAGGTGCGAATCGGCAATGGCTTGGTCTGCGGTATCGGGGGTTACCCGCGCAGTGAGTGTGCAGTTGCCATCAACGCTGGCACTGCTTCCTCGAATGCGGGGACAAGGACATCGGTGTCCGGCTCTGAGCAGCAGGCGATGCCGCGTCCAGGAGACACCGGGGTCAGTGGAGGTTCATGGCGACCGACTGCATTCGTTGTGGCGATCATCGCAGCGCTGGCCGTGTGGATGGCCGCCAAGCGCGTTCGTCGGAGTCCACGATGATCTCCTGGGTCGGCGGCGCCGATGCGCCGCGACGATGGCTTCATCCCCTGGCCTGGTGGGCATGGGCCGGCGGGTTGGCTATCGCCGCCAGCAGGACGACGAATCCGCTGCTCTTGGCGCTGATTGTTTGCTGCTGCACGTTGGTGGTGCACGCGCGACGCTCCGATGCGCCGTGGTCAGCGAGTTTTGCACTGTTCGTCCGTCTGGGCATGTTCGTGCTGGTTATCCGGGTGCTTGGACAAGTGGCCTTCGGGGCCAACATCGGGGTAACACCATTCATCTGGCTCCCCAGTGCGCACCTGCCCAGTTGGCTGGCCGGTGTTCGCCTAGGTGGACCGGTCACGGCCGAAAGCGTGCTGTTCGCGGTGTACGCAGGATTGCAATTGGCGACCATCTTGATCTGCATTGGCGCCGCAAATTCCCTGGCAAGCCCCTCCCGGCTGCTCAAGGTGGTTCCCGCTGCGCTCTATCAGGTCGGCGTCGCTGTAGTCGTGGCACTCACGTTCGCACCGCAACTTGCCGTGGATGTCGATCGTGTCCGCACTACCCGTCGGCTCCGCGGACGCGCCACCACAGGCGTTCGCGCATTCGCCGGCGCGGTCGTTCCGGTCCTGGAAGGATCCCTGGAGCGTTCAGTGACGTTAGCCGCAGCGATGGACAGCCGAGGGTACGGCCGCCGAGGGCAACGAACGCGAGCCCAGCAAATGCGATCGGGCGTGGGACTCCTCATCGGCATAGCAGCCATCTGCGTTGGCCTGTACGCCTTCGTCTCAGCCGGGGCACCGGCACTCCTCGGGCTTCCGCTGCTATTCGGGGGCTGTGCGGTGGCACTCATTTCGATGTGGTCGGCAGCACGGAGCAGCATTCGGTCGACCTATCGCCGTGACCGGTGGGGTTGGAGCGAGACGGCAACTGCATGCAGTGGCCTGATCGCCGCCGCCGGCATGTCCGGCGCCGCATGGCTGCAAGATCCCAACCTGCACACTTCAGTGGACCCCATCGCCTGGCCAACGCTTCCACTCAATCTCTGCCTATGCGTGGTGGTCTCGGTGGCGCCGGCCGTGCTGACCCCGCGTCCGCCACGGTCAATGCCAGAGCCGCCGATCCGCGCGGTGGCAACTCGGGAGTTGATCGCTCGATGATCAAGTTCGACAACGTCACCATTACCTACCCCGATATGCATGCGCCGGTGCTCGAACGCGTGACCCTGGAATTGCCCGAGGGAGAACTCGTGCTCGTTGTGGGTCGCACCGGCAGCGGCAAGTCCACGTTGCTATCGGCGATCAACGGATTGGTTCCCCACTTCACCGGCGGCACATTGACCGGTTCGGTGACAGTGGACGGACGGGACACATCCGTCAACCCACCACGGGAATTGGCCGACCTGGTCGGCGTGGTGATGCAAGATCCCATGTCCGGCTTTGTCACGGAAACCGTCGAGGATGAACTGGCATACGGGATGGAGTGCTTGGGTCTGGCCCCAGATGTCATGCGCCGACGCGTTGAGGAGACGCTGGATCTGCTGGGATTAGCTGAATTACGAGGTCGGGCACTACGAACCCTGTCTGGTGGACAACGTCAGCGAGTGGCCATCGGCGCCGTCCTGACGTCTCATCCCAAAGTCCTTGTGTTGGATGAACCGACCAGTGCACTGGACCCCGGAGCCGCCGAGGAAGTCCTCGCTGCCTTGCAGCGACTTGTCCATGACCTGGGAATTACCGTGGTGATGGCAGAGCATCGTCTGGAGCGAGTGGTGCAGTACGCCGATCGCATCGTGGTCGTGCCTGGCGGCGGTGCCCCGGTCATCGCCGGCGCGCCGAACGACATCATGGTGCAAGCACCGATCGCACCACCGGTGGTCCAGTTGGGTCGACTAGCCGGATGGAGCCCACTTCCCCTCAGCGTGCGTGATGCACGTCGGGCCGCTGGCCCATTGCGTGACCTGCTCCTGGGCAGCGCGGCACCGGTGCGCAGCGCGGTCGTGCTCGGACAGTTGCTCGCCGAGGTCAGTGACCTCACCATCACGTACGGCACTCACGTCGCGTTGGAGCATGTCAACCTGCAAGTACACCGCGGCGAGGTCATCACGTTGATGGGACGCAATGGCGCAGGCAAGTCAACCCTGATGTCATCCCTGGTGGGCCTGCGATCGCCGTTGGGCGGGCGTGTTCAGATCCAGGGACGGGATCCAGCACGATTGCCAGCCGGCCAACTGCTGAAGTCCGTTGGACTGGTGCCACAAGATCCCGCAGACCTCCTGGAAGCTGCAACGGTCGCCGAAGAATGCCGGGCCGGCGACAAGGACGCACACGCAGAAGCGGGGACCACTCGCGCGCTGCTGGCACTGCTGGCACCGGAGATCAATGACAGCACTCACCCCCGTGATCTGTCCGAAGGACAACGGCTTGTTCTTGCACTGGCGATCGTGCTCGCAGCACGGCCCCCGCTGCTGTTGCTCGATGAGCCAACTCGAGGGCTTGACTACCCGACCAAGACACGGCTGGTCGCCATCTTGGCTGACCTGGCAGCAGCCGGGCATGCGGTCGTCCTGGCCACCCACGATGTTGAACTGGCAGCAGAGGTTGCCACGCGGGTGGTTGTCCTGGCAGATGGACAGATTGTTGCCGATGGCAGCACAGCTCATGTGCTGTCAGCATCACCGATGTTCGCACCGCAAGTCGCAAAGGTGCTGGCTCCTCAGCAGTGGCTGACCGTTGCCGAGGTGGCCATCGCACTGCACGAGCAGGCCGGATGAGCACTTCAGCGGTTCCACTTCGCCCTCGCACGCTGATCGCGATCGCAGTGACATCGATTGCCGGACTCGTCGCCTTTGGCTGGCCGCTCATCGCGGCGCCGTCATCATCGGCCGTCGCACATGCAGGTGACGCCCCGTGGATCTTCGCGCTCTTCGTGCCGTTGCTGATCGTGGTCATGCTCGCCGAACTCAGTGACGGGGCCTTGAACGCAAAGAGTGTGGCCATGCTCGGAGTGCTCAGTGCCGTGATCACCGCCATTCGCCCGCTCGGCGGTGGCGTTGCCGGGCTGGAGCCAATGTGGGCCGTGCTCATCCTTGGCGGCCGAGCACTTGGCCCTGGATTCGGCTTTTGTCTCGGATCGATTTCCATGTTCAGCTCCGCATTGATCACCGGCGGCGTCGGGCCATGGCTTCCGTTCCAGATGCTCGGCGCGGCGTGGGTTGGCCTGGGAGCAGGTCTCCTTCCCGCAGCGTCCGGGAAGAAGGAAATCTTGCTGTGCAGCGCATATGGTGCAGTGGCGTGCCTGGGGTATGGCCTACTGCTGAACCTGTGGTTCTGGCCGTTCACCGCCGGGCTTGCCCGGCAACTGGCCTATGTTCCCGGGGCGCCGATCAGCGGAAATCTCCTTGCCTGGCTGCGCTTTGATGTTGTGACCTCATTGGGATTCGATGTGCCACGAGCCATTTTGACCGTGATGCTCATCGTGATCGCCGGCAGACCGGTGTTACTGGTCCTGCGACGCATGGCTCGAAAGGCAGCGTTTGGGACAACTGTCAGCATTGCGCAGGTGACTCACTGATGCGCCTACGCATGCTCGGTACCGGTTCCGCCGACGGCTGGCCCAATCCGTTTTGTCACTGCCAATCGTGTGAATCCATGCGTATGTCTGGGCGCCATCGACAAGCCACGGCTGCACTGGTTGATAGCACGCTGATGATCGATGCTGGTCCAACCGCCGGCTACGCAGCGAGTGCGGCGGGCTGGTCATTGGCATCGGTGGAGCACCTGCTGCTCACGCACGCCCACCCCGATCACTTGGCACCGTCGTTGTTGCTTTGGCGTCAATGGATTTCCCGACTGGGCGAACTTCACGTGTGGGGGCCGCAGTCAGCTATTGATTCCTGCCGGGATTGGGTCGGGCCTGATGACCCGGTCACATTGCACGTCGTCACTGCAGGTGAGGTGATCGCTGCACGCAGTGCCCTGGGAACGTATCAAGTGAGCGTGCTTGCTGCCAATCATGATCCGTATGGCAATGATGTCATCGCCGAGCAGGCCGTGCTGTTCGACATTACTGCCCCTGACGGAGCTCGGCTGTTGTACGGCACCGACACGGCCGCATTCACGTCCGACATGGCGGAATCAGTGGCCGAGGCACACTTTGACATCGTGTTGCTCGATGAGACCTTCGGCACCACGGTCGATCACCGCACAGGTCACCACGACCTGGACACGTTCACTCAGACAGTGGCATTGCTGAGGACGGTCAATGCCATTGATGAGCACACCGATGTCATCGCCATTCACCTCAGCCATCACAATCCGCCCGAGGGCGAACTGGCCGCACGCCTTGCCGACATCGGTGCCCGCATCGTGCCTGATCTCGCCGACATCGGTGGCGCGCGCAGCCGATTGGTGACCGGCGGTGCGCGCTCTGGTAAGTCCTCGTACGCGGAGGTCTTGGCGTCACACTCCCGGGCCGTCACATACGTGGCGACCGGTTACCCGGCCCTGGATGAGGAGTGGCAGGAGCGACTACGAGCACATCGTGCACGCAGGCCAACACACTTCACGACTATTGAGTCCATCGACCTACCCCAGGTGCTCAATCACGCACGGGCAAACGAGGTCGTCTTGATCGACTGCATCACCGTGTGGTTAACGCGCACGATCGACGCCGCCTGCGCCTGGGATGACCCTGCACTGGCCCGCCACACCGCTGTTGGCGCTGTGACATCACTTGTCGCCTCGCTTGGGGCCTGCAAGGCCGACGTCATTCTGGTAACCAACGAGGTCGGGTCAGGTGTCATTCCCGCCAATGCCTCAGGTCGCATGTTTGCGGACCTGCTTGGCATGACCAACGCTCAGCTGGCACAGGCGTGCGACGCGGTCGATTTGGTCGTCGTAGGCCAACCAATACCCATTAAGAGGAGTTGACGATGCATCATCTGGCGCTAATAGGGATAGCGATCGCGACTCCCGATGAAACCTCACGGGCGCATGGAGCCCAGCGACAAGGCCTCCTCACCAAGCCCACTGGCGCGCTGGGCCGACTCGAAGAATTGTCATTGTGGGCCTGTGCAGTGCAAGGCACATGCCCGCCGTCAGCCTTTACCCGTGCGCGCGTGGTGATCTTCGCCGGTGATCACGGCATTGCCCGAACGGCAATGACATCCGCCTATCCGCCGGAGGTCACAGCGCAGATGGTGCTCAACTTCGTCCGTGGCGGCGCGGCAGCAAATGTCCTGGCAGAACTTACCGGGGCATCGGTGCGCGTGGTGGATATCAGCGTTGATGCCGATCCCTCGTATGCCGTAGACGCACCAGATGCCGTCGCGCATCGGGTAGTGCGATCTAGTGGCTCCATAGATCGAGAACCTGCCATCAGCCTGGATCAGGCAGTTGCCGCCTTCGCCGTTGGCCGACAGGTGGCCGATCAGGAGATCGATTCGGGCGCAGACCTGCTGATCGCCGGTGACATGGGGATCGGCAACACCACCCCAGCCTCCACATTGATCGGCGTGCTGTGCGCTGTTGACGCCCAGACAGTAACCGGTCGCGGAACCGGCATCGACCAGGAAACCTGGGAGCGAAAGCGCAATGCGGTGGGAGCGGCCATGGTCCGCGGCCAGGAATTCCGCGATGACCCCCTCGCACTGCTGGCGTGCGTAGGTGGTGCGGACTTCGCGGCAATGTCAGGATTCTTGATCCAGGCATCGGTCCGCGGCGTTCCAGTCATCTTGGATGGCACCGTCTCGTGTGCCTGCGCGCTGGTTGTCAATGCGATCACAGACGAGGCGAAAGCGTGGTGGCGCGCCGGGCACCTATCGACCGAGCAAGCCCAGCACCTGGCCCTGTCCCACCTGGGCCTTGAGCCGATCGTGGACCTTGGACTTCGCCTGGGAGAAGGAACCGGGGCACTGGTCGCACTTCCCATCCTCCAAGCCGCGATAGCCACGTTGGCCAACATGGCCACGTTTGAGCAAGCGGGAGTGTCGGATAAGGATGCATCCTGAGGTGAGCGCTCGATGATGCTCGACGCGATACGCCTGTCTATCGGCACGTTCACGCGATTTCCCGTCCGACCGCCATCCCACCTGGACAGGCCTGTTGCTGGTCTGGCAATCTCACTGGCACCGCTTACCGCAACGGTGCTTGGCCTTCTGGCAGGACTCCCACTCCTGATCCACCGCGCACCGGTCGTCAGCGCAGTGATCTGCCTGGCATTGCTGACCTGGCTTACACGCGGGCTGCACTTGGACGGACTCGCTGATACCGCAGACGCGCTCGGCAGCGGCAAACCCGCCGAACAGGCATTGCAGATTGCCCGAAAGTCTGACATCGGCCCATTCGGCGTGTTGGTGCTGATCTTTTCCATCATCGCCTCGACCAGTTCCTTGTGCGCGATCAATGGCGATGCCCACCGCTACTGGTCATTGCTCCTGGCGCTGGTGACCTCCCGCGTTGGGGTGGTGTGGGCCTGCACCAAGTGGCTGCCCCCGGCCCGAGATCACGGACTGGGAGCTACGGTCGCGCAATCTACCCGCGTCTCGGTGGCAATCGGCTGGACTGCGCTCGTGACAAGCTTGTGGGCGTGGTGGGGCGGAGCCGAGGCACTGCTGGTGCCGCTCATCGCCTGTACGGCAGCGACATCGATTTTGATCATCTGTCGGCGGAGACTGGGTGGAGTCACCGGGGATGTCTTCGGTGCGACGATCGAGTGCGCCTTCGTCGCCGCGTTGGTCACCGCAGCCCTGATCGGCGCGTAGTACGTCCGCTATTTCGTTGACGGCTGAACCAGCGGAGCCTTGGTGACCAGGAACTTCGAGGGCCGCCCGCGAACATCGACGACCACGGTCTCACCTGGCTGGATCGCAGCATCCAACAGTGCCAGGCCAATGCCCTGTTTCAACGTCGGAGAGTAAGTGCCCGAAGTGACCTCGCCAACCACCGGTCCGTCGATGGCACTTACGTGCACGTGCATGTGCGGCCGCGGGATTCCTCTGTCCAAGGCCGTGATGGCGCGTAGCCGGCGCACAGGTCCAGCGGCCCGTTCTGCGAGCAACGCCTGTCTACCGTGAAAGGCTGGCTTCTCCCATCCGACAGCCCATGCGATGCCGGCCGTGACCGGTGAGATCTCCGGAGAGATGTCCTGCCCATGCAATGGGTAGCCCATCTCAGTGCGCAGCGTGTCTCGTGCACCCAGACCGGCGGGCATGCCCGCAACCTCTTCGGCAGCGGCTACGAGTTGATCCCATAGAGCAACCAACGCTCCTGTCGGCGCGACAATCTCGTAACCGTGTTCCCCGGTGTATCCCGTTCGGCACACCGTCACCGAAAAGCCAGCAAATGAGGCCTGGACCATCGACATGTACGCATGCTCGGTGGGAAGGTCAAGGACCGCCAGCACTGCGGTGCTTGCTGGTCCTTGTATCGCGATGATGCCGAGATCCTCGTGCAAGTTCTGAACCTGCATGTCCGCAGGACGGCTCGCGCACAACACTTCGTAGACCGCATCCGCATTCGATGCATTCGGGATGATGAACACGTGGTCGTCAGCCCACCGGTACACAATCAGGTCGTCGATCACCCCACCATGGTCGTTGCACAGCATCGAGTACTGAGCCTGCCCGTTGTCAATGCGATCCAGGTCATTTGCGAGCAACGAATTGAGCCACTGCGCTGCGGCTGGACCGCGGACGTCGAGCTTGCCCATGTGTGAGACATCGAAGATTCCCACGGCATTACGCACCGCAGCATGCTCTCCGAGGACGCCGACGTACTCGATCGGCATGTCCCAGCCACCGAAATCGGCCATCTTGGCGCCAGCCGCAAGATGGCGTTCATGAAGTGCAGTAGTTCGCAGATTCCCCTGGCTCATCCCGCAACGCTAGCAATAGGCTGATTTCATGAATCTGAGCCTTGCGACGACTCCTGCCAACGCCACCTCCTGCGACGTCCTGGTCCTCACTGCGATGCCCAAGGGTCGCGGGGTCACCCTGATGACCCACGGGGTCACCGCCGCGCAACAGAGCAAGATTCTGGCTGCGCTGGCCACTCTGGGCGCAACCGGCAAGGCCGGTGAGGTGAGCAAGCTCGGCGCGATGAGTGGTTTGAAGGCAAAGGCCGTCATCGTCGTGGGAACCGGTGACTCGCAAAAGATTGGCGACGCTGAGACCTACCGGCAGGCCATCGGCTCGGCCGTGCGCGCATGCGTGGGTTCGCGCAAGGTAGCGGTCGTAGCCGATCGGGACAACGCAGCGGAGGCCGCGTTGGCCGCCGGACTGGCCGCATACGACTTTCGGGCATTCAAGTCCGCACCCGGCAAGGCACCTGCTCCGCCGGCAATCGTGACCATCATCGTCCCTGCTGCGCAGGCCGAGTCGGTACGAAGCAAGGTGTCCCAGGTGCAGCCAGTGGTGAAGGCAGTCCATCTGGCTCGCGACCTAGTCAACACCCCGCCCAACGCCCTGTTCCCCGCGGATCTGGCTGCAGCGGCCAAGTCTGCCGTTGCCGGCCAGCCGGTGAAGGTGACCGTGTGGGACGAGAAGGCACTCAAGCGTGATGGCTGCGGCGGCATCCTTGCCGTGGGTCAAGGCTCGAGCCATCCCCCGCGGCTGGTGAAACTGGAGTACGCCCCCGCCGGTGCCACCGCGCACCTGGCATTGGTGGGCAAAGGCATCACCTTCGACACAGGCGGTATCTCCATTAAGCCAGCAGCAGGTATGGACGAAATGAAAGGTGACATGGGTGGGGCGGCAGCGGTGATCTGCGCCGTCAAGGCCATTGCTGAGCTCTCACTACCCCTCAGGGTCACCGGCTGGGTGCCCACCGCCGAGAACATGCCATCCGGTGATGCCCAACGCCCCGGCGATGTCATCACCATGTTCGATGGCACCACGGTGGAAGTCCTCAATACCGATGCTGAAGGCCGACTGGTGCTGGCAGATGCATTAGGAATGGCCGTGAAGGAGCATCCGGACATGCTCATCGACGTCGCAACGCTCACCGGGGCTGCGCGGGTGGCTCTTGGCTCGCGCATCGCCGGTGTCATGAGTAACGATGATTCTGCTCGAAGTCAGGTATGCGCGGCGGCTGAACTGGTCGGTGAGCCGTCGTGGCCTATGCCGTTACCGGCTGACCTGCGGCCATCGCTGGACTCGGCCACCGCGGACATTGCCAACATTGGGGACCGTTTCGGCGGCATGCTCAGCGCAGGAGTCTTCCTGCAACACTTCATCCCAAAGGGCCAGGCCTGGGTGCACATCGACATTGCCGGCCCGTCCTGGAATGACAAGGCTGCCTACGGATACACCCCCAAGGGCGGCACAGGTGCCGCCGTGCGCACCTTCGTGCAGGTAGCCAATGACCTTGCGGCAAGATAGGGGCTACCGGCTCCCCCGGATCCGGGCGCACGCACATGATGCGACTTGCGCGCAGTAGCGATAGGTAGGGAGCCCCAGTGGCACACGCAGACCTGGTCATTCTTGGCGGCGGAAGTGGCGGCTACGCCTGTGCACTGCGAGCCTCTGAGCTCGGCAAGTCCGTCATCCTGATCGACAAGGACAAGCTCGGTGGCACCTGCTTGCATCGCGGCTGCATTCCCACCAAGGCCCTGTTGCATGCAGCCGAAGTAGCAGACAGCGCGCGCGAGTCGGAGCAGTTCGGCGTCCAGGCGACATTCGAGGGCATCGATATGTCCAAGGTCAACGCCTACCGCGATGGCGTGGTTGGCCGGCTGTACAAGGGCCTGCAGGGCCTGGTGAAGAGTCGCAACGTCACGTTTATCGAAGGTGCCGGCCGCCTAGTCGGACCGAACGAGGTCGAAGTCAACGGCGAGCGCCACACGGGCACAAATGTCGTTCTTGCCACGGGCTCCTACGCCCGCACGCTTCCGGGACTGGACATCGGCGGCCGGATCATGACCAGCGATCAAGCATTGAACCTGGAGTATGTGCCTTCTTCGGTGATCGTGCTCGGCGGCGGAGTGATCGGTGTCGAGTTCGCATCTGTCTGGAAGTCATTTGGCGCTGATGTCACCGTCATTGAAGGCTTGCCGAACTTGGTGCCCAATGAGGATGAGGCGGTCTCCAAGGCATTGGAGCGGGCGTTCCGCAAGCGCGGGATCAACTTCTCCACCGGTATTCGGTTTGCCTCAGCGACCCAGGATGACACGGGAGTGCACGTCGTCTTGGAAGACGGCAAAACGTTCGATGCCGAGATCCTGCTGGTTGCCGTTGGACGCGGACCGAATGCAACAGGCATGGGTTACGAGGAGCAAGGCATCGCGATGGAGCGAGGCTGGGTATTGGTTGACGAACGCCAACGGACCAACGTGCCCGGCGTGTTCGCCGTCGGTGACATCACCCCTGGCTTGCAGCTTGCCCATCGTGGGTTTCAGCACGGAATCTTCGTCGCCGAGGAAATAGCCGGCCTCAATCCGATCGTGATCGCCGACGTCAATATTCCCAAGGTCACCTACTGCGAACCGGAAATCGGCAGTGTCGGCCTGACCGAGGCGCAGGCCAAGGCCCAGCATGGTGACAGCGCGGTGAAGACC